>PLFY01000193.1 GCA_003138365.1 Acidobacteriaceae bacterium
AAACATTGAAGTCGCCGTTGTAGCTGTCCGTGATCTTGGCCGGAATGTCGCCCCGGCTGATGCGATCGACGTAATTCGCCGCTACATTCAACGGTGCAATCACGGCGTCGAGAATGCCGTTTACTCCGCGCACAATCTCCGCGTAGGCTCCCTTGAACTGATCGTGCTTGCCGCGCTCGGCGAGGTGGCCTTCTTTGGCAGCGTCGGTCAACCGCCCCAGTTCCTTCTGAAGCCCTTGCAACACGACGGCGACATTGTTGATTGCCTGCTTCATCTTCTCGTGGTCGCCCTTGTAAGTCGCGGCAATCAATTCGTCGATCTTGCCGTTGGAAACCTGCGCCAGGATGCGGTTGCCCTCGCCGATGGGCAGAAGGATGGCGTCCAGCATGGTGTTGACGCCGCGCACGATCTCGGCAAATGCGCCCTGGAACTGCTCCGGCTTGCCGCGGTCGGAGAGTTGTCCCTCCTTGGAGGCATCAATCAGCCGCGCCATCTCCCTTTGCAGCCCCTGCAGAACCTGAGCCACATTATTGACGGCCAGCTTCATCTTCTCGTGGTCGCCCTGGTAGTTCTGCGTGATCAATTCGTCGATCTTGCCGCCTGAAATCTGCGCCAGTACGCGGTTGCCCTCGCCGATGGGCAATAGAATCGCGTCCAGCATCTCGTTGACTCCCTGAATGATCTCGCGATTTGTATCGTTGAACAGGGTTGCCTTGCCGCGCTCGTTGAGCCGCCCCTCCTTGGAGGCGTCCACCAGGCGCATGATCTCCTGCAACACCAGCATCGAGTCGTCTTCTTCGGCCCGATGCGCGTTTTCGCTCACCCGGTCGCGGACGCCGTGTCCGTTTCCGTCGTGACCGTTGCCGCCGTTTCCGGAGCCCGCGCCATGCAGCTTCCGGCCTTCGCTTACCAATGTAGTCGCCATGAAATCCGCCCCTCCTCTTTCGCCTGAATTCGTTCTCCAAAATCCACGATCCGTCGAATCGTTTCTTCGCCGGCATGGAACCCGAGAACCACGAGACTCAAGCTGGTTGAATCGCTATTTGACGGGCGCTGGCACTCGCTCCAGCACCGACGAAGGTTCACATGGCCCTTTGCTGCGCGGCATTTCCCTCCCGCAGGTCCCGCTTGGCGGCAGCCGCAATCGACGCCGGCGGACGTCCGCGCGCGCTGTGCGCGATGGCGCGCACCGCGTCCTGCGCCAGACGCTCCGGATCGAGAATCAACGCCACCGTTCCGTTGCCCAGAATGGTTGCCCCGCTGACCACCTGCACGTGACGGTAGAAGCGGCCCAGGTTCTTGATCACCGTCTGGCAATCGCCCAGCACCACGTCCACAACAAAGCCGTAGCGCCCGGCCTCGGTCTCGACGATCATGATCTGCTCGATCTCCGGCCGGGGAGTGCGGATGTTGAAGTACTCGCGCAGGCGGATGTACGGGATCAGTTCGCCGCGCACGTTGGCCAGGTGCTTGCCGTTGGCCGCCTCTACGTCGGCCCGCGTCAGCTCAATGCACTCCTGGGTGTTGGCCAGCGGCAGTACAAAGGAGGCATCGCCAATGCTCACCAGGAGTCCGTCGATGATGGCCAAGGTCAGCGGCAGGCGCAGCGTCACCGTGGTTCCCAGACCAGGCTTGCTGGCCACATCGATCGATCCCCGCAGGCTATCCACCCGCTGCCGCACCACGTCCATGCCCACGCCGCGTCCGCTCACATCGGAAACCTGCTTGGCCGTCGAGAAGCCCGGCTGAAAGATGAAGGCGAATATCTCCTGCTCGCTGAGCTGCGCGCCCTCGGCCGTCAGGCCCCGCTCGATGGCGCGGCTGCGCACGGCATCGGCGTCGATGCCGCCGCCATCGTCGGAGACCGCAATCAGCACGCTGGCCCCGGAGTGCCGCGCGGCTAGATGAATCACCGCCGTCGCCGGCTTGCCGCGCACGGCACGCACTTCAGGCGGCTCGATGCCATGGTCCATGCTGTTGCGGATCAGATGCATCAGCGGATCGCTCAATTGATCGATGACCGTCTTATCCAGCTCCGTATCCGCGCCCTCGATGGTCAGCTCGACGCTCTTGCCGAGATCGCGCGCCAGATCGTGGACCAGGCGGCGGAACTTCTCAAAGGTGGCGCGGATGGGCATCATGCGGATGTTCATCGAGTTCTCGCGCAACGAGGAAGTCAGCCTCTCGATCTCTTCGGAGACCGCCGCGACCTCGGGATCGTCGTGCCGCGCGGCCAGCACGCTCAGCCGGGCCTGCACCGTCACCAGTTCGCCCACCAGATCCACAAACTGATCCAGCTTGGCGGCGGGCACGCGCAGGCTCGAGGCGTTGTCGGGCTTGTCGTAGGTGCGGCGGCCTCCAGCCTGAGAGCGCTCCTCGGCAAGCGTCCTGGCTGTCAGGTCGGCCTCGCTGGCCGGCCTCGCCTCCGCAATCTCCGCAGCCGCGCCCGGTTCGATGGCCAGTTCGCACGAGTCCTCGACGAAGATGAAGACATCGCGAATCGCATCGCGGCCCGCGGAGGTGACCAGAACCATCTCCCAGCAGACGTAGCAGCGCTCCGGGTCCAGCTCGCCGAGGGGCGGAACGGCGGCCATGCTGGCTCTGACCGAGAGGCCTCCCATCTGCCGCAGCTCGCGCACCAGCAGCAACGGATTGGCGCCGTTCAACATGAACTCCGGTCCGGGAGCAAAGCGGATCCGCCACTCCCGCGCCTGGCCCGCGGCCGGCACGGAACCCGTTTCAGAGCCGGCCTTGACTGGCCTGGTCTCTCCTTTGACCGCGGCGTGATCCGGCTTTCCGGTCAGGCGCCGCACCTTGACAAGAATCTGGGCGCAGGCATCCGGATCGGCCGGCGCTGCCCCGCCTGCGCCTTCTTCGAGCATGGCGCGGATCTGATCCAGCGCCGAGAGGGTCAGGTCAATCAACTCCGGGCTGATCGCGAGCCGCCCATTGCGCACCTCGTCGAAGGCCGTCTCCAGATTGTGCGTGAAGGTGGCAAGATCCTCGAAGCCGAACATGGCTCCCGAACCCTTGATGGTGTGCAGAGCGCGGAAGATGCGGCCCACAAGCTCCAGATCGCCGCGGTTGCTGTTCAGCTCCAGCAACGCCGACTCCAGATCGACCAGGACCTCGCGGCCCTCCTCGCGAAAGGCATTCTTGAACTGGTCGGCCTTGCTTGCCATCGACAACCATCCGCCTCGCTTGCCTATCTGGCATCCACTGGAACCAGAAACTGCTGAAGACCCGCCTCGTCCAGCGTGGCGGAGATATTCCTGGAAGGCGGCTCCGTGAGAGAGAATCCAACGCCCGCCTTCTTTGCCTCGCGCGCCGCGGCCCACAGCAACTGCACCGCCGTCACGTCCAGATCGGTGGCGGCCTCGATCGAGACGCTCACCTCACAGCCTGAGCCCAGCGCCTGGACCAGCAGCGTCTTCAACTCCGCCGCCAAAGAGATGTCGATTGCGCCCTCGAAGCGAAGCAGGCTCAGCGTCTCGTTCTGTTCCAGAGTTACCGGCACGCCATGCTCCTTTTGCACGCCCCGCACTTTCGCCAGCCGCCTGCCGCTTGTCGTCCCGTTCCGCGGCAAAGCGACGAGGGAAAACACAGCATGCACAGAGGAATCGTTCGTCGGTGAAAGATCGTTTGCGAGTGGTCGGGACTGACATCGCCAACTCGAGTCAATCCGTGCTTGCAATCACGCTTGCGGTCGCGCTGAACCTCTGCCCCCAACCCGGCAGGGCAGTTTCGGTTCGTCTCGGTGCAACCCCATCTCACCGGCCTGCATGGAGCAATTCCAGAGTCACATTTGGGCAGGTGTTCATTAGCCTTTTTTAATAGCCTGCTCGCGCAGACATTGTGAAAGAGCCTACAGAAACTCTATCGGCGGGCTTGGCAATGAAATGGTTCAATCGAACGGCGGGGTTGAAGCGGGTTCTTGCATTTCCCGGAATGAATTCCGTCTCCCAATCCGGGAAGCATCCAATTCTTCCCGTACAAGCCTTCGCGACCCCTATTCTCCGCTCGCCATTCTTGCAATTTGACCCATGCTTTCCCAGTGCCGGACAAGATTCAGCGGGAGATGTCTCATGGCCTTGATCACCTGGACCAGCAAGTACTCGGTGGGTGTCGAAGCTCTGGACAATCAAAACAAGGCCTTGATGAGGGTTCTGATCGAACTTCATGCGGCATCGATGAGAGAGGAGGCTCTACCAGCCTGTGGTGGAAGTCTGGTTTTGAAAGGGCACGACTTTAGTCGTGCCATAAAGCCTCAGGAATCAATGGGGCTTTAGCCGCTGAG
>PLFY01000222.1 GCA_003138365.1 Acidobacteriaceae bacterium
AAGTCGGCAAGGGTTCACCGATTTCCCTTGGCCGCCGCTTGAAGTTCCGCCAGCAGCCCATTGCTTGAAGTGAGAAGTGGGGAGCATGGAGGTTCCGGAACCAAAGCGAGATAAAAGTCCGTCCAAAATCCATCTATGAACGTGTTCATTTGAAGAGCACTTGGCCTGCCGGGTCTTCCCGGAATGGCCTCGCCAGTAAACGATCGAAGGATACCTGACGTCTGAGGCGATTGATATCGATCTGTTCGGTCTGGGACATGCTTTTCAGACGTTCTTCCAGGGCTCTGCGGAAGGCTCCCGCCGTCGCATATGTTCTCGGAATCGCCATTATGCGGGCCGCCGCAGTGCATCTTCGACGATCTTGCGCGCCGTCTCGCTCAGTTGTGCGTTCCGAAGTTGCTGGCGCGTGATGAGCCCGCGGTCAACAGCCTGCCGCAGCGCCTGACGTATAAACGTCCGCTCAACCGTGCCGGCCTCTATCAGGTCAAGAATCGTTCGCAGCGGCCGAGTGTAATTGTAGCCAGGTCCGGCCTGGATTTCGCTCTTGAGCAGGTCGCGATAATGGAGGGCGACAATGCCTGGGATATCGCTGTTACGCCGGAAGTTTGTCGGAACGGTCATATGGAGCTTGGCCGGGTTCAGGTCGGACAGTTCATAGAGGCTCAGCGCTGTCTGATGACTGTAGACACCATCGACCTCCTCCTTCCGGTTTCGCGACCAGAGCGACCAAAGTACAAGATCGGGCCGATCCGGCGCCGGGAACAGCGTCAGGCGGTAGATGCCGCGGTGTTCCCGGATCCAGTTGCCGGCCTGCACGTGGTAGGGATGCGTATTTTCGGCAAATCCGGCCGCTTTGGCTTGCTTCGTCGTGAAGAAGCCTTGCTGCTGCTCCGCGAGGTCGAACAGCCGCCGCGACGCTTCTCGGTGAGACTGGGCCATGTCACAATACTACAATTTTTTTGTAGTACAGGGTAGTCTCTTTACTTCAGGCTCTCGCTCGAAATGACACAGCGCTTCCTAGCACTCCGTACTAGCAGAGCCCGCAAAAATGGCCTAAAAGCAGCAATTCTGGTGCATTCTAAACAAAAATTGGTTGCGGGGAATTCTGTGTATAAGTCTTTTATTTTGAGGTAATTATTTGATTCGAGAGGAGATAATACGACTAGATACGGGTAATCTCACGTCCTAACCCCTAGACGATAGCGCCACACACTTGACGGGGCAGCCGTCGCCGGCCACTCACTTACTTTAACAAAGATCCGTGCCGCTGCCAAAGACGCCTCTGCCGCTGAAAAGGCCGCTTCAGATCCCCAGCTTCCGCACCTCATCGTTGTAGTACTTGCGGTACAGAATCTCCCACTCCTGAGAGCCTTCCTGGATAATCTTCCGCTGGTTGGCGATCTTCGTCCGGGCGGCGTTGTCGATCTTCGCCTCCTCGGCGAGCAGAGCAGTGAGCGCCTTGCGCGCCTCCTGGCGAATCGTATTGCGATCCTCCAGAAACCCTACCTCGTCGATCTCCGCCAGCGTATCGGCAACCGTGTGGGCCAGCTTGTTGAGCTTGTCGGGGCTGATCCTCATAGCACCGCCTTGTACTTCTTCGCCAGCTCGGTCTTCACCTTCTTGAACATCTCGGCATATTGCGCGCCTGACTTCCGCATCTCCTCGGAATACGCGTCGAGGATCACGCGCACTTCATCGTTGATGCGGTCTTCAAGCGAAAGTTCCTCAACCAACCCCGCCGCAACACGCGCCTCCACCACCTTCAAGTCACTGGTGGTGATCAGCTTGGCGTCGATGAGGTGCTTGACCGTTCGGCGGGCCAGATACCCTATGTAATCGCGGGAAAAGATCATGAGCTAAGCCTCAGGATACCTCATCCGCCCACCCTATGTACACTGCCGCCACATTCCATCCGGAAATGCCCAAAGAAGCATCAGGAGCCCCTGGTTTCTCCCCCAAATACCCTCCGTCCCAATCTGCCCGTACCTTGGCCAGTGATTCTGCGATGAGATTGAACAAAAAATACGGACTTGGCGAGAGCATCTTGAGGTATATTGGCGTTGCCGGGGAAGCAGATGGTTTCCCCCGCCGAAAACCAAAGGAAAAGGAGATCACTGTGCCCAGCGACATTCCGAACAGCGGAGATCAAGCAGCCCACGACCAGCAAACCCACACGGCGACCGGCGCTCCGGCGACACCCGGCGCCGCGTCTGTGGGGCCTATCCAACCAGCCCCCGCGCCCGCGCCGGTCAAGTCCGGGCCCAGCGCGCTCAAGATCATCCTGATTGTCATCCTCGTCTTCGTTGGACTCGGGATTCTCGGCGCAGGAGCCGTCGGCTTCATGGTCTGGCGTGTTGCGCGCGCCGTCCATGTATCCGGCCCCAACGGCCAGTTCACAATGAACACCCCCAACGGTACCATTACCGCCAACTCGAACGAGACATTCACCGCTTCCGATCTGGGCACCGACATCTACCCCGGCGCCACAGAGGGCAAGGGCAGCATGAGAATGACTTTGCCCACCGGCTCCATGGTCTCTGCCGTCTTTGTGACGCCTGACTCCAAGGACCAGGTAGTCAGCTATTACAAAGACAAGCTGGGCTCCGACGCCTCTACCTTCGATAACGCGACCAGCGCGATCATCACTGCCAACAAAGGCAAGGATGAATCCGTCATGGTCACGGTGACTGCCAATCAGTCGCAATATGGCGGCAAGACGCAAATCACCATCGTGCATTCCACCAACAACAAGCCTTCCTAGGCCATTTTCGCCGTTGCTGAAATCTGGGCACCCCACCCTCGCCACGTTCTTGGTTTTGTGGCGAGGGTGGGTATCTCCACTGATCGAATGCCTTTTGCCAGTCCTTTTCGGCCCTCGAACCCCGTTCAATTCACATGAGCGGAAGTCCGCGTAGCGGGCTTCGACCCGTGCCCGCGTTTTACCCGCAAATTGTTGATCGCATATTCAATGAACCGCGGCTCGAAATGGGGTTTCTGTCCCATGAACCGGCAGGTCGCCACCACCTGATCCACGATGAACCGCGGATGATACGCCGCTAATTCCAGTTCCTTTTCGTCTACGATCTTATGCACAATGAATTCGAATGCCTGGTCCGGCATCGCCAATCCCTGTCGTGCGCACTCCTTCTCGAAAATCTGCCTGTAAAGGTCCAGGCTCGGCGCCCCGATCTCGATCTTGTACGGAAGCCGCCGCAGAAAAGCCGTGTCCATCAGGTCTTCCGGCTCAAGGTTCGTTGAAAAAACAATCAGTTCTTCAAACGGAATGCTGAACGTCTTTCCCGTATGCAGTTTCAAGTAGTCCACCCGGCTCTCCAGGGGCACAATCCAGCGGTTGAGCAGGTCGGTTGGGCGCACCAGTTGGCGGCCGAAGTCGTCGATGATGAAACAGCCGCCCAATGCCTTCACATGCAGGGGCGCCTCGTAGAAGTGGCCGGTGGGGTCGTATCTCAGGTCAAGCATCTCCAGCGTCAATTCGCCGCCGGCCATCACGAAAGGCCTGCGGCAGGGAACCCAGCGCGCGTCGAACTCATCGGTCCGCAGAAAAGAGGTGGTGACTTCGTCGCTGGCCGCCGGCTCCGTTTTAAGCGGCCTATGAATGCTGGGATCGTGGACGCGAATGATCTGACCCTCGATGGAGACTGCATAAGGCACGTAGATCACGTCGTTGAAAACGCCGGCTAGCCGAAACGCAACCGAGGTTTTGCCATTGCCGGGCGGACCGTAGAGCAGCATGGCACGGCCTGAGTTCAACGCCGGTCCGCATTGTTCCACGATGCTGTCGTCGAAGGTCAGGTCGCCCAGCGCCTTGCGGATGCGCTCGATAGTAACCAGTTCGTTGGTGAGCTTCTGTAGGTTCACCTGGTCGGTGAATTCCTCGATGGTCACCGGCGCAGGCCCCACATATCTCAACCTCTGCAGAGCGTCGATCGTCCACCTCCGGCCCTCGTCGGTGATCGCGTAGCTCATGTCCATCAGGCTGTCGGAGTCGCGCGATCCCAGGGTGCGAAGCAGTGCTCGGTCCACGGCCATTTGCACAAGATCGAGCACCAGGTGGTAAGGCAGCTTGATGGCTTCAACAAACTGGCGGTTGGTTTCCAGCCGCCCCGTGTAGATCAGCTTCATCAGCAGCGCAAGCAGTTGGGTCTCGTCAATCCCGGTTGCAGCAATATCGGTCGGCTCGGTCGGGATGCGATGGATAAAGGCTTCCAGCACCTCCTGCGTGATGAGCCCCATGGCCACCAGATTATCGCCGAGCCGCCCGCCATGCTCCGCTATGCGCGCCACTGCGTTTGCCACATCCTCTTCCGTGACAAGTTTCGCGCGGATCATCAGATCCCCTAACCGCAATCGTACTGAAATGGCGCCCTCCCGGTGACAGCCTTACATGGCAAAGTTACGGCCTCGCACTTCCACCCTTTTTTAGAGAATTCGTTTGCATCCCGCCCACTTGACCGCTCATGGTTGCGCTGAAGCAAGTGGAGGAATCTCACCCGATATTCAACCCGTCCCCATCGGTCTTATTTCGTGACTCGAATGCGGGAACGGCAGGTCGAAGCTTCAACTCCCCGCTCGCGTTGGCCCCTTCCAGAGTACTGCCTCCCATAAGCATTTGAATCTACAACTTCCGGGTTCCGAGCCTCCCCTTTACATGGAGCCCAACCTGGTCCGTCCCCTCACCCCAGGTGCGGGCAGCTCTTCGTGTTCAGGCACTCGTCGGCCACCCGCAGCCGCTCCACCGGCCGCCCGCCAACCAGGTGCTCCTCCACAATCGCCGCCGCATCTTCCGGCCGCACGTTGCCATACCAAACCGCCTCCGGATAAACCACGACCATCGGACCATGCTCGCACTGGTCCAGGCACCCTGACTTGTTAATCCGTACCCGCGCGCCCAGACCAGCGGCCTTGGCAAGCTGCTGCAACCGCGTGTGCAGATCGCTCTTTCCATCCGCAGTGCAAGACGGCCGTGGCGCATCCGCGGGGCGGCTGTTGTGGCAGACAAAAACATGGCGTTCAAACCCAGGCAAGCTTTGTTCCTCCCCGATCGATACGACTCCAGACTAACCTGAGCGCCCTGATCCCTGATCCCTGATCTCTGAATCGAACTTTCCACAATACCCAAGCGCCCACCCGCCCCCATCTGCGAAAATGGATACTTGACTATGACTACGGAAAATCTTCTCTCGCTGAAAGACGACATGGTGGCCTTTATCGAAGGCCACGGCCTGCAACGCCTCCCTGGGTACGTCACCGAGGACATTCCCTCCATCGTTTGGGAGGGAGAAAGCAACCCCGACGCATGGAAAGACTTTGTCGAGATGGCCAAGCACGTCGGCGCTCCCTTTGTCACCTTCAGTGAGATGGCGCTGGAACGCGAAGAACTCGACGCGCTCATCGAGGAAGCCGGCGAAATGAACTTCCCCGACGAAGAGGCCACTGAGCTGGTCGAGGCCCAATGGCTGCGCAAGTACGCCGGCAACCTCGGCTACATCCAGCTCGGCTTCGTTTATCAGGGACTGGTCTTTCTCCACGAGACCACCACCGAATGGTATGAGCGGTACCAGGCGCTCCTTGAAGACATTGAAAGCTTTCAGGACATTGTCATCGACGACGTCCATGGAGCCGATGACGAGGACGAGTAAGCTCCCACTTGAATCCCGCCACCCCAGCCGGCACGCTCCGCCAGCCCCCACGCCAAGTCTGGACTTTGGCTGAGCCGCATCCCGACCAAGCCGCCGCTCTCGCCAAAGCCGCTCGCCTCCCTGTGGTACTCGCCGAGCTGCTCGTCGCCCGCGGCATCGCCTCGCCCAGCCAGGCCTACGCCTTCCTCAACCCGGACCTCGCTCACCTGAACGATCCTTTCCTGATGTTAGGCATGGCCGCAGCCGTCGAGCGGCTGGAACAGGCCATCGCCAACCATGAGCCTACCCTCCTCTACGGCGACTACGACGTGGACGGCACCACCGCCGTCGTCCTGCTCAAGACCGCCATTGAGATGCTCGGCGGCATTGCGCGCTTTCACGTCCCCCACCGCCTCCGCGAGGGTTACGGCCTGCAATCCAGCGTTCTTGAAGCCGCATACGCCGACGGCGTTCGCCTGGTAATCACCGTCGACACCGGCATGAGGGCGTTCGCCGAGGCCGAGACCGCCCGCCAGCTTGGCCTCGACCTCATCATCACCGACCACCACCTCACCCAGGCAGACGATGCGGTGCCTCACGCGCTGGCCATCCTCAATCCCAACCAGCCCGGCTGCCCCTACCCTGAGAAATCCCTCTGCGGCGCAGCCATCGCCCTCAAGCTGGCCCAGGCCGTCCTCGAGCGCCGCGACACCGCTCGCACCCGCGACAAAACCCTGCCAAGTTTTTTGAAAATGGCCGCCATCGCTACCATCGCCGATGCCGTTCCCCTCCGTGGCGAAAACCGCGTCATTGCCGCCCTTGGCCTTCGCGAGCTGCGCAAACCCGTCGGCGTCGGCCTGCGTGCGCTCTTTGCCGCCGCAGCCCTCGACCCCGCCGCAAAACAACTCACCGGCTTCGATGTAGCCTTTCGCCTCGCCCCGCGCATCAACGCCGCCGGCCGCATGGACGTTGCCTCCGAGGTCGTCGAGCTCTTCTCCACCCGCGACCCCGCCCGCGCCGCCGAACTGGCCGCAAAGCTCGAGCGCCTCAATCGCGAGCGCCGCGACACCGAAGCCTCGGCGCTCACCGCAATTGAGACCCTCCTCGAAACCGATTCCGGCCTGTTTTCAGACCGCCTGCTGGTCGTCGATGGCCAGGGTTGGCATCGCGGCGTCATTGGCATCCTCGCCTCGCGCGTCGTCGAGCGCACCGCAAAACCCGCCATCGTCGTCAGCGTCGAGGACGGCGTGGCCCACGGCTCCGGCCGCTCCGTCGACGGATTCCAGTTGCTCAACGCCATCGAATCCTGCGCCGATCTCTTCACCCGCTTCGGCGGCCACGCATTCGCCATCGGCTTTGCCATGCCCGCCACTGCGCTGCCTGACCTCAAACGCCGCCTGCGCCTTTACGCGGAAGAGCATCTCGCCGCCCGCGAGCCTGAGCACCTTCTCCGCATCCACGCCGAACTGCCCCTCGATCGCATTACCCCCGTGCTCGCAGGCTGGCTGCGCAAGCTTGAGCCCCTCGGCCACGGCAACCCCGAGCCCATCTTCGTAGCCCGCAATGTGCGCCTGCTCGCCCCGCCCCGCATCATGAAAGATCGCCACATCCGCCTTGAACTAGCCCAGCAATCCATGGCCCAACAAGCTGCACAAAACCCACCGCGGGAACCGGTGCTCGCCGGTTCCAGCAGCGCCATTCGCGCCATCGGCTGGAACCTTGCCGCCCGCGCCGCTTCGCTCCAACTGGATCGAGGCTCTCTCATCGACCTCGCCTACCGCATCCGCGAAAACACCCACCCTGACTTCGGCGGACTCGAAGTCGAGATTGCCGGGATGAGGGTCTCCCAGGAAGACCCCCAACGCACCGAGGCCCACGGCTGACCGTGGGCCTCGGTGGCGAGAGCGCTCTCTGCGGCGGTGTGCCGCTCTCCTCTCAATAGCGGTAACTCAGTCCCATGCCCACCGCATGCCGCGCCTCGAGATTCACCGGCAGGGCGATCGTTGTTGGATACGGCGGGAGCAAGCCGGTGGGGAGCACCGCGGTGCCGATATTTCCGGCCACCTGGCCGATGCCGATGTCGAAGGCAAAGTGCGGATGTTCCCTCTGCGTCACGCGTACGGCGTAGTCCAGAGTCGTGGGCAGATGGACTCCGTTGTACGGCCCGATGGTCGGAATGATTGCGCCCAGGTTAACCGCCGTGTGCGGTTCCTGTGTGAATCCCGCCGAAGGCACTGCCACGATCCCGTGGAATAGGGGCAGCGGAATGCCCAGCCCGCCGAAGAATCGTCCGCCAAACCGCGTGCTCTGGCCGCCGATGCCGAAGATCGTGGCATTGGTGGCTTTCCAGCCCAGGTTCACCAGGAACGGCACCGGCGGCTTGGCCCAGGTCTTCGTCACGGCTATGTACACGTCCCCATTGGTGTAAGATTTCGCAGGCACAACGGCCCCCTGCAGCGCGGCAATCTGCTGCACCAACGCGCCCGAGACGAATTTATCGTCGGTGCGCACCACGCCGCCAACTGCCACACCCGGCGTCCACGGGCCGAACTGCCCGTCCTTGATTCCCACCACCTTGCCGTGAAAGACGTTCATACCGTCAAAGTTCCATAAATTGCTGAACGCACCCTCGCTGGGCACAGTGCTGTTGCCGAGCTGGTGTACGCTGCGGGTATAACCCACCTCAGCCCGGTTGGCGAAGCCTTCGGTGACGCTGAAGGTCTCAATATCGCCGATCACCGCGGAGGTGTCGATGAAGTGGAAGCCTACGGCCGGGTGCGAAAAGACGTGGTCTTTGTCGGTGTAGACCACATAGGCGGTCGGCGTCAGAAACCCGCCGGTTTGGCCTTCCAACGTCAGATTCTGCGCCATCAGGCGGCTGGCAAACGGCAGTGTGCACAAAACAAAGCCGCAAACGGTGAGTTTGTGAAGGGTGCGGAAATTCAAGTTTTACTCCAATGGAGTGCCCGCTGCGGCGACCCTCCGGTGACGTTCAAATTCTTTCTCTTGTAACACAACCGAAGTACAGTAGTCAGCACCCATGGTCAATTTAATTGGGCTCGGGCGCCTCCCTTACCATGTGCATGATTAATTCGAGTGGTAAACTCCTTCCATGCCGCGCGGTCTCTTTATCACCCTCGAAGGTCTTGACGGTTCCGGCAAAACCACCCAAATCAAGCGACTCGCCGCGTGGCTCAAGCAGCGGGACCCGGCAGAGGGCGTCGTCCTCACCCGCCAGCCCGGCGGAACCGTGACCGGCGACCGCATCCGCTCCCTCGTACTCGACTCCCGCTCCATCGGCCTTGCGCCCATGACCGAAATGGCCCTCATGTTTGCCGACCGCGCCCAGGCCATCGCCGAGGTCATCCAGCCGGCCCTCGACGCCGGGAAAATCGTCCTCTGCGACCGCTTCACCGACTCCACCGAGGCCTACCAGGGCGGCGGCCGCGAGCTTGGCTCCGCGCCCGTCCTCGAACTCCACAGGCTCCTCTGCGCCAACCTTCAGCCCGACCTGACCCTCCTGCTGCTGCCCCGCCTCGATTTCTCGCTCGCCCGCGCCCGCCATCGCAATCAGCACGTTGAAACCAACACCGGCCTCAACGAAACACGCTTCGAGCAGGAGCAGGACGCCTTCTTCACCCGCGTCTGGCAGAAATACCACGAGATCGCCGCCCGCGACCCCGCCCGCGTCCTCCTCATTGAAGGCGACCTCACCATCGACCAAGTCCACGAGCAGATTGTCGCCGCCGTCTCCAAATGCCTCCGCACTCTGGCCCCCCAAAAACCTGCCTAATCTGCCTGCCGCTAAAGGTTGGAATCTGTTATATACTCGGCAGGTCTGGACTTCCCCTACGGACTCTGGACGACGCCGCTTTCGAAGACCTCGACGCCGGACCCCCTTTCCGCCGACGGCCTTCATGAAATAACGTTCGGCTGAAATTCCGGACCTTCAAATGCCGGGACGGCACATCCCGGCTTGTGACAAGGAGGTTGGTCATGAGATCGATTCTAAGAAGAGTAGTCTGCCAATGCGCCTTCGCAATGGTGGTTGTTGCAGCGCTCGTAACGTCCGCGTCCGCTCAAGATGGAAATATCCGCAGCGTAACGCTCTACACCGTCAAGCCGGACCGTGTCGGTGATTTTCAGGCCGAGATCAAGGAATACAACGCAGTGTTGGCAAAAGGCGGGTCAACTCACTATAACTCCGTTTGGCTTTCGCTGACGGGTCCCCGCGAGTACGCGCTCGTCAGTTACCGCAACAAGTGGGCCGATCTCGATGCCGGGGCCGATCCAAAGATGAAGGACCAGGCCGCGGACCTGGCGCGCATCAGCGTCCGGATCGTCGATTGCACGGAAAGCTCGCGCCGGATTGTCGATGAAATTAATCCGGATCTCAGCCTGCCGCCCAGCAACGACGTGCCGAAGATGATTCGCGTCCTGGTCACCGATGTGCGCCCCGACAAGATCGGCGACTATCTCGATCTGATGAAGAACGAGATCCTGCCTGCGTATAAAAAGGGCGGAGTGAAAGATTACAATTTCGCGGCGAGGCGATTTGGCGCGCCGAGTACGGAGTTCATCTCTGTCGCGGGAATGAACAGTTGGGCAGATTTCGACGGGGAATTTGGGGCTGAAAAAGGATTCGGCAAGGAGGGCTACAAGGCCCTGGTGGCCAAAGTCAGAACGCTGATCACTTCGAGCCAATTCGACGTATATCGCTTCGAGCCAGATCTAAGCTATATGCCGCCACCCGCCGCGAAATAAGGACAGAGGAGGCGGGCCAAAACCCGCCTCTTGTCATTCCGCGCAGCCCGTGCGATGGGTGCCCCAGAGCCCGTCCTGAGCTTGCCGAAGAATCTCGATTCTGAGACCTGGGGTCCACAGATTCCCTCTACTACTTGAACTCCCCGAAGTGCGCGTCCTCCATCGCCGGCCCGTCCAGAAGCTGAATGGTCGTCGCCGGTCCCAGCTTCGCAGGCTCCGTCCACGACGCCAGCGCCCACACAACTTTCTTGTCCGGCGTCACTTCGATCGCCTGCAGCGTCCCCACAATATCTTTGGGAGCCAGTTCCCACTCGTTCTCCCAGTTGTTGATGATCGTGTTTCCATTGGGCAGCCGCCAGGCATTCTGAAGATTGGAAAACTTGTAGCCGGGCGCATCGGCCGGAGTCCAACTCCAAGCCGAATCTCCGCGCCGCGTCACTTCGCGCACTCCCGTGTGGTCCGTTATCAGCACGTTTCCGTTGGCCAGCGGAGTCACGCCCCACGATCCATTCCCCGGAAACGACCAAAGCTCGTTGCCGTTCGAGTCGTATTCCACCACCTTGCCCAGGTCGTGGTGCGCCACCATCACCGTCCCCCGCGCCGTCAGCCGCATGTGCCGGAACTGTCCATGCGTGCTCGGGGGCATCTGGGTCTTCAGCTGTATCTCCTTTTCCGTTGCGCCCGTCACCTTGTTCACCACGCGCAGCACCGCCGGGTCGCCGTTCTGGATATACATCACGCGGTCCTTGCCGATGGGAACAGCAGTGTGTACTTCGTGTCCCGCCGGCGCGTCGTAGTTCCACACCACCTTCTTGTCCGGGGTAATCTCCGTCACTCCAAACTGATGCGTGAACAGAATATTGCCGTTCGACAGCATCACCGCGTCGCTGATCTCTCCCTTGCCCGCGGGGTCGGAGTAACTCCAAACAACCTTTCCCCCGCGCACAATGAAGATATTCCGGTCGTGCGACTCGCCCACATACATAAAGTCGTGCTGCGCCAGGCCGTTGCCCGGCAACACCGAGGGCACAGCCGGCCCTTGTGCATAAACTCCGCCGCAAACTCCAAGAACAGCCAAAGCAATCGTCAATCTCAATCCCATCTCAACCCTTTCCCGCATGTGTTGAATTCGCCTGCGCCGCCGCAGGTCAGCATACATCGATCGGGTGCTCCAGGTCTCGTCTTTGAGACCTGGGAATCCAGCTATTTCCACGCCCCCAGCAACCGCCGCAAAAGCACCATCTGCCCAAGGTGGTACGCATTATGATCGGCAACCAGCAGAGCCTCGCGTAGAACCGTCTGCCCATCCCCATGCGGAATCTTCACGAACAAATCCGTCTTCTCGTCGCTCACCAGCGCGCACACCGCCTTCAAATCCTTGCCAAACGCATGCACGCTTCTGTCCCACGCCTTTGCATCGGGAGGCGCTTGGGTTCCCGGCCAATATTCCTCAGGCCACTTCGGCGACTTGTGGCTGGGATCGCGCGAAAACTCCAGAATGTCCCACTGGGCTATGCGTAAATGTTCCAGCAATTCCCACGCCGAGTGTTCCGCCCCTTTGGGCGTCTTGCCGCGCAACTCGATGGGAAGATTTTCAATGGCCTTCTCGAAATCGGCGTGAGCGTCGCCGCCCTTGAGCAGCTTGACCACATGTTTGCGTAGAGCTTTGTCGTTGGACATGGTTATGATTTCCTCTCTCGGTCACCGACTCTGAATCTTGATGAACTCGACTCAATGGAGAGATTCGCCGGCTGGGCGAAAGGATGCCGCCAAATTGAAACTTGCGAATCGAGGGATGCCGCCCACGCGCAACCACAAATGCTCTAAACTCGATCCGTGGGCTTCCAGGACTTTCTCGGCAACGCGCAAACCGTCACCCATCTCCGCGAGTCGATCCGCGCCGGGCGATTTCCCCACTCGCTCATACTCGCCGGTCCCAAGGGCGCCGGCAAGTACACCCTGGCCCTCATGCTGGCCAAAGCCGTCAACTGCCTTCACCCCACCGAATCAGACGGCCTGCCCGACTTCTGCGGCCTCTGCTCCAACTGCCTCCGCATCGCCGATTCCGCCAACCTTGAAGCCCGCGTGGCTGAAGCCGTCGAAGCCCGCGAAGGCCTCCGCGAAACCGACAAGCGCGAGACCCGCATNNCTCATCCAGACCCACCCCGACGTCCTCATCGTCCCGCCCGACCCGCCGCAGTTGCTCATCAAGCTCGGCCAGGTCCGCCAGGTCATCCACGTCGCCTACTACCGCCCGCCGGTCGAGTCCAAACGCTCCTTTTCCATCTTCACCTCGTCAGCCTTCATGAAAGAGGCCGCCAACAGCCTGCTCAAAGTCCTCGAAGAGCCACCCGAGCACACCTCGCTCATCCTCCTCACTGAAAACCCCCAGGAAATGCTCCCCACCATGCGCTCCCGCGCCGTCATTCACCGCCTCGGCGCGCTTCCCGCCTCCGACCTTGAAGCCCTGCTCGCCCTCCGCCGCCCCGAGCTAAAGCCTGCCGACCGCGCCCTCGCCGCCCGCCTTGCCGAAGGCGCTGTCGGACGCGCCCTCACAATAGACCTCGGCGTTTATCTCGCCGCCCGCCAGGACGCCCTCATCCTCCTCCGCACAGCCCTCCGCGAACCGGACTATTCCTTGCTCTTCCACGCCACTGAGAGCTACCGCGCCGGCGCCGACGGACAGGAAAAGACCATCAACCTGCTCCGCGCCCTGGGCAGCCTCATCGAGGACCTGTTGCTCGTCGTCGCCGGCACGCCTCGCCTCATCCGCAACCTCGACCTTGCCGCCGAGCTGGAACGCCTCAGCCAGGGCGTCTCCGTCGATTGGATCGACGCTGCCGCCCGAGCCCTCGCCCAGGTCGAGCAGGGCATGCGCCGCAACCTCCTCCGCTCCCTCTCCCTCGACGCCATGGCCGTCAGCCTCATCCGCGACTAGGGAGTGTTTCAAAAATGGTTGCCGAATCTCGGTTGCGGTCCCCCAGGGGTTAAAACCCCCTCTTCTTCCGGCCCTTTTCGGCACGACTGAAGTCGTGCCCTGACACAATGCGCATTTTTGAAACCCGCTCTAATAGTCCGGCGCAAATCTCGACAATTTCGCCGCCGCCGCTTCAAGAAAACCTCCGGCAAAATACTTGAGCAACTTCCGCCCGGCCTCAGGCATCTTTTTGTGTAGAATCAATTCCACCCATAGCACCTTTTCCGGTTTTCCATTGACCCTCCGGCCATCGCTGTCTTTTACCCGGCGTTGCCTGCGAAGGGTGAAAGCAGCATTCGCTCTTTGCTGGGGTTTCAGCATCGACCAACTCGTCAAAGGAGTCAGGCGAACTCCTCTGACACGCTTTCTTGATCGTCGAGCTCAAGTGGCATCGCCAGGTTGCACTTTTCCCCCAGGAGGGTTGTTTCTTATGAGCACTCAGACCACTCAACCCGCCGTCAGCAACCAAAGCGCCCACGCACTCAGCCCTGCAACCCCCCGTCCGCCAGCGCGCCTCCAGCGAAACCCGCCCGCGCCGCTCCCCTTCCGCTCCATGGCGCAGGTGCCCGCGGATGCCCTGCACAGGGACGCCGAACTCTTCTACCTGCAAAAGCAGATTCACGCGCAGACCCCGATGGTCATTGTGCTCGAGGACGGTGAGCACATCGAGGGCTGCATCGAGTGGTACGACCGCAACGCTCTCAAAGTCCGTGGCCGCGCCAAGACCCTCATCTACAAGTCCGCAATCAAATATATGTACAAGCTAGGCGACACGAGGGAATAGGGAATAGGGAATAGAAAGCCGATTTCTTGCGAACCAGCAAATTGGCGTGAGGCCCGGAGACGGTTTTGGGGCTGCGGAGATTCTCCTGTTTCCTAGTCCGTCCCTGTTCCCTGTTCCCTATTCCCTGCCTTTAGCAGTCTGTCCCGAATCGCCGCCCCAATCCCCGCGGCCGGCGGCAGAGGACAGAGAATCACCGTACACCCCTCCGCGTCCAGCGCACGCAGCCCCGCATAGAGCTCCCGCGCCAACTCCTCGGGAGCAGCCCACCGCCCCCACCCAAACACCACCGCCCCCTCAACCGCCGTCTCAATCCCGGCCGGAAGCATCAACCCCACTCGCTCTCCACCCCAGCGCAGAGCCGCCTCCGCCAGCCGCACCCCCAGCTCAGCCAGCGGCGCCTCCACCAGCACCAGCCGCGCCCTGGGCGCATAATGCCGCAGGCCCACCCCAGGCGACGGCATCGACTCCCTTGGCGTCTCTTCCAACTCCCCGTCACGCCGGAAAATCACCACCGCCCCGCCAATCGCACGAATCTCTTCCGCCGTCACAGCCCCCGGTCTATAGATCACCATCGGCGTCTGGCATGGGTCCAGAACCGTCGACTCCACCCCATGCGCCGTCGCACCCGCGTCCAGAACCGCATCGATCAGCCCGTCCAGGTCCTCCAGCACGTGCGCCGCCGTCGTCGGACTGATCCCTCCAAACGTATTCGCGCTCGGCGCAGCCACCGGAACCCCCGCTCGCCGAATCACCTCCAGCGCCATTAGATGTGCCGGCATCCGCACCCCCACCAGCGCTCGTCCCGCCGTCACCACATCGGGAACCGCCCCACTCCTCGGCAGCAACAATGTCAGCGGCCCCGGCCAGAACGCCCCCATCAGCCTTCGCGCCCGCCCAGGAACTTCTTCCACCAGCCTGTCCAGCATAGACAGATCGGAGATATGCACAATCACCGGATCCCACGCCGGCCGCTGTTTGGCCTCGAAAATCCGTCCCACCGCTGCCGCATCCAGCGCATTCGCCCCCAGCCCATACACAGTCTCCGTGGGCAGCCCCACCAATCCCCCAGCGCGCAGAATCTCCGCAGCCCGACCGATTGCCTCATCGGCTTCGGCGGTCTCAAGATGCTCCGCGTCTACCACCAATCGCAGCGTCTTCACCCTCTTATTCTCTCCTCTTTCAGACGGGTCCAGGGTGCCCCAGACCTCGATTTTGAGATCTGGGAACCCACAAAGCTCAAACCCAGCCGCCCCCTGCCGTATACTCACTCCTTGACATGCCCGTCGAAACCGAAATCAAATTCCGCCTCGCCGATCACGCCGATCTCGACGACCCGACCGGCTTGTCCACCCTTACCCAGCGTCTCCTGGCCGCCGGATTCACCCTCGAAACCCCCCGCTCCTTCGAAAGCAACGTTCTCTACGACACCCCCGACCGCCAGATGCGCTCTCGCACTGAAATCCTCCGCATCCGCAACTATGCCGGCCGCTGCCTCTTAACCCACAAATGCCTCCCTGAAGTCGGCCCCGGCCCCAATCTCAGCCAAGATACACACAAACACCGCATCGAAACCGAAACCCAGGTCTCCGACGGCGAAGCCCTGGCACAGGTCTTTCTCTCCCTCGGCCTGGTCCCCGCCTTCCGCTATGAGAAATGGCGCACCGAGTGGTCCAGCGGCGAAGGCCATTGCGTCGTCGACGAAACCCCCATCGGCAACTATGCAGAGCTCGAAGGCCCCGCCGAATGGATCGATCAATCTGCCGCCCGCCTCGGCATCGACCCCTCCGCCTACATCACCCTCAGCTATGGCCGCCTCTTCGAACTCTGGCGCCAGCAGCACAAATCCACCGCACAGGACCTCACCTTCGCCGCCGTCGCTGACCCGAACTCGACGCGATAGGCGCTCCGTTCCCTTCGTAATCCGATTTCAAAGATTTACTCATCCCTTCCACCCTGCCGCCGATAACCCAAATGAGCAGTTCTTAAGCCTCAGGAGGGCAAGTGAAGAATCACCTCTCTGCAATCAGCCCCCGCAATTTGCGCCGCGCTGGGTCCACGTTGCTTCAAGCAGCCGCGCTTGCGCTGGCAGTGGCCCTGGCAATCCCCGCAATCGCGGCAGACGCCGCCCGCGCGGTCAAATCCCGCATCGCGCCCGTCTACCCCGAAATCGCCAGGCGCTTGAGGATTGAAGGCGTTGTCAAGGTCGAGGCTACGGTGGACCCCGATGGCAAGGTCAGCGATGTCAGGACCATCAGCGGCAATCACGCTCTTGCCCCCTCCGCCGAGGATGCCGTTCGCAAATGGAGATTCCTTCCCGCGCCCGATCAGTCGACGGTCATTGTGGAAATCAACTTCTCTCTCTGAGGAGACACAATCCTGAGCCGCAGCCGCACGAGGGGGATAGCAACTCGGGGTCCCCGGCGAGCGATCTTCATCGCTGCGACGATAGGAGCTCCGGCCTCGCTGCTTCCAAATCTGGACACCGTCAAACCGAAGTGCTTCTTTCTGTTCAGAAAGGACTCGGACGATAGGCCCCTGACAGGTTAAACTTGGCAGTGTTGTGCGCTGTTGGAAGCAGCGATAGCACTATGCCGTCCCCAACCCACACTTCCGACATCTCGGGTGCAGGCGATATGTCCGTGGCGCTGATCGGCCCGGACGAAGACCGTCGCAAAGCCGTTGCCGAGGCGCTTGCCGGACCCCCTCCAGAGCCGGGGAGCCGGAACAAACCGCGGCCAGCCGGAAACGCAGTCTTCATCCGGGAATACTCTGATTACCCTCCCCAACCCGACGATTTGACTAGAATCCTTGAGCAGGATTACGACGTCATCCTCCTTGACCTGGACAGCGACCCGGAATGCGCCCTCAATGTGGTGAAGAGTATCTCCACCCAAAGCGCAGCGACTGTGATGGTCTATTCGGCCAAGTCCGATGTGGATTTGGTGGTCCGCAGCATGCGCGCCGGCGCCCGCGAATTCCTCAATCTGCCGGTTACCACCGGCAACATGACCGAAGCTCTGTCGCGCGTTTCCGTGCAACGCCCCGCGCTGCGCCTGGCGAGAAAATCCGGCGCCAGAAAGCTTCTTGTCTTTCTCGGATCCAAAGGCGGATGTGGAGTGACCACCATCGCCGCCAATTTTGCCGTTTCTCTGGCTCAGGAGTCTAGCCAGAGCACCCTGTTGATTGACCTCGGGGTCCCCATTGGAGATACGGCCATCAACCTCGGCATGGTCCCCAAGTACTCCACCTTGAACGCACTTGAGGATCCCAGCCGCCTCGATGGCAGCTTTCTCGCATCGCTCCTGGCCAAGCACAGCTCGGGATTAAGCGTGCTCGCGGCTCCGAATGAATTCCCTATTATCCCGGCCACGAACGCAGCCGTCGACAGGCTGCTTTCTGTCGCGCGCCAGAACTTCGATTACGTGGTCGTCGACGCCGGATCGAGAGTTGATTTGAAGGGCTCGGCGGTCTTCGATGATTCCGCCATCATCTACCTGGTTACACAGGTCGGCATCTCCGAACTCAGAAACGCCAATCGCATGATCTCCCAGTTGTTCGGCGCACGGCCCAACCCAATCCAGATCGTGCTCAACCGGTATACGACTCGTTCTCTCGGATTTGATGAAGACCATATCACCAAGGCGCTCACCATCCCCCCCCAATGGAGGATTCCAGACGATTATGCCGCCGCCCACAAGGCACAGAACACGGCCACAGCCATCGCTCTTGAAGACTCTTCCATCTCCAGAGCGATCCGCATGATGGCCAGAGCAGCCGGCGGCCTGTCCGAAGACACCGAAAAGAAAAAGCTCTTCGGCCTGTTCGGCTGAAATTGCCCTATTCCCGATTCCCTAGTGCTTAGACTGTATGATTTGGTAATTCCTCATAGACATTCCATCTATTACCAAATCACGCGGTCACAGTATCAGCAGTTTCCACCACCAGGGCCAGCAGCGGACTTGCACCGCCAACTCTATGATGTGGCCACCACAGCCACTTCGCTCGCGCTTACGCGCTACGCGCCATGCCTGGCACACCAATAAAAAGCCCCCGCCAATCGGCGGGGGCTTTTTGTTGGGCCGTCGCTCCGCGGCGGCTTTATGCGCTGAAGAGCAGGATGCCGGCGGCTTTTTCGTCGCTGACATTTTCATCGGCGCTTACGGGGCGGTAGAAGAGCTGGTTGGCATCGAGATAGACCTCAAGGAAGGCGGGGCGGTCGGTGATTTTTCCGGCGATCAGGGCTTCAGACAAGGGGTCTTCGACATACCTCTGCAAAGCCCTGCGCAAGGGGCGCGCTCCGTAGCTGCGGTCAACTAGAGTTTTATCGAGAATCCACTTCTTGGCTTCCTCGGTGACCGAGATGGTGATGGACTTCTGGGCCAGATTGGCGTTCAAACTCTGGACGAGCAGTTCGACGATCTGGATCAGGTCCGCGTCCGAGAGGGACTGGAAGAGAATGACCTCGTCGAGTCTGTTTAGGAACTCGGGGTTGAAGGTCTTCTTCACCTCTTGCTTGACTAACTCCTCGACCTTGTCACTTACTATGTCTTCGCGGTCGCTTTGGAAGCCGAGGCCTTGCCTCTTCATCAGGTGGCGCGCGCCGATGTTCGAGGTCATGATGAGGATGACGTTCTTGAAATCGACAGTGTTGCCCAGACCGTCGGTCAACTGGCCGTCCTCAAAGACCTGGAGCAGGATGTTGAAGACATCGGGGTGGGCCTTCTCGATTTCATCCAAAAGAACGACGGAATAGGGCGAGCGCTTGACGCGTTCGGTCAGTTGGCCGCCCTCCTCGTATCCGACGTATCCGGGAGGCGAACCGATGAGCTTGGAGACGGAATGCTTCTCCATGAACTCCGACATATCGAAGCGGATGAGGGCCTTGTCGGAACCGAAGAGGAAGTTGGCCAGGGTGCGGGCCATCTCCGTTTTGCCGACGCCGGTTGGCCCGAGGAACAGAAAACTTCCGATAGGGCGGTGCGGGCTCTTCAATCCAGCACGAGACCGGCGGATGGCGCGGGCAAGCGCCGAGATAGCCTTCTCCTGCGAGATGACCCGCTTGTGCAGCTCTTCTTCCACGCGGAGCAGCTTCTGGGTCTCTTCTTCCTTGATGCTGGTGACCGGAACGCCCGTCCAGCGGCTGACTACGTCTTCGATGTCTTCGCGGCCGACAATCCCCGCAGCCGAATCGTCCAGGTGATACTTGTCCCGCAGAGCACGCAGGTTTTCGCGCTCCTTCCGCTCCTCGTCGCTATAAAAGCGAGCCTTTTCGAATTCGTGATTGGCGATGGCCGAGTCCATGCGATGAACGATGAACTTGATGCGCTTCTGAACTTCAGTGATCTCCTCGGGCAGCGACGTCTGGCGAAGCTTGACGCGCGCGCCGGCCTCGTCGATGAGGTCGATGGCCTTGTCGGGCAGGAATCGATCGGGGATGTAGCGGTTGGAGTGGGAGACGGCGAACTCGACGGCGGCATCGGTGTAGCTGACCGCGTGGAATTTCTCGTAGCGGTCCTTGATGCCATGGATGATTTTGATGGCGTCAGCCTCGTTGGGCGGCGGGACCTTGACGGCCTGGAAGCGGCGTTCCAGAGAGCGATCTTTCTCGATGGATTTGCGGTACTCGGCGGGAGTGGTTGCGCCGATGCACTGAATTTCGCCACGAGAGAGCGCGGGCTTGAGGATGTTGGCCGCGTCGAGCGAGCCCTCGGCAGAACCGGCGCCGACCAGGGTGTGCAGCTCGTCGATGAAGACAATGGAGTTCTGGTTTTCCATCAGCTCTTTCATGATGGTTTTGAGGCGCTCTTCGAATTGGCCACGATACTTGGTGCCGGCGACGATGAGCGAAAGGTCGAGGCCGAGAACTTTCTTGTCGGCGAGGAAGCTGGGGACTTCGCCGTCGGCGATGCGCTGGGCAAGGCCTTCGACGATGGCCGTCTTGCCGACACCGGGTTCGCCGATGAGCACCGGATTATTCTTGGTGCGCCGGCAGAGGATTTGCACGACGCGCTCGAGCTCGCCATCGCGGCCCACGAGGGGATCGAGCTGGCCGTCCATGGCGGCCTGGGTGAGGTCGCGGCTGAACTCGGCCAGCAGGCTGGACTCGCGCTGACGCTGCTGGGGCGGAGCTTTTTCCTGGGTGACGCGAGCCAGTTCGTCGCGAATCTGCGCCAGCTTGAGGCCGCGCTCCTGCAGGATCTCCGAGGCAAAGCATTTTTCTTCGCGCAGGAGACCGAGGAGCAGATGCTCGGTGCCGATGTGTTTGTGGCCGAGGCGCTCGGCTTCCTCAGCCGCATACGCCAGGACGCGCTTGCACTCGTTCGAAAGCGGCAGGTCGACAGAGGTTGAGACCTTTTCGCGGATGGTGGTGTGCGCTTCAATCTGCTTGCGGATCGACTCCACCGAAGCATGTGAGCGCAAAAAGCGGTTGGTCAGGGCCTTGTCCTCGCGCAGCAGGCCGAGCAGCAGGTGCTCGGTCTCGATATAGGG
>PLFY01000146.1 GCA_003138365.1 Acidobacteriaceae bacterium
CGTGGGCCTCCCGGCCCACGTTCGTTCATTGGATAGAACATCTTCATCCGGTCACGGACCTAGGTCCATGACCGTGTGAAGTTGTATCAGAATTGGGTGCCCCACCCTCGGCGCGTCTTCGTTTTTCCGCCTAGGATGGGATACCGCAACGCTCAATCGCCACGCACGAATTCATGCGGTCAGAGACCTAATGCTTCATCAAAAAGATAACCGTCACGATCAGCACGACCAGCAAAACAATGACCACGACAAGCAACACAGGCACCAACTGTTGTAGTCCCCCCGCCCCCGCCGCAGGCTGACCAGGCTTTGCCGGAGGAGCTTGCGGAGCGGGCGGCATGGTTGGGGTCGGAATATACATGCCCGGCGGCTGCGGCGCCGTTGGCGTCGGAACATACATCCCAGGCGCCTGAGGCATTTGAGGAGGGTATACGACCGGGCGAGGCATTCCGCCGCCCCCATGCATCCCTATTGCCGGCGGGGAAACAGAAACCGGATAGCTCGGAATGGGCATAGGTGGGGGTGCAGCCGCAAAACTCCGCGGTGGAGGCGCCGGGGCGGGGATGTCCGCAACTGGAACCTGTTCGCCCCGCATGGCCTGCTCGCGAATCCGCGACGCATCGAGAATTCGGGTAAACTCACTTGGGCCGGACGTCCCGACAGGCGCCGCGGGAGGATTCATCGAAGGTTCTCTCAAGCTGGATGGGGGACGAACTTCCGGCGGAGGAGTATATCCGCTTAAAGCTGGAGCAGTCTGCTTAGGAGCCCAATCCGGCGTCTTTGCTGCGGGCGCAGGAGGATCATTGGGAGTGGCCAGAGAAGCGAATGTCTGGGTCCAGGCGCCTGGACCTACCCCTGGTTGAGGACTCGCCGGCATCTCTTCCCTGCGCGAAGCTGGCGCCTTTGAAGGCTCATCCAACATTTGAATCAGCCGCGTAATCCCAACGCCGCTCGCTGCCGGAGTACTTTGGATCGGCTGCGCCTCCGGGAACGGCTGCGAAGAAAATGGATCGCGACTTTCCGCAGTTGGCCGCTCCGCTCCACCCAATCCGGGTGTAAGGCCATAATTCAGGTTTCCCGCGGCGGGCTTGCTTTCTTCATAAGAGGGAATCTCGGCTGGAGCGGATTGAGGTTCCAGCGATAGCATCCGAGTGAAGGAACCACCGCTCCCGCGGGAGGAATCCCCTGTTTCAAGGTTGCTCGCCGTGGGGGCCGTTGGATTCGCTTCGGCCACTCCTAAACTACTGAACAACTGCGTGAATGCTCCCGGCTTGTTCTCAAAGGGGGCCGGAACTCCCCCGCCTGTGGAGGCAACTGGTACTTCGGCCCGTCCCGCCGGGTGCATCTGCGAGCCGCTCATTACGGGATCCCCGCCAGGCGTCGCTCGCAGCAATTCTGTAAATCCACTTGGACTTGACGCCGCGGGGACTTTCCTCGGTTCTTCTGGAATGAATCCTGTGGCAGGCTGCCCGATCCTCATCGGTTCTTCAGCCGAAGGTGCTGTCGGCGGAGGCGAACTCAGTGTTCGCAGCAAAGACGTGAATCCTGAATTCTCAGCCGCACGCGGCGTCTCCACCGCGGGCTTCCCCTTTGAAGCGACGACCGGCGTGGGCAAATCGTCTTCCAGGGTGCGCAACAGCTCCGTGAAGCCTCCGCTGCCCTTTCCGCCAGACCCAGCGGCAGGCGCCTTCTCTAAATTGAGGGATGTCTCGGCGGACGCCATCCGAATCCGGTCCAGCAATTCCGGCGAATTCATCGCCGCCGCCCCACCGAGCCCAACCCTGTGCACCACGGGCTCCGCGAGATCCTTAGCTCCCAACATTGGCTGTTGGGTCACCCCTCCAGGCGCCCGATTGCCCTGGACGTCAGGGTCGGCTCCGAAGCCGGGCAACGGTTCCACCACCGCTTCGGGGATATTCACCGCTTGAAAAACGCCCGTGGCCCCAAAGTCCTGTTCAGAGCCAGATTCCTCCGGCCGAGGAGAAGCGTTCGGTCCAGTTGGTACTGTCGGTTTGTCCATGCAAGAAGGCCTCCGGTGCGTTGCGGGTAGCATAAATCATTCGTTGCACCCGATTTACCTATTTACCCAAAAAGATTTTGAGTATAATCCGTTTGCGTCCTACCATATCGGATGAATGGGCCCCTCGAATATCTTTCCCGTCCCGCCCGATAAGGCAGTATGCTCTGACGATCAGGCTGAAAAACGCTTTCACTGGGAATTTGCTTTGCATCGATTCGAAAGAGAACCTGATCTCTAACTCTCGCTCATGGTGGTCTCCCTATTATGAAGTTCCTGTCGCGAGTCGTCTGGTCTGAAGGAATGCATCTCGGTCCTCACCACTTCCAGACGCAGAGTCGGTATTTCGAAGACACGCTCTGGTTTCTCAATTCCAATCTCCGCCAGGAGCCATGGGGATTCCTCCATTTTTCCGTCGATACTGAAGCTCTCCGGAACGGTCTCGCTATCCTTACTTTCGCATCCGGCATCCTGCCCGACGGTCTGATCTTCGATTTGCCCGACTGCGACTCAGTTCCCGATCCCGCCCAACTGAGCGATCTTTTTTCTTCCACTGACAGTGAAATCATCCTCCACTTGGCCATCCCGCCGCGCCAGGACCAGGGCCTCGATTGCGACCTCGGTGGCGGCCCCAGTGCGCGGTACAGCGCCGTCGAGCGCAAACTCAGAGACGATTCCATTGGCCAGGGCGAGTACAACGTGTCCTTTGCCCGCAAAAATCTGGCGCTCTTGAGCCAGGCTCAGCTATCGGATGACACCGTCTCGTTCCCGATTGCCCGCATTGTCCGCGACGGCACTGGGGGATTTTCCTCCGACCCCGATTTTATTCCCCCCTGTCTGCGTATCGGTGCATGCGAAAGCCTGGTCCTGCTCCTCCACCGGCTGGCGCAAGCCATTGAAGAGAAAATCGAATCCACCCGCGGCATGAGGCTCAGCTCCGGCCGCTTCGAGCTCGGCACATCCGCTCTCGACGTAGCCAACTACTGGTTCCTCCACGCACTCTGCTCGGCGCTTCCCGCTTTGCGCCATCATCTCCAGGACCGCCGCAGTCACCCCGAGGATGTCTACCGGGATCTTGTCCGGCTCGCTGGCGCCCTCAGTACATTTTCCCTCGAATCGACCCACGGCGATATCCCAAAATACAACCACAGGGACCTGGCTTCCACTTTCAAGAATCTGGATTCTGCGATCCGCCGTTACCTCGAGATCGTGGCCCCATCCAACACCGTCACTCTCCAGTTCCACAAGGCAGACAAATACATCTACGCGGCGGAGGTGAAGGACGAGCGTTGCCTCCGGCGTGCCCGCTGGATCTTTGGAGTCCGGTCCACGATCACCGACTCGCTCGTCCTCCGCCAGACGCCAAAGCTCGTCAAAGTCTGCTCAGCCGAGGGAGTTGCAAAACTCGTCCAACGAGCCCTGCCCGGCCTGGAGCTCCTGCATCTTCCCGTCCCGCCCACCGCACTTCATGCCCAGGCGGACATGCACTACTTCTCCATCTCTCTCAGCGGTGCTTGCTGGCAGCATATACTTCAGACCAAACAGGTCGGCGTTTATATGCCAGGCGACTTGGGCGACGCAGCCTTTGAACTCACCATCATCACGGAGACCTCCGCATGACTACTTCTCCAGCATCTGCTCCCCAGGACATGAAGACCAACGATCTGGCGCTGGCCTTCCAGGAAGTTTTCACTGTCGTCCTTCGCACCCGCTTTTTTGTTCAACGCGTTGAGAATGCTGACTCCTTCCGCGCCACTTTGCGCAGAATGATTTCCGCGGCGGTCAAAGATGCTTCCGCCATGGGTTACAGCGATGAGGCCTCCAAGATGGCCATCTACGCCATGATTGGCTTTCTCGACGAAAGCATCCTGAATTCCAAGGACCCCACCTTCGCCGACTGGGCCCGGCGTCCGCTGCAGGAAGAGATGTTCGGCGGGCACTTCGCGGGTGAATACTTCTTTCGCAACGTAACCGATCTGCTCAATCGCCCCGAATCGGCAGAAGTTGCCGATGTGCTGGAGCTGCATGCCCTCTGCCTTTTACTCGGCTACCGCGGCCGCTTTGCATTCGGCGATGCGTCGGAGATTCATTCCATACTCCACCGCATCCGAGAAAAAATTGCCCGTATCCGCGGCCCATTCAGGCTGTTCCTTCCCGCAGAAACGCCGGCTGCTCCTCCCCGCCCCAAGGCTGACCCCTGGGTACGCGGCTTGGCGCTCACCGCGATCCTCCTCGCCGTCTTTACCCTTCTGGCCTACCTTGGCTATGTGTTCTTCCTCGGCCAATCCCTCCCCGCAAGCGCGGAAAGTGTCGGGAAGTCTCCCGCGGTTTTGGCTTCCGCAACAACCGCATCCTACCCGGCATCCAGCCTTCTGGAGGTGTCCCTGTGAAGCGCATCCTGATTGGGATACTCATCTTTCTCGTCTATCTTGCGCTGGTGATATGGGGAGGATTTGCCCTCCACTTTGAAGACACAAAACTCGTGCTGTTTTGCGTGATTCTGGGCCTGCTGGGAGCTCTAACCATCGGGTTCGTTGTCTGGTACCTGTATAAGCTGAGCAAAGCTAACGAAGAATCGGCGGGACCGGACACGCCCGACGCGGTGAATCTGAATACGCTGCTCCGCGATGCGGATGCGAGGATTCGCCAGGCCGGCCGGGCAGGCGTCAAATCCCTCGCTTCCATGCCGCTTATTTATGTAATAGGAGATGAGAACTCCGCCAAAACTCAAACTGTCCTCCAGTCCGGCCTCGATCCTGAGTTACTGGCGGGAAACGTCTTCCAGGACGGAATGATCGTTCCAACCCAACTGGCCAATCTGTGGCTGGCTGGCAATTACGTCATCGCGGAAGCCGGCGGCGCGCTGTTGCGCCACCCCCCACTCTGGGCCAGACTCCTCAAAGCCACGATTCCTGCACGGCTCGGCTCGGCCTTTTCCTCCGACAGCCGCCTGCCCGCTCGTTCCGTTGTCGTCTGCGTAAGCATCGAACGAATCCTTGCTCCCAATACCTCTGAACAGATTCGCGCATTGGCTCAAACCCTGAATGAGCGTCTCCGCCAGCTTTCACAAACGCTTGGCATCTCGCTGCCCATTTACGTTCTTTTCACCAAGCTGGACAACGTCACTCCCTTTGCCGAATACGTCAGCCATCTTTCCGAAGAGGAAGTCAAGCTCCCGATCGGGTCCCTTCTGCCTTCCCTTCACTCTGGCTCCGGTCTCTATACAGAGCAAGCGACAGCCCTCATCAGCGGGAGATTTGACCAGCTTCTCTATGCTCTTTCCGAGTTCCGCCTCGACATACTTTCCCGCGGCGGAGAACTCCAGGAACTCGCCAGAGCCTATGAATTTCCCCGCGACTTGCGCAAACTTCGCGCAGGTATCGTTTCCTTCCTTGCGGAGGTTGCCCGTCCCAGCCAAATCGGAGTCAATCCATTCCTGCGCGGCTTCTATTTCGCCGGAATGCGAGCCCATCTGGTCGAAGATGTCCTCGACATCGGCCCAGCTCAACCGCAAGTTTCCGCCCCCTCATTCGACGCTGGGGCAACGCGCATCTTTTCACTGGCCGCGGCCCAAGGCCCGCAAGCCCCGGCCCCGCAAGGCAGGCGCGGCGGCACACGCAAGGTTCCACAGTGGGTCTTTCTTCCCCACCTGTTTTCGAAGATACTGCTGGCCGATAAGTCGGCCCTTGAAGCCAGCCGTTCAAGCACCAGGACCAGCTATCTCAAGCGCACGCTTCTGGCCGTTACCAGTGCAATCCTTCTGATCGTTCTGACACTTTTCACCATCTCGTTCTTCCGCAATCGCTCACTTGAGGAACGCGTTGCCGCTGCTGCAAGGGCGACGGTTTCCCCAGTCTCGTCAGGCACATTCGCAGCGCAGGGCGACCTGGATACCCTCGACAAGCTCAGAGCCGTCCTCGATGAGCTTGGAAGTTATCGCAAAGATGGCCCTCCTCTCATGGATCGCTTTGGGCTATACCGGGGCGATGCCCTCTACCCCATTGCCTGCCGGGCCTACTCCAACAAATTCCGTAGCCTTCTCCTCGCGCCGACGCAGGAAAACATCCTCAACAAACTCCGTGCCGTGCCCTCTGCGCCTACCCCCGATGCCGACTACGGCGCAACCTACCGGCCGCTGAAGGCCTACCTGATTACTGCAACCAACCCCGACCCCGACTCCGCGCAGGACACGGTTGATTTTCTGCCCTCCGCCCTCCTCACCGAATGGGCCGGCAACGCAACCCCGGCTTCTGACCTGTCCCGTCAGGCGCAGACTCAGTTCGAGTTCTATGCCCGGCTCCTCCCCGATGCTTCCGGGTGCCTGGCACAAAGCGGCGGTTCCAGGAACGACGCTGTTGTCGCGCAGGCCCGTGCCTATCTCAATGGCTTCCAGGGCTTCCAGCATGTCTACCAAAGCATGTTGGCAGCCGCCAACCACAAGGTCCCGGGGTTCAACTTCAACGGCAAGTTCCCCGGTTCCTCGCAATACATCCTCGACAGCTATCCCGTGCAGGGCGCTTTCAGCAAAGATGGCTTCACCTTTATGCTCGACGCAATCCTGCATCCCGACCCGTACTTCCGTGGAGAAGAATGGGTCCTCGGTCCTGCAACCGGACCTCCGATCGACCGGGCAGCGCTCACCGACCAGTTGAAAAAGGTCTACACCGCCGACTACATCCAAACTTGGCGGACCTACCTCGCCAAGGCGCAATTCATTCCTTACAGAAGCTTTGCCGACGCTGGAGTCAAGCTCGGCGCGCTCGACTCCAACACCTCCGCCCTGCTGGAACTGTTCTCTCTTGTTTCCTTCCATACCGGCGTTTCTTCACTGGAGATCTCAACCGCTTTCCAGGCGCCCCAGGCGGTTGTTCCACCTTCCAATCCGGACAATCGCCTCATCGGTCCTTCAAACCAGGCCTACATCCAGTCCCTGCAGGCGCTCGAAGGGGTGGTGAAAAACCTCACTCTGAACACCGCCAATGCAAACGACCCCGCCGCAGCCCTTCCTGTAACCCAGGCGGCTATTGCCGGTGAACAAGCTGCCGAGAACCTGCGCAACAGCTTTGTCCCCGACCCCGCTGGCGGCATGGATAAGACCAGCTTTACTCTGCTCCAGGCGCCCATCAAGTCCGCACAGGATCTGGCGGCCCAGGCGCCCGCGGCCGCAGCCGGCGGCGGGGCCAAGAGCTTCTGCGCCCAGATCGGGCCGGTGCTGGCCAAGTTCCCATTCAACCCGCAGTCCCCGGTTGAAGCCTCCACCGAAGAGGTCGCCCAGGTCTTCGCGCCTGGGTCAGGGTCGTTCTCCCAGTTCTACAGCACCACTCTGAAGGCTCTCGTTGTCCAGCAGGGTTCTCAGTTTGTGCCTGCCCCGGGCTCCACGGTCCGCATCAGTCCCTCTTTCCTCGCGTTCCTCGACAATGCTCAGAAGATTTCTTCCACGCTGTATCCCTCTGGCGGAAATCAGCCCTCGCTTGACTTCACCCTCACTGAGGTCAAGTCCGCGGGCGTTTCCGATGCTGTGCTGAACATCGACGGCAAGCAAATCAAGTCCGGCGGCGAATCAGCCACCTTCCACTGGGTCTCTCAACCGTCGAGCAAAATCACCCTCTCCACGCAAAAGAACACTGCGCCAGCCATGACGGGACCATGGTCTGTCTTTCACTTTGGCTTCGGGGCTCCACAAGTCTCTCCCAACCGCCTGAAATTCTCCTTCAGTTTCAACAACCAAACCCCTGAGATCGTCTTGCTTGACGCCTCAGGCCCCGGAGCGCCCTTGCTGAATCCTGAATTCATGAAGGGGTTCCATTGTGTTTCGAACGTCGCTCGCTAGCGTTTGTCCAATTCGAAAGAGGGCGTAAATTGGGCACGAAAAAGACTGCCTCTGGTACATTCGAACCGAGACTATGACCGAAGACTTCGCAAACGAACTTTCGCAACCCGCCACGCCCTTCGAACGGCCGGCGGAAGACGCCGCCTCTGCAGCCGCGTCTTCCGCCAGCGTCGCGGCAACGCCCTTTAAAATCGTAGTCTCGGCCCTCAGCGATATTGGCTGCGTCCGCGCCAATAACGAAGACCTCTTTGGTTACGACGAATCTCTCGGCATCTTTGCTGTCTGTGACGGCATGGGGGGAATGGCGAGTGGCGAAGTTGCAAGCTCCGTTGCGGTGGCCGCCATCCTGAAGAGCTTTACTTCCTCGGCGTTCACGGGCGTCCCCATTAGCACCAGGCTTCTGCATGCCATCAACACCGCAAATCAGGATGTTTGGGCAGCCGGACAGGTCGCCGAAAATAGAGGCATGGGAACCACTGCCGTCGTGGCTGCGCGCGATGGGGACAAACTCATTCTCGGCAATGTTGGCGACAGTCGCGCCTACATGATTCAGGGCGGTCAATGCGTGCAACTCACCGTCGACCATTCCTACGTCAACGAACTCATTCGCAACGGCACACTCACCATCGAGAACGCTCAAAGCGCCGACCTTCAGGGCATGGAGTCCGTCATTACTCGCGCAGTCGGTGTTGCGCCCGAAGTTCAGCCCGACTTCTATTCGGTCGATCTGGCCCCCGGCACAGGCGTTCTATTGGCCACCGACGGCCTCACCCGCTACGTGCAGCAGGATGAGATTCCCGCAATCCTCAGCGCATCGCCCTTCGAGTCGGCCTGCGCCAACCTCATCCAGGTCGCAAAGGAGCGCGGCGGCGTGGACAACATCACTTGTATCCTTCTCCTCGTTCTGCCCGCTTGATATCTTCCAACTCTCAACCATGATTCTCCATCGAAAGAGCCCGGATGAGCTTCCCGCGACTCACTCATCGGCGGCCCTGTTCAAATCTAAAAAAAACGATTTAGCAAAGCCTGAGACGAATTGCCCAAAAGCAAATCAGCCGATGATCGTGTCTTGCCCCCGCCAACAATTCACCGCGCGCTGAAAAAATCTTGCCATCGGACAAAACTTTAGTTCGGATGCTGTGTTTGCGTAGGTAAGACATCGCGCGAGTGCACCCCTCGCATGATTTGCTTGACATCTGCGGAACCTTCATGTAAGTTTTTGTGGTCTTCAAAAGATCCCCGCAATCCACGAAATGGAAGTGCCATATGGTTCAAGTGCAAAGGCTTGGCGCATTGGGATTCGCCGTGATGATCACAATCTTCAGTGTTGGAATGGAAGCCCAGGCAGGTGACCCGGCGACTTTGATCCAGGAGAAGCTTGTCTCTCAGATCAAGCTGACCAAACCAACCGCCGACCGCTCCGATATTGTCACAGCCGGTGATGTTCTGCTGTTGCATAAGGACGGGCTGATGATGTGCAGTTCCGCCTCCTCCTACGCGTTCTCAAACACTTATAGCAACGGTGCCTTGAGTTCGAATTACAAGAACCGCGCGAAGGATGCCGCAAAGTCATTCGGTCGGGGCCTTATTCCCGTGTTTGGCGGAGGGGCCAGTGCAACAGATGCTGTGAACAACGGTTGCGCAACGCGAAAGTTTGTTGCCGGAGAGAAGTTTTGGGTCACCGCGGTAACTCCTCAAAAGGACGGCATTCTTGTCAGCACATTCAGCGACCCCTATCCGGACCCTTCGGGAAATCAGGTCCGCTACTACGGGGAGATCAAGTTCCCCTTTGTAAGAGGTTCTGTGCCGCCGGCGGACGATTTTGTCAAAACCGTTTCAGAGGTACTTACGGTTGCGCCCTCGGACGATAAGGGCGGGCAAGGCGGACAAGGCGATCAAGGCAGTCAGCCGGCCCAGGCTGCCGCCCCCGCCCCCGCAGCGGCTCCCCCGCCGCCGCCCATGCAGGACATCGCGGCGCCGCCCCCACCGGCCGATACCCCGCCGCCAACAATCGCCATCGGCCAGACCAAGGCGCAGGTAACTGCTGCTTTTGGGCAACCCGCGAGGATGGCAAAGGTAGGTGTGAAGGAAATCTTCTATTACAAGGACATGAAGGTAACTTTCACCAATGGAAAAGTCAGCAACGTTGAGTAATGCGTTCGCGCATCCGGATTGGAGCGCGGGCCCGGAACAGGAATCTGGAACAGGAATGAGGATACGATGACGATGCAACTACTTCGCAAAGGCATGAGATACGGTTCAGCAGCACTGATTCTTGCCGGGCTTCTGGGTGCAGCAAGCCTGGCTAGCGCCACTACCCCTCCACCCAAGGCGCCCGCCAAGGCCGCGGCTCCTGCCAAGGCGGCGCCCAAGGCGCCCGCAAAGCCAGCCGGCGGTGCTGCTGGCGGCGCGCACGGTCCCACGACTGGTGGCGCGCACGGTCCAACGACTGGCGGCGCACACGGCCCAACGACCGGTGGCGCGCACGGCCCAACGACCGGTGGAGCACACCCTGGCGCTGGCCCTGGTGGCGCGCACGGTCCCGCTGGCGGAAGCCGCTCAGCGATTCGCGGGGGTTCTGCGCCTCGGGGAAGCAATGAGCGCACCACCAGGAGCGGCAGCGCGGTTCGCACTCGCTCCAACGGCCGGGTCAGCGACGTCCATGACGCCAAAAGAGGCATGGATGTCCATCACGGACTCGCCGGCGGCAGGAGGGTTTCAGTTGATCGCCCCGGCCACGGACGCATCGTCTCTGAGCGTGGCCGCAGGGGCTACGTGCAGCGTGGCTATTCTTACCATGGTCATGACTATGGACGGCGCGCCTACTTCTACCATGGCCACGAATACAATCGCTTCTACAACGGCTATGGCTATCGCGGAATGTATCTGAACGTCTATGCCCCCGGCATGTTCTACGGCGCGGGTTTCTACGGTTGGGCATATAACCCATGGGCGGCGCCTATCGCCTTCGGCTGGGGATGGGGAGGCGCTCCCTGGTATGGCCGCTACGGCTACTACTTCCAGCCGTATCCGACATACCGCTCAGCAGCGTTCTGGCTGACGGACTATATGATCTCCCAGGATTTGCAGGCAGCCTATGCGGCGCATCAGGAAGGCGGCGAGGTTGACGGAACCGCCGCCGCGGCTGGCGGCGCTCCAATGCTCAGCCCTGAAGTCAAGGACATGATCGCTGACGAGGTGAAGAACCAATTGGCGCTTGAGAACCAGGAAGCCCAGCAGAATGCGGCAGGGAAGGATGTTGACCCCGGTTCCAGCGGAATTGCGCGCCTCTTGAGCGACGGGCGTCCCCACGTATTCGTTGCTGGAGGCAACCTGGACGTGACCGACGCATCCGGGGCAGAGTGCGCCGTCAGCGATGGAGATGCGCTCCAACTGAGGACCGCGCCCCCCACGGACGCAACCTCGGCGAATCTGGTCGTTCTCTCCAGCAAGGGAAACCCGGAGTGCCAGATTTCCCTCACGGTTCAGGTTAATTTGACCGACTTGCAGGAAATGCAGAACCACATGCGGGAAACCATTGACACGGGGCTCCAGGATCTGCAGTCCAAACAGGGCACGGGCGGAATTCCTGCCGCTCCGCCTTCAGCGCAAGCCAAGCCGGTTGAGGCCGCGTATGCCGCTGTTGCACCTCCGCCTGATGCCGGCGATGCCGCCCAGATTCAGCAGCAAGACCAGCAGGGCGAGCAGGCCGAGAAGGAAGTGACCGCCGAGGCGGCCGCGCCGGGCGGTGGCGAAGCTGCAAACGTCCCTCCACCTGATCCGGCTGCCCCCGCTGCTGCTCCGGCCGCTCCTGCTGCGCCCGCATCCGTTGAAATGGGCCAGACCAAGGACCAGGTGAAGGCGGCTATGGGTGCGCCCACGAGGGTTGCCGACCTTGGACCCAAGACCATTTATTACTACAACGGCATGAAGGTCACCTTCAAAGATGGCAAGGTGAGCGACGTGCAATAACCCGGCACTGAGAAGGCCGAAAGCAGAAAGCGCCACAGCGCGGCAGTGAATCGCCGCGCTGTGGCGCTTTTGCTTTCGTGCCAAGCCGACTACAGCAAAATCAGGGATGATGTACCCAGAGGCCATGCAGCAAAGTCGACGCGACCACCAGGGAGCGGCGACCCTGAATGAATCTCATTGGGCACAGTTTCCCTGATTTTGCTCTAACAGACTCTGTCGTGATTTGCACCGGGCAGCACGACAGCGGCCATGGGTCTATGCCACTCTATTTGAAGGCCCATCCGGGTTCCGGAGATGAATCGTGACGAATCCTTATGACTACGAAGCCATTGCCAAGATGATCGATCACTCGCTGCTCAATCCCTCCCTTACCGCTCGGGAACTGGAAGAAGGCTGCGCTCTGGCAGTTCGGTATAACACGGCAAGCGTCTGCATTATGCCCTACTACCTGGCTCGGTGTGCTGAGGTGCTTGCCGGAACCACGGTCCGTGCCAGCACGACAATCGGGTTTCCGCATGGCGGCCACACCACTGCCACAAAGCTCGCTGAAGCCCGGCAGGCGCTCAAGGACGGTGGAGAGGAATTGGATGTAGTCATTAACATCAGCAAGGCCCGGAGCGGCGATTGGCAGTATGTTCGGGATGAGCTTCTTGATCTGACCGAAATCATTCATGCCGCCGGAGCCAAGATCAAAGTGATCTTCGAGAATGCCTATCACGACGATGCATCCAAGATTCGCTTATGCCAGATATGCGGAGAAATCGGAGTCGACTGGGTCAAGACCTCCACCGGCTACGCGCCCAGCGGAGCGACTCTCCCCGATCTCGAACTCATGCGCAAATACTCACCGCCGGCAGTTCAGATCAAGGCGGCGGGCGGAATTCGTGATCTCGATGCTCTGTTGACCGTTCGTGCCATCGGTGTAAGCCGCGTGGGAGCCAGAAGCACCGAAGCCATGCTCGAGGATTGCCGGAAGCGGCTTGGGCTTGAACCCATCGCTCATGCTGCAGTATCCGCGGCGCCGGCGGGTCTGTAGCGATTGTTCTCGCGGGTGCGAAACGGCTCATGCACGACGAAAAAGCCCGGCGCACTCGCCGGGCCTCTCCTAAGATCAATCCGTAGAATCTGCGAAGATCGGTTACGCCAGCAGGCGTTGAACCTTCTCTTCGATCACATCCTGGGGCACAAACCCCACAATCTGATCCGCCACTTTGCCGCCCTTGAAAAACAGCAGAGCCGGAATCCCGCGAATGCCGAAACGCGACGGCGCAGCGCCATTCTGGTCCACATTCACCTTGGTAACTTTTAGCCTTCCCGCATAGGCCGCCGCCACCGCCTCAACCGAAGGCGCGATTGCCTTGCACGGCCCGCACCACCCAGCCCAGAAATCAACCAGAACCGGCTGCTCGCTTCGCAGCACTTCCTGATCGAACGTTGCATCGCTTACTTCCAAAACTCCCGATCCAGCCATGATCCTCCTTGCGGCATCCGCACTGTTTCAAGTGTACCGGAAACCGTGCTCTCATGAGATGTGGAAGGCTGGAGGAAAGTCGCAAATCGCGCTTGAAAGATCAACAGCCAGGATGTCGGGCCCACTTGTTCCGGTCAGGCCAAGTATCTTTTAAATATAGGCTTAGCGATGTTTCTCTTGCCACTCGCGCATAATAAAGCGCCCGGACCCCATAAGGATCACGGGCGCTAGAGCAGCCCTCCCCCAGAACTGCCCACGCAGCGAATCTATGTCTTCCCCGTTTGAATAGCAAGCAATCTTAGGTACTTAGCCATGGTAATCACCCACCGGTGACTATCTAAGATGACAACAGAGGAGAAGCAAAGATTACCCAAATGACAACTTTTTCATCCCTGGTCTGTGACCATTTGCCCGCCTCGTCTTGGAATCGTCAATCGCTGCGATATTCCAGCAATTGGCTGGCTCCGTCTGCCGGAAAGCGGCAGATCACTAGTTCAGGATCAGGCAGGCCTTCGAGCGCATGGCGGATGGCCTCCGAGGCCTGCGCCATACTCTCCTCGCAATCAACGACCACAAGCACAGCAGGCCCTGCGCCGCTCAAAGCTGCGCCCAGAATGCCGTGATTCCCCGCCAAAGGCAGCAGACGCGGCAGCAGCGGGCAAAATTGAGCACGGTAGGGCTGGTGAACGCGGTCCCGCATTGCCATGGGTAGAAGGTCGGCGCGGCCTTGGGCAAAGGCAAGTCCAAGCATAGCCACGGACTGGATATTGGCCACCACGTCGGCGCGGGAGTAACTGGCCGGCAGCACGGCGCGCGCCTTGCTGGTAGCCAGGGGCTCGGCCGGAAGAACGACAATGGCCCGCCAATCGGCTGGAGGGACCACCCGGGCCACATGCACGGTCCTGCCCTCACAAGCAGCCGCGACGAATCCGCCCAGCCAACAGGCCGCTGCGTTGTCCGGGTGGCCTTCCAGCGCGCAAGCCTCTTCGAGGATGCGCTCGGAGCTCCAATCAAGTTGCCCGAAGTGGACAGCCAGGGCAACGGCGGCCAGCCGTCCTGAGGCGGACGAGCCGCAGCCCATCCCCAGGGGAATCCCGTTGACCATGCCAATTGCCAGAGGAACCACCGGCTTGCCATGCTCCCGAAGCAGCCCCTTGTAGATCTCCAGGATCAGGTTATCCTCAATCGCCGAGCAGCGCTCCGAATCGCGGCCGGTTGCTGCAATCGAAAAATCCGCCGCCGTTTCTGCCTCAATCTCCAGATAGAAGTCGAGGGCAACTGCGGCAGAGTCGAATCCGGGGCCAAGATTGGCCGACGTGGCCGGCAGGCGCAGCCTGACGGTTCCACTCCGCGGCTTTAAAGCATCGCTCATTCCACTTTGCCCTTGATCGTGGCCAGCACTGCTTCCGGCGTGGCCTCGACCACAACCGCATTGCGCCGTAGACTCTCAATCTCCGCCTCGTGGCCGGCTTTCTCCTCATCCTTCAGCAGCGTTCCGCGATGGAAGTCGATGGTATAGTCGGCGTCCTTCAGCGTGTGGCCAGTCAGCACCAAAACTACCGTCTCGCCGGGACCAACATGACCCTGGGCACGCAACTTCTTCAACCCCGCCAGCGTGACGGCGGAGGCCGGCTCACAGCCCAGCCCTTCTGAGCCCAATTCGGCCTTGGCAATGGCGATCTCGGCCTCAGTTACATCCAGGCACCAGCCGCCTGTATCCTGAATCACCCGAGCTGCCTTGCGCCACGAGGCCGGATTGCCGATGCGGATGGCAGTGGCACGCGTATGCGCCTCGACCGGCTCCAATGCCGCGCCATGATTGTTGACAAAGCTGCGCACCAGCGGATTGGCCCCGGCCGCCTGAATCACTGAAATGCGCGGCACCCGTGCCACCAGTCCGAGTTCGCGCATCTCGCGGAATCCCTTCCCCAGCGCCGAACTGTTCCCCAGGTTGCCGCCCGGCACAATCAGGTGGTCGGGCACGTTCCAGTCGAACGCTTCGGCGATCTCGAAGGCCGGCGTCTTTTGCCCTTCCAATCGGTAAGGGTTGACTGAATTGAGCAGGTAAATGTGCGCTTCCTTCACCACCTGCGTGAGCACACGCATACAGCCATCGAAATCAGTCTTGATCTGGCAGGTCACGGCGCCGTAGTCCATGGCCTGTGACAGCTTGCCCCAGGCGATCTTGCCGTCGGGAATCAGCACCAGGCTGCGCAAGCCGGCTCGGGCGGCGTAAGCAGCCATTGCCGCGGATGTGTTCCCCGTTGACGCGCAGGCTACCCACTGGAACCCGCGTTCTTTTGCCACGCTCAGCGCCGCGGTCATGCCCGTGTCTTTAAAGGATCCGGTCGGATTCATTCCCTGGTGCTTGGCAAAGAGCTGGTCGATCCCCAGTGCCTTGGAGGCGCGCGGCAGGTGATAAAGCGGGGTGTTGCCCTCGCGCAGCGTCACGGCATTGCCAAAGTTGTCCAGAATGGGCAACATCTCACGGAATCGCCACACGCCGGAGTGGTCGAGCGCCTCAGAGGAGCAGCGCCGCTCGCGCCATAGCCACTTGAGCGCGCCGGCGTTGGGGCGGTCGTGGCCCCCTCGCTCAACCCAGCCGGGATACTCCACTTCAAACAGGTCTCCGCAAATCAAGCAGCGGAAGTCCGGGCTCGACGTCGCGCCGTTGACCCGCGCCCCGCATCCAAAACAGCGTAACTGGTGCAAGTTGTCGTTCATGTCTGGTGTTAGCCTATCAGCGTAGGGCGGCGTTTGATCCGCTCCGCGGTTTCAGACCTCGTCCTGCGCGGCAAGTTTCTTCTGGCTCCCCCGAATTACCCCGCATCAGAAGCCGACCAATACTGGTTCCATCTCCAGTCGAATGCCAAACCTGCTTTCGACTGCGTCAGCAATTCTCCCGGCTAGCTTGAGCATCTCCGCCGCGCTCGCTCCACCCCGATTGATAAGAGCCAGCGTATGCCGCGAAGAAATGCCCGCGGCGCCTAACGAATATCCCTTTGCAAAGCCGGACTGCTCAATGAGCCACGCAGCCGGCACTTTCACCCGGCCAATATTCTCAGCTCCCGCTCCAGCTGGAAAGCGCGGCGGCTCTTTCTCGCTGCCTTCCGCAATGCGCAGCAACTGCTCCTCAGTAACCACCGGATTCTTGAAGAAGCTGCCCGCGCTTCGACAGTCAGTGTCGCCCTCCACCAGCAGCATTCCTTTCGATTGTCGAACCTGCCGTACCAGCGCCGCCACCTCAGCCAAACTAGGTCTCGCTCCGTCAGGCCGGCCCTCCAGAATCGCCCGATGCAGGTCCGCATACTTCAATGTAGGCGCGCCGCCTAAGGTGAGCCGATAATCCACCCGCGTCACAATAAACCGCCCTGGGTCCGTCGAGTTGAACCTGCTCCGCCGATATGCAAACCCGCATTCACTTGCCGACAACTCAACAAATGCCCGATCCTCAACATCAAAGGCCCGCACCCGCTCGATCGCCGATGCAACCTCCTGCCCGTATGCCCCAACATTCTGCACAGGAGTGCCGCCCACCGAGCCGGGAATTCCCGCCAGGCATTCAACCCCAGCGCAGTTGTCCTGAACTGTGCGTTCGACAAACGCGTCCCAATCCTCGCCCGCCGCAGCCTGGTAGGTCAGGCCCTTTTCCCCGGCATCAACCCCGTCCGAACCGACCGGAGCTTCACAGGCTTCGGAAAAACTCGTTCGGACGGTAGGCCAGGGATTCATCCCTGGTATAAGATCGACAGAATCAATGCGAGCTTCAGAGGCTGCGGAAGAACTCGTTCGGGCGGTAGGCCGGGGATTTATCNNAATCAGCGCGGGCTTTAGCCCCTGAGGTATGCTTTTTGCCGCCTTCGACCCAGAACAGGTCTTTTTCCGCAGCCTGTTCAGCCCCTGATGCATCCGCCTCGGAGAGATTGCTCGAACTGTAATTCCGGTTCCCGCCAGGCGCGACCACAATCCCCCGCAACCCCACCCGCAATACCAATCCATCAAATCCGGTATCCGCAATGAGCAGGTTGCTGCCACCGCCCAACACAAAAAGCGCAAGCCCGTGTGCCTCCGCCCACGCAGTTGCCTCAACGACCTCTTCTTCGCTGGTAGCCTCGACAAACCAGCGTGCCGGGCCACCGATACCGAAGGTTGTGAAGAGCGCAAGCGGCTGGTTTTCTGTGATCAGCATCGGATAAAGGCTACACCTTGATGTTGGCGATCGGGGAATTGACGATAGAATGGTGACAGGCAACTTCCCTGCCGGAGGCGACAATGTATCCAGAACTGATGGTAATTCCCATGCGCGAAGAACTCGTCCGCGCCGGTATCAACGAAACCCGCACCGCCGAGGACGTGGACGCAGCGCTGGCACAGCCGGGCACAACCATGCTGGTTGTCAACTCAATCTGCGGCTGCGCGGCAGGCAAGATGCGCCCCGGTGTCCGCCTGGCCCTCGGCAATTCCACCAACCTGCCCGACCACAAGATCACCGTTTTTGCCGGCCAGGACTACGAAGCCACCGATCGCGCCCGCAGCTACTTTGAAGGCAACCCGCCCAGTTCCCCAGCCATCGCCATCCTGCGCGACGGCAAGCTGGTCTACCTGATGCAGCGCTATGTCATCGAGCAATCCACTGCCCCGCAGATCGCCGGCGAGCTAGTCCGCGCCTTCGACGAGTTCTGCGCCAAGACCACGGCTTAATCGAACATCACACCTTCCAGATTGGCCCCGGATATCGAGCGATCACCGGATCGGCCGTCAATAATGTGATCCCTTCGGCCATTGCCTGAGCAATCAGCATCCGGTCGAAGGGATCTTTGTGTATCGGTGCCAGAGAGTCTACCGCAACGGCGTGTTGACCCAGGACCGCTAGTTCCTCATATCCGTCATCCAGCATTGCGCGCCGCAGGATTCTTGGGTCAAACTGAAATCCCTTTTTACCAAGACCGCGCTTGATGGCAATTTTCCACAAGCTTGCGGTACTGAAAACGAGCCTGCTTTGGCGGTCTTCAAGAACGGATCGCGCCTGGACGGAAAGTCGCTTTTGATCAAAAAATGCCCACAATACCAAATGGGTGTCTAGGAGAAACTTCATTCTCCGTCCTTGCCAAGCATCAGTTCCTCGATCTCTTTATCCAACTGCTTATCAATCTCATCGAAATCATCGGGTATGGTGTACATTCCCTCCAGACCGCCAAGTCGGCGCTTCGCCGGTGCCTCGGGAGCATCCAACCGAGTCACCAGCACCTTCGGCTTACCCGCCTTGGCTATCACAAAGGAGTCGCCCTGCACGGCCTCGTCGACCAGCCGCGAAAGGTGGGTCTTCGCTTGATGAATATTGATGGTCCGCATCGAACCTCCAAGTGAACTAAGTCTACTTAGTTTAGTTCAACTTTCAACGGATCGCAACGATCAACCCCGAAAGCCGAACGGCCTCCCTAGAGCATTTTCAACTCAAG
>PLFY01000032.1:0-1319 GCA_003138365.1 Acidobacteriaceae bacterium
AGTTCCAGCGGTCCTGGCGGCGCTTCTTAATATCCTCCAGAGTCCGGTCGCCCTTGACCGAGCCGTAGTTCTTGCCGGTGGCGTTGAAGGTCTTGTCCATCTTCTTCATCATGTCAGTGATTTTGAAGTGGGTGGGGGCCTGGAAGGGATCGTAGTTGCGCAACAGCGCCAGGGCGAAGCCGATGAGGGAGAGGGTCTTGCCGCGGGCGGCGTCGTTGACCTTGGCCAGATCCTTGGCCACCTTATTCATGTCAAGGAAGGCGGTTACGGGGGCGGCTTCCTTGGTTTCCTTGTCGATCATCAAAGCCATTCCGATGCCGCAGTTGGGATGGCAGCCGCAACTGAGCTGGCCCCACTCGGCGCCGGGCCCGTGAATGAGATCGGCCCAGTCAGAGAAGGTGCTCATGAAGCTGATGGGGAACCAGTCGCGCTCCGGCTCGCCGATGCCGACCTGATTTTTGACGTCGTGGGCCATGTGGCTGAGGGTGTAGCGCTGGGCCATGCGGCGGTCGTCGGTAATGTCCTCGTCGCGGCCCGTAAAGCTGACGGGCTGGAAGCTGAGGAAGCTGATCTTCTTGGGGTTGTCGAGGGCGAACTCGATGATGCGGCCAACCTGCTCGTTGTTGATGCCGTTGATGATGGTGGTGACGGGGACGATTTCAACGCCGGCTTCGTGGAGGTTGTTGATGGCCTGGAGCTTTACGTCGAAGAGGTTGCCGACCTTGCGGTGGGAGTTGGCGGCGTTGCCGATGCCGTCGAACTGGAGGTAGACATAGCGGAGGCCGGCTTCAGCGGCGGCGCGGCAGAGCTCCTTGCTCTTGGCGAACTCAATTCCATTCGACGCGGCCTGCACGCTGTTGTAGCCAACCTTGCGGCTGTAGGCTACGGCGTCAAGGAAGTAGGGCGACAGCGTTGGCTCGCCGCCGGAGAACTGAACGCTCATCTGGCGCTTGGGCTTGATGGTGATGGCGTTGTCGAGCATGGTCTTGATCTCGTCCCAGGTGAGCTCGTGGACGAAGCCGACCTGATTTGCGTCCATGAAGCAGGGATCGCANNATCATGTTGCAGCGGTTGGTCAGATCGATGGTGAGCACCGAGCCGCGGCCGTGGGTGACGGTCGAGGTGCCGTGGTGGTGGAGCTCTTCGTCGCCCTTGCCGTGGGCGCGCATGTCGCGGCCGGGGAAGCTCTCTTCCAAATGTTTAAAAAACTTGGTATCGATCGACATCACGTCTTCAAAATGCCCATGCTTGGGGCAGTCCTTGACCATCAGGATCTTGCCGTCGCGCTCGATGATCTGGGCCTTGATTTCGCCGACCTT
>PLFY01000032.1:1394-1810 GCA_003138365.1 Acidobacteriaceae bacterium
ACCACCCACGCGCCCTTGGCGGCGTAGACGGCTGCTTTCTCGACATACTTGACTGCTTTAGCCATGTGTTGCGCTCCTGAAGAATTTGAAATGGTCGCCGGCGGGATTTCCAGGCCTGGCACTCGCCCCTCAAATTCGCGGCAGAAAACCGGAACCTGAGGATGCAGTACTAGCGTAACCGCCTCCGCCGGTCAACCCAAACCCAGANNTCGTCGGAACCGGCAGCACACCGGCGAGGCCAGCGTTCAGGCAGGTCTATCCTCGAGTTCCCTGGATCCGCCTGGGCAGCGCGAACTCTCGCAAAAACCTTCCGACTTTAAGGGACTGATCTTGGAGAGCATTTGTAAGAAGCAGAAGATCAAATGGCTATCGTCGCCAGCTCGTCAGTGAAAAGTAGTTATTGACGGCTTGCCGGT
>PLFY01000032.1:1914-19576 GCA_003138365.1 Acidobacteriaceae bacterium
TGGAATTTTGCAAGTGGCTCAATTTTACGAGAATTGGGGGGGGTGGGGCTATCCGCACCTGGACCACCCTCTGCGGCAGTTTGGCATCTGACGTGCGCCTGGGGGGTAGGGGGTGGGGGGTTAATTTTCTAGTAAACAGCAGGCAGGGCCCCGAATCTCTAACCAGGGGTGATTTGAACCCCAGGCATGATTTGAACCTCCGCTGGGACTATTGTGCGCCGACGGCGGGTTATTTTGTGCAAAGCGAAGTGGGACTTGCGCAGGGAGCTGACGGAAACACGGGGTTGGAACGGCTGGGCGAAAAACTGTTCGGGACTGGGAAGGCGCCTCCGGATGAACTTGATGGACGGCTTGAGCTGTTGGCGTCAACCGAGGGTTACTTCCGGTTTGGCGGTCATCCGCCCGGAACCCGGAAATCACGGAAGGCGGCCGAAAAGCCACTACCGCTGCCAGTCGGACATTTCGATTGAAGGCGCACTTGAAGCGATGGTCCCGAACTGAGTCAGGTTTTCAGACCTGCGAAGGATGCATGGACTTTCTTATCTGTGCCATCTCCATCTCGGAGTAGGGCATTGAGAAAACCTCCGGCGCGTTGTGGAACTTTCGGAAGAGGGCAAAGACATAGCGCATGCGTTCCTCGATCTTCGCCCAGTTTCTCGCCGCCGTCGGCGTCGGAATGCCGGGAACGTCTTCTCCAACCGTTAAAACCCTCTCGCCGATCTGGTAGGTCATTAACCTCTGGGTTACGCAACGCCGTACGATAAACGGCATCGCGCCTCGGATGTATGGCTGAAGCCGAATGTGCTCGTGGTAGACGATCTCGCAGTTGCCCGCGATCATTGCCGCTCTCTTAGCTTCCAGATCGTTCGAATCGAACGCCGCGAGATAGGAATGAAATGCAGTCGCGAGCCGATCCTGGCCGTGCCGTTCGGTTGGCCCGGTGCGCAAGCCTGCAAAGAACGCTTCTCGACCCTCGCTCGTGGCACCGTTTTCCAGCAGCCCAAGAAATCGCGCTGACTGTTCCCCGATGTCTTGAATCACGATTTGATTGCCCCGTAGCATAAGTTTCGCAGCCTTTGCACGGCTCCAGATAGCGAGCTGCCTTCCAGTCCAGCCACCTGTCAGAGTTCCAATTGCCGCTCCAATCGCTGCGGTGAAGTAGTCAGGAGACCAGCGGAGCCAGCGCCCGGCAAAGACTCCAGTTACAGCACCGATTACGCAACCGACGAGGCCTGCCGTCATTGTCGCATTGCCGATTGCGCTGTCGAGGTCTTCTTGCCGGATCGTCACGCCAGCTTTCCGCGAGCCCCAGACCGCCCATGAGTGGAAGTTCGGTCCGCCTTCTCGCCCCAACCTCGCGGCGAGCGCCTCGGAGAGCAAGTAATGCAGCCTCGTTATCAATTGGTTGGAACGCGCCGGGTCCGGCTCGATACAGGCGTCCTTGATCGCCTTGATCCATTGCTCGAAAGTCGTCATGCCATCAGTATCGTGGAGGGCGATGCTCGGATACAACTCCTCGATCATGATCGATACAAGATTGCAGGCAGGGCAATGCGCTCAGCGATCCATGAGTTGCCCCAGGTCCAGGATTAAGGTTGTGCCCGGATCGTCGCCTAATCGGCAGTTACGTTTTCGCTAACAGGTAAACATTGGGAGGGGCAGTTTTGGGGGCCTATGTCTCCTATCCCCACCACCGTTTGACCCTGCCCGTGCGTCTAACTAGACTTGCAGGCAGGGTTTATTTATGACGTTTCGCACATTTCGATCCTTTGCAATTCTTTCAGCCTCTGTTTTGTGTTTGCTGGTGGGATTTGCGCCCGCCGTCATTCGGGCTCAATCCTCCGACAGCAGTTCCCCCAAGAGTCAAAGCTCGTCTTCGCAGGGATTTCAGCAGGAGAAGGCGCCGTCGCTGGTGGATCCGGCCGGGCCGACCATCTCCCTGGTCAGCTCCGAGCCGGTGTTCCTGATGGCAGCGGCGCTGAATGCCTGCGGCTACGACGAGGGTCTGGAGGAAAGCGCGCCGGTGCGCAAACGGGTCCGCGACGAGATGAGCCAGGCGCTGGCCAAGAGCGAAGATGCTCGCGCCAAGAGGGACAAAGTCTGCCTCTATATTGCCCAGCATCGCATGACGGGCACGGTGAAGGACATCGCGCAGTACATCTCGCTGGCGTTATATCTGACGCCGCCGCCGGAGCTTGAGACCTCAGCGGAGCTGACGGAGATGCCGCCCGACTCGACGCAGGTGGTGGAGATTGTTCCCCTGCTCAAGGACTTTGTGGCCGCTGTGGATCTGCACGGGATCTGGCTTGCCGTGCATCCCATCTACGACAGAGAGGCCGACCGGCTCCACGATCCGCTGTCGAATATGATCGTTTCGACCAATCTCTACCTCAAGCTGCCGGCCTCGACATACGAAGGGCGGCGGTTTGTTGTGGTGATCGAGCCTCTGCTCTCGCCGCGCACGGTGAATGCCCGCGTCTACGGGACCGACTACGTGGTGGTGGTTTCACCGGTGGACGGGCAGATTCGCATGGGCGATGTGCGCCACACCTACCTGCATTACGTAATCGAGCCGCTGCTCTATGCGCGGGCCAACGCCATCGACCGTATGCAGCCGATTCTCAAGGAGGTGCGGGACGCTCCGCTCGAGTTCCGCTATCGCAACGACACGGTGCCGTTGACGATCGAGTGCCTGATCAAAGCGATCGAGGCGCGGACCATGGATACCGGCGTGCCGGTGTACACGATTCCGGCGGGCACCCCGCGCTCCGAGCTGCCGCGTTACGAGCATGAGCGGCAGATCTATCAGCAGAAGGTGGATGTGGTGCGCCTGGCCGCCGTGCGGCACGATATGACGCAGGGATTTGTGCTGACGCAGTATTTTTACGAGCAATTGATTCAGTTTGAGAAGGATCCCGCCAGCCTGCGCGATTCGATCGGCGAGATGGTTTACAGCATGGACGTGGACCAGCAGGTGCATCGCGCGCGCCAGATCGAGTTCGACAAGGAAGCGGATGGGGACGTGCTGCAACAGAGCAAGCCGCGCAAGCTGACGGGATTGGATTTGGCCGAGGCGCGGCTGGCGAGCGGGGATGTGGCCACGGCCAGCTCGATGGCGCGCCAGGTCCTGACTGTGCATAGCGATACGCTCGAATCCGTGGCAGACAGCGCGCGCGCCAACTTCATCCTGGCCAGGGCGGACCTGCTTGCCGGCCATCCTGAGGATGCGTTCAACGGATTCCAGAAGACGCTTGCCACCAGCAAGGATTCGCGGTTGCTGGCGTGGTCGCACATTTACCTGGGGCGGATGCTGGACCTGGAATGCAAGCGCGACGAGGCCATTTCGGAGTACAAGGAGGCGCTGGAGGCGCGCGACGGGCAGCAGGATACGCGGCTGGCCGCCGAGCGTGGCGTGAAGACGGCTTATCCGAGAAGGGATCATGGCTGCGACGAAGATGCGGAGGACGATTCCCCCGGTACAACGCCTGCGAAGACTGGCGCTGGAACCGCAGGCCAAACCGGGACGCAGAAGCAGCAGCCGCAATAATCTGCCGCGGGCGCCTTTCGTCCGAGGAGTGGCGTCTAACAGATACTTTGGCGCGGTGCAGGCCGGAATTGCAGGGCCGAAGCGCCGTCTCAAAAAGAAAATCAAGAGAATTGGAACGGATCGAGGTGCAAGTGGAAGCGGTTCTGGCTGAACTCGAAACGGCACTCGGGCATAGCTTTGCCAGGCCGGAGTTGTTGGTGCGCGCCTTGACGCATCGGTCCCTTGCGCACGAGTTGGCGGCGAACGCGCTGGCGGCGAACGGGCAGGCGGCCGGCGAGCATGCGGCGGATGAACAGATCCAAGCTGGCGGGAATGAAGAGGCCACCGCTACAGGGGACAATGAGCGTCTGGAGTTTCTGGGCGACGCAGTGCTGGGGCTGGTGGTGGGCGAGGCGCTGTTTATCGCGCATCCAGACTGGCAGGAGGGCGAGCTGACCCGAGTTCGCGCTCAACTGGTGAGCCGGCAGCACATGGCGGAGGTGGCCACAGCGATCGGCCTGGGCAGCCATCTGCGGTTGAGCCGTGGAGAGGACCGCGGCGGCGGACTCAGGCGCAAGAGCACCGTGCTTTCAAATAGCATGGAGGCAGTGATGGCCGCGCTGTTCCTTGACGGCGGCATCGAGCCGGCGAGGGTCTTTGCCCATCGCTGGGTGATGGGCGAGGCGGCCGAACAGTTAGCCGAGGAGTTGCGCTCAGGGGCCGCGTTGGGAAACTATAAGTCAGCGCTGCAGGAACACCTGCAGGCAGTTCGGTCGGGAACGCCGGTTTATAGGCTCAAGAGTGAAAGCGGGCCTGGCCACCGCAAGCGTTTTCAGGTGGAGGTCCGGCTCTCCGCGGGCGAGGGAGGGTCGGGGAAGCCGCTGGCCCGCGGTATGGGAAGCACCAAGAAACAGGCGCAACAGGATGCGGCGCGGCGGGCGCTGGACCGGCTGAAGGCAGCAGAGGCCAAAGCCAGCGTCCAGGCGGCGGCCGTGGGAAAGGAGGAGCGAGCGGAACCATGAGCACACTGGGAGAGCCTGGACAAACTGGGCGAGCGGGACAAGCTGGACAGGCTGGGCAAGCTGGACAAGCTGAACGGGCTGGACAAGCTGGACAAGTGTCCGGCCCGTCCGAGCATCGGGTCTCGGCGCTGCGGCTCCATTTGCCCACGGTGCCTGAGGCCTTCGCCTCTCTGCTTCAGACGGTGGTGGTGGCGCTGTTTCTGCTCACCTTTGTGCTGCAACCCTACTTGATCCCGTCGGAGAGCATGGAGCACACCTTGCTGGTGGGAGATTTTCTGCTGGTGAACAAGCAAGTTTATGCGCCATCCGACAGTCTGAGCCGGTGGCTGTTGCCCTATCGCGACGTTGCGCGCGGGGATATCGTCTTCTTTCACCACCCGCAGCCGCCCTTTCTGGTCAAGCGGGTGGTGGGAATGCCCGGAGACCGGCTGCGCATCGAGGATGGGCGGGTGATGGTGAACGGCCAGACCTTGGACGAACCCTACGCAGCCTTCGAGCCGGCGGCGCCGAACCCGTTTCGGGACGACTTTCCCGCCAAGGTGTATACCGATCCCGAGGTCGATCCGGTGTGGTGGAAGCAGATGCTGAGCCTGACTCGCGACGGGGAACTGGTGGTTCCCGCGGGTGAATATTTTGTGCTCGGCGACAACCGCAATCACAGCAAGGACAGCCGATTCTGGGGCTTTGTTCCGCGGGCCGACATTGTGGCGCGGCCGCTGGTCATCTACTTCTCGCTGACCCGCCCCTCGACTACCGATGTGCAGGAGGCCTCGCTGCAGGCTGGACAAGGCGCGGATGATAGACTCGGACACGACAGGCAACTCTCGGCGAAACTTACGGGTTTTGCGCGCTGGAAGCGAATCTTTCACGTGGTCCACTAAAAGCTAGTGGTCAGTGAACAGTGGTCAGTGGTCAGTAAGAGCCCGGATCACGAACCGCTGTAATCTGACCACTGACCACTGACGACTGACGACTGACCACTGTTAAAGAGCGACAGGATGACGAAGAAGAAAACGCCGCCCCCCTCAAAGCCTAATTCGCCGCCGTCCGAGGCACAGCCCGCTCCCATTGAAGACAAGGTGGAAGAGACGCCTTATGAAGCGGTCGCGAGCATCTGCTCGGTGCTCGTGATCGGTCTGTTCATTCTCTATTTTCTGGCCCAGAACTACGTAATTCCATCCGGCTCGATGGAGAAGACACTGCTGATTGGCGACCATCTGCTGGTAGATCGAATCACTTTCGCTCCACCCACCAAGTGGATGCCGCTGGTCCACTACCGTGAGCCCCGGCGAAACGACATTGTGGTTTTTTTCAAGCCGGTGACGGATAAGAATGGCGACCACATGATCCTGGTGAAACGATTAATTGGCGTGCCCGGCGACCATATCCATCTGCGCAACGGCATCGTGATCATCAACGGAGTGGCGCAGGACCAGCCGCACGCCGAACCAACAACTCCAGAAAACCATCAGGACTTTCTCGACGAGTTTCCCTCCGTTCCGCCAGTGCCCACCCCGGATCCAAACCTAGGCACTCCTGAGGCCTGGGCCGTGGACTTTCCCAACCACATCGAGAATGGCGACCTGGTGGTTCCGTCGGGCATGTACTTCATGATGGGCGATAACCGGCACGACAGCCTTGATTCGCGCTACTGGGGTTTCATGCCCAGAGAGAACATCATAGGCCGTCCGCTGTTTAATTACTGGTCGTTCAAAACATCGGAGGATCAGTACGAACAGACCGGCATCGGCAGCACCATTGCCTGGATGGGCCATGTGGCGCTGCACTTCTTTTCTGGCACGCGCTGGAAGCGAACGCTGCACCTGATTCAGTAACAGCGGTCAGTGAACAGTGGTCAGTGATCAGTAAAAGCCCGGATCACTGACCAGTGTTCGCTGAGCACTGACGACTGTCCACCGATCACTGACCACTGTTAAGAGCGACAGGATGACGAAGAAGAAAACGCCGCCGCCGACTGAAGACCTGCCCGTTTCCGTTGAATACAAGGTGGAAGAGACGCCTTATGAAGCGGTCGCCAGCATCTGCTCGGTGCTTGTGGTGGGTCTGTTCATTCTCACGTTTCTAGGCCAGAACTTCGTCATTCCCTCGGGATCGATGGAGAACACGCTGCTGGTGGGCGACCATCTGGTGGTGGACCGGATCACGCTGGCTCCGCCCACGAAGTGGATGCCGCTGGTTCACTACCGTGAGCCAAGGCGCAACGATATCGTGGTTTTTCTGAAGCCGGTACCTGATCCGGACCCGGTCACCGGAGCGCCGCAATACCTTTTCCTGGTGAAGCGGCTGATCGGCGTACCCGGCGATCATATTCATCTGCGCAACGGCATTGCGATCATCAACGGAGTGGCCCAGGACCAGCCGCACGCCCAACCGACCACGCCGGATAATCATAACGACTTTCTCGACGAGTTTCCATCGACTCTGCCGTCTCTGGACCGTGGCGCGACAGAAGCCTGGAGCGTGGAGTTCCCCAGTCACATTGAGAATGGGGATCTGGTGGTTCCGCCGGGCAAGTACTTCATGATGGGCGATAACCGGCACAACAGCCTGGATTCGCGCTTCTGGGGTTTTGTGCCCAGGGAAAACATTGTGGGCCGGCCGTTGTTCAATTACTGGTCGTTCGAGACGTCAGAGGACCAGTATGAACAAACCGGGATTGGCAACACTCTGGCCTGGATGGGCCACGTGGCGATGCACTTCTTCACCGAGACGCGCTGGAAGCGAACGCTGCACCTGATTCGGTAACAGCGGTTAGTGAACAGTGACCAGTAAAAGCTGGCTGGACCGCCCTCTGCGTGTTCAGGAAAGGGCCCTGTTTCAGGGCACGCTTTCAAAGCCTGCCCTGAGCCTGTCGAAAGGGAGCAGAAAAGCGTCGTAAAATAAGGGTTTAAGCCCCTGAGCGATTGCATCCGCGAATTGCTCAGCCATTTTTTGCAGCATGCTCTGACCTCTGACCACTGTTCACTGACCACTGACCACTGACAAGACCATGACGGAAGAAGTTCAAGGCCGGCGACGAAAGCACCTGCGGCTGTGGCTGGCTCTGGCGATGCTGGTGGCTGTCCTGGCGGTGCTGTTTGTGCCTCCGCTGGTGAGCCTGCGCCGTTACAAGAGCGAAATTACTCATATGATGGCGGCTTCGCTGGGCAGGCCGGTTCGGCTTTCCTCAGTGGAGTTGCACCTGTTGCCTTGGCCGGCCCTGGTGCTGACCGATCTGACCGTTGAAGACGACCCAGCCTATGGCGCAGAGCCGGTGCTTCATGCCAATACGGTCACGGCGTCCTTCCGGCTGCTTTCCCTGTGGCGGGGAAGGCTGGAGATCAGCCGGATCAGCGTGGACGAGGCCAGCCTGAACCTGGTGCGCACCGAGCAAGGCCGCTGGAATCTGGATACGCTTTTTAGAACCGCAACGGCGCACGGCGGCGGAGCACTGGCAGGCAGCGGGCTAAATGGCGGGCTGGCTGGAGGACAGGCAGGCGGCGGCAAGCGGGCTACGCCGTTCCCGTACCTTGAGGCCACCAACTCCCGCATCAACTTCAAGAGCGGCGCGGAGAAGCTGCCGCTTTCGCTGGTCAACACCGATCTCTCCTTTTGGCAGGAGGAGCCAGGCAAGTGGCGGATTCGGTTGCGCGGCCAACCTGCCCGCACCGACGTGAGCCTGGATTTGGCCGACACCGGGGAGGTGCGGCTGGAAGCAAGCGTGCAGCGGGCGGCCGAGTTGCGGGAAATGCCGGTGCATCTCGATCTGGAGTGGCAGGAGGCGCAACTGGGCCAACTGGCGCGGCTGGTGATTGGCTCCGACCCCGGCTGGCGGGGCGACCTGACCGGCGAACTGCACCTGGACGGCACCGCCGATGCGGCCCGGATCAAGACCCGGCTGCGCGCGACGGGCGTCCACCGCGCCGAGTTTGCCCCGGCCGCGCCCATGGATTTCGACGCCATGTGCGGCTTTGACTACCATTTTTCCAGCCGCGCGCTTCAGAATCTGGCCTGCGACTCTCCCCTCGGGGATGGCCGCATCCATCTGGCAGGCGACCTGCCGGGCGAGGGTGGACTGGCCCACTTCTCCGTGGCGCTTGACCGGATTCCAGTGGCTGCCGGCCTGGATGCGCTGCGCACGGTCCGCAGCGGTTTTGGCCCCGGCCTGGAAGCAAAAGGCACGATGAGCGGCATGATCGCTTACGCCCAACCCGTTGCCGAACAGGAGGCTGGCGAAAGCAGCGCTCAGGAGAAGGCCGCCAGCGGAGCAAAGCAGGGCCGGTCCCATTCAGCCGCGTCCCATGCAGACAAGCAACCCTTTGCAAAGGCACGTCCGGCCACACCAGGACCGCTGACCGGCAGCCTTGCGATCGAAGGATTTCAGTTGAGCGGGGATGGGCTCAGCACACCCATTCAGGCGCCTAAACTGACCCTGGAGCCGGTCGCAGCCGCCGGGCAGGGCGAGCCATCGGGCCGGTTCCAATCTTCCACCTCGGCCCCGGCGCTGATTGGCAGCGTGGCCATTCCCGCCGGCGGAACCAACTCCCTTACGGTCACTTGCAGGCTCACGCTCTCCGGCTACCGGGTAGCGGTGCGCGGCCAGGCCAGTTTTGCGCGGGCAAGGGAACTGGCGCATGTGGCGGGCAACGCGGACGCCGCCGCGCTGGATACGCTGGCTGGGGACCCTGTGGTTGTAGACCTGCGCGCCGAGGGCCCGTGGCTGCCGGCCCAGAGTATTCCGATCGGCAACCTTTCGCCGGCCGGCGCCTTGAGCACATTGCCCAGCGCCGACAATTGGCCCATCGTCCTGCTGCCAGCCACGGGTGAAGCAGCAGGGGACCAGGCGGCAAGACCGGCAACAGACAGCCTGAGCGGGACCGTGATCTTGCACAACGCCAACTGGAAGGCCGATTATCTGGCCAACTATGTTGAGATTGCGAAGGCCACGCTCCATCTGGACAACGGCGAAGTGCGTTGGGACCCGGTGGATTTCTCTTACGGGCCGGTGAAGGGGACGGCGAGCCTGACTTTGCCTGCAAACTGCGACCCGGCCCAGCCCTGCTTGCCCAGGTTTGACTTGCATTTCGGCGATCTGGACGCGAGCGCTCTGCAGGCGGCGATTCTGGGCGCGCATGAACCAGGCACGCTGCTCACTGAGCTGATTGCCCGGCTGAGCCCAGCGAAGCCGTCAAGCGCGCCAGCGTGGCCTCAGCTTGAGGGCACGGTGAAAGCCGATACGCTCATTCTGGGTCCGGTCACGCTCCGCGACGCCTCAGCAACGCTGCACGTCGTTCCCACCGGTGCTGAGATCGGCGGCCTCACGGGTGACTTGCTGGGCGGAAGCATGCATGGATCAGGCACGCTCCTCACCGGAGACAAGCCCGTCTATACGCTGGAGACCCAGTTTGAGAAGCTCAACCCAACGGCCGTGGGTCAGTTGATCGGATTGCGCTGGTCGGGCGGCGTGCTCAACGCAGACGGCAAGATCGAGCTCTCCGGCTTCGCGGACAAAGATCTGGCCGCTTCGGCAAAAGGCACGGTGCACTTGGAATGGCGGCACGGGGCTGTGAGCGGTGAAGGCGGCGGCAAGTCCGGGGCGTCCGCCGCGACGCCGGAAACGGAGGCCGTTCCGCCTGCGCCCATTCCTCCCGCACTGGTCCGCTTCGATCACTGGACCGCCGACGCCGAGATTGCCAACGGCAAGATCACGCTCAAGCAGAATCAAGTCCAACAAGGCAGCCGCAAGCGCGCGGTGGAAGCTGCAGTGACCTTCGGCGATCCGCCCGTGGTCAGATTTACCGTGGCCAGCCAGATTGTGGCGAAAAAGCGCTAACCTGCTTCCCGTTAAAATGGAATCATGGCCTTATCCGATGCTTCTTCTCCTGTGCTCATCCGCTGCAAAGGCATTCTCTTCGACATGGACGGCGTTCTGATCTCTTCGCTGGGATCAGTCGAGCGCAGTTGGACCAAATGGGCAGCGATGCGCGGCGTGGACCCTGTTTATGCCTGCCAGATTGCTCAGGGCTGCCGAAGCATCGAGACCGTTGCCAAGCTGCGCCCCGACCTCGACGCCGAGGCGGAGAACAGAATCGTCGAAGACATGGAGATGGAGGACACGGACGGGGTTACGGTTCTGCCCGGCGTGCTGAAGCTGCTGGCTGCTTTGCCCCAAGCCAACTGGACGGTGGTGACCAGCGCCACGGAGCCGCTGGCGCGAGTGCGGCTGGCTGCAGGCGGCATTCCCGTGCCGAAGCGGATCATTACCGCGGAGTGCGTGAGCCAGGGCAAGCCTGATCCGGCGCCTTATCTGGCCGGCGCCGCGCTGCTGGGATTTGCGCCCGAGGAGTGCGTGGTCTTTGAAGATGCGGCTTCGGGAACCAAGGCTGCCCGCGCCGCTGGCTGCACGGTCGTGGCGACCACATTCTCCCATTCCATCGAGTCGCTGGCCGACGCCCACTATCTCATTCCCGACTTGACGGCGGTCGAGATAGAAAGCCTTCCCCGCGAAAACAGTCTGGTGCTGAAGGTCACGCCAGTCGCCGGTCGGGGTTAATTCAAGGCTCGACCGGATTCCGAGGGCTGACGACTGATCCCTGACCTCACTCGTTGGCTTCGATGCGACGGCCGTGCGCATCCTGGAGGGGCCGGGAGTTGATCTTGAACATGGCCCCGAAGGCGCGCAACTGATCGCGGCTGAGGCTCAGTTCCTGCTCGAGGACGAACCAGCGCACACCCTCGGTGCAGGGTGGTGTTGTGAGGGAGCCGGTGTACGTCCAGTAGCCTCGATCGGCGGGCAGCAGGCCGCCGGCGCTGACCATGTCCGGAACCTTTTGTGTCTCGCCAGCGGTTTTGGGCAGGTGTGCCCAGAGCGTGGCGAGCACGGCGTTGGGGTTGCCCGCATCCTCGTTCAGCCGCACCACCACCATGGCCAGCTTGCCGTCGGCGCTCCTGTGCGTCAGTTGGACATCCATGTCGGTCAGCTTGCCTTTGACCGGCGTCTCGCCGGGATGGTGGAAGTCAAACTGCACCAGATCGTAGCGCACGCCCCCGGCCACAATGTAGCTGCCTGGGTCCACGTGAACCACGATGGTGTGCCCGTCGTTTTCCAGCCTGACCGGCCCGGCGATGTAGTGGAATTCGATGGGCTGGAGGGCCTTGTTCAGGCGAGCGCCGCGAATATCGATGGGAGACTGCTGGTGGCCCTGCGAACATACCTTGAATGCGGGGTCCAGCTTGCCCCAGACCAATGCGCCTCGCTTGCCCTCGTAATCCCAAGGGGTGGTTTGCGCGGCGGTTTGGGCGACGGCCAGGGTTGCCATGACGAGCAGAACTGAGGAAAATGCAAGAAAACGCATCGATTGCTCCTTGAGAGAAAGACGCGGACAGAAAGGCGCTCAACGCGCCCTGGAGAATTCTAAGGCATTTGCGGGGTTGCTGTACCCTGACGCCGAAAAGGCTTGCGTTCGACAGCGGCATGGCGGGAACAGCAAGAGACAGAGCGCTGCGCGGGACCGGCCTTTCGCTGCGTGGAACCGATATTTCGGCTCGAATTGAGCCAAGAAGCGGGGTTTTGCCTCCAAAAAGCGGGATTTTCAGGGGCTTCTATTTACTGTTTAGATAATAGGCATCTCTCGATCCTTACATCGTATGTATTTGATTATGCATGGCTTATCGATTCATCCTAGCCTGAGAGGCGCCCCCAAAGACGGGTATTTCGGGTGGGGGGGGGTGGGGTCCGCGGGGGGGCACGGACCGGGCAGACGACTGACAGATTGGCCGGGTACAGGTTTGGCGGCCACAGCGGCGGAGATCGATTTGGCGGGGAAGTGGCATACGGCCATTATGCGTTGCCGGATCGTATTCTTCTGCAAAACGGGTTGCGGCAGGGTTGATTTGCTTAAAGGAGGATGAGCAGGCCTGAGGAGTCGGTCAAACAGTTCGGGCGTAAAGGAGGAAGGCATTCGACAAGCTTCGGAGAGGTTCTGAGGCGCTGAGCGACGAAAAGCAAATGCAGGTCCTTCGACTCCGCTGTAAAGCGCTTCGCTCAGGATGACCGCCTCTTGTTGAGGTTCACGCGATCCCAGGTCTCAGAGGCGAGACCTTGGGCACCCGGCCTTAAGGCCGTAGCGTGTATCCTCAATCTCGGGAAGAAGCGGAATTCGGTCCTCGATCGGAACTCACCGGCCTCCGAATCGCCCGCGAATTCCCAAACTGGAGATGCGACCATGACCTCGAAGCTGCTTGCCACTGCGACACTCGCCGTTTTGCTTTCGTTCGCGTGCCTCGCCCACGCTCAGGCAAGTGGCCCGTACAACGTTCTCAAGATTCAACTGGTCGGAGGCGAGGGCGGATTCGATTACGTGACTGCCGACTCCGACGGCCGCAACCTGTATGTTGCGCGGTCCGGCCCCGCGGGGCACATCGGCGTCTATAACCTCGATACGCTGGCCCAGGTGGGAGATATTCCAGGTACAAGCGCGCACGGTGGAGCGGTGGACACCGCGACAGGGCACGGATTTGCAACGTCAAAGCCGGTGACGATGTTCGATGCGAAGACGTTTGCGATTTTGAAGAAGATCGACGTGCAGGGCAATCCGGACGGCTACCTCAACGACGCGTACAATCACCACTTCTACATCCTCAGCCACTCGGCGCCCAATATCACCGTCCTCGACGATAAGGACGGCTCGATCCTGGGCACTATCGATATCGGCGGCGCACCGGAGCAAGCCGCCGCCGACGGCCACGGCAAGATCTATGTCGACATCGAAGACAAGGCGGCCATCGCGGTGATCGACGCCAACACGATGAAGATGGTCGGCAAGTACGACGTTTCGAGCAAGGGCGGAGGATGCGCCGGCCTTGCGCTGGATGCGAAGAACAATATCCTCTTTGCCGCTTGCCGCGACAAGCAGAACATGATCATCCTGTCGGCTGAAGATGGGCATATCCTGACCGATCTGCCCATTGGCAACGGGTCGGATGGGGCTACATTTAATTCGGCGACGATGGAGGCCTTTAGCTCGCAGGGCGATGGCACGCTGACGGTGATCAAAGAGGATTCGCCCACCAGCTTCTCCGTCGAGCAGACGATTGCCACGCCGGCGCGGGCCAAGGTGCTGACCCTGGATACAAAGACCAATCAGATTTTGACGATTACCGCCGAGTACGGCCCAGTGCCTGCGGCACCGGCAGCGGGCGCGACACCACCGCCGGCGGGCGCACCAGCGTGGATGCGCGGCCCTCGCGCGCCGATGATCCCGCACTCCTTCCAGATCGTGGTGATCGGCAAGTAATCAACGGCATGAGGAAAGGGACCCACCAGGCGATGGGTCCCTTTTGTGAAGCTTGCAGAAGGCAGTTCGGCCAGCGAGACGGTCTTCTCCTTGTCTAAAGAGGCGGAAGAGGTAGAAAAACACCCAGAATGCACCCGCAACACGAGAGCCAAGGCTATCCGGCGCGCTCAAGACGCCTGCGCACATGCTCCCGGCGAGCAAGTTCTTCGTCGGCTTCCCGCTCGCGAGCTTCTTTCAGGCGCCGCTCGAAAATCCGGGAACTATCCTCCCGATCTCCCTGCTCCGATTGTGCTGAGTTCCTCTTGATCGTCATGTTGTTCAATGTCAGACTCCGCATGTTCAACTCCAATAATACTCTGATCGGCGGTTTCCGCTGGGTCTTCAGGGGCTGCTTTTTGCCTATCGAAGTCCATTCGCAGATCCGAGGCGAGCTCATTCCCATCTGAAGCCGGAATGCGGAGAAGGGGCTCGATGAATCCAAGTATTCGAATCTCTCCCTCGTCAAAGCTCCGCACGTTTTTGAAAAGCAACCTTGCCTCAATCTGGTCGATTACAAATCCATGCGCTGGATATTCGTTCACCAACTTCTCGACGGTGCCTTCTTTAACATTCGAACTCGCTAGCCTGTTCCCATAGTTCAAGCCGATCTGGATTGCCCTTTTTACGACACCGAGACGCAATGGATCAACCTGAGCCGAAATTGGGCTGAAAATCCCGACCGTGAGCGAGGAAGCGATTTCCGCTGCGACCTTGGTCGTAATGGCCCCGCCACTATGACGAATAATGCTGATCATCTGTTGTTCAAAGGAATCAAAAGAGGATTCCATGATCTGCTTCAGCGCCTGAAAAAGGTCTAGACCGGACTCAGAAGCAAGGATTTCGTTCGGCTTGTCGATCTGAGTATCGAGTGGGCCCAACTCGCCAAAACATCCGAAGGCGAGTTCATCCGCGCAGAGCACGAGGAGTGTTCCGGCACTCTTGCAATACCCTCCGAGGATGGCCAGAATCGTGCCATCCCGATAATTTGCTTTGAGTGAACGTCCGATCCGGTACGCTGCATTCGGATCTCCGCCGAAGGTTGTGATGAAAACGCATGCGTTCTTGCGCCGATCCAGTCGGCTATCTATCAGCTTTACCAACCGATCAGCGTTGTCCCGATTGATGGGGCCGCTATAAAGAAAACCATCGGCATTCTTGCCGTCGAGATATTCATTTACAGCGGAAGAGAGATCGTTCGGCATGATGATAAAGATTCTGCATCAGCCACAGTTGGAAATGCAAGAAAACAAAAACGAAGAGAGTAAGCACCCACAGATGAGGAACAGCCGCCAGAGCGACCGTCCCTCATTGAGAGTGCAGTTCGCGCGCGTGAGCTTACTTGACGGCGACTGCCAGGCCGGCTTGTTCTGCCAGGGTGGCTGCCTTGTCAGTGGCTTCCCAGGTGAATTCCGGTTCGTTGCGGCCGAAGTGGCCGTAGGCCGCGGTCTTCTGGTAGATAGGCCGACGCAGGTTGAGGCTCTCGATAATGCCCTTGGGCGTGAGCGAGAAGTTCTTGCGGACCAACTCGGTCAGTTTGGCATCGCCGACCTTGCCGGTGCCGAATGTGTCGATGCGCACGCTGACCGGCTCAGCCACGCCGATGGCATAAGCCAGAGCCACCTCGGCGCGATCGGCCAGGCCCGCAGCCACAATATTCTTGGCGATGTAACGGGCCATGTAGGCAGCGGAGCGGTCCACCTTGGTCGGGTCTTTACCCGAAAAAGCGCCGCCACCGTGACGGCCCGCGCCGCCGTAGGTGTCCACGATGATCTTGCGGCCGGTGAGGCCGGTGTCGCCCATGGGGCCGCCGATGACGAAGCGGCCGGTGGGGTTGATGTGGTACTTGGTGTGCTCGTCGAGCCACTCGGCGGGCAGCACGGCCTGGATCACGTACTTGAGGATGTCGGCGTGCAACTCCTCATTGCTGATGCTCTCGGCGTGCTGGGTGGAGATGACCACGGCGTCGATGCGGGAGGGCTTGCCGGCCTCGTCGTACTCGACCGTGACCTGGCTCTTGCCGTCGGGGCGCAGGTAGGGGAGCTTGCCGCTCTTGCGAACCGCGGTCAACTGGCGGCAGAGCTTGTGGGCCAGCGAGATGGGGGCCGGCATCAGCTCGGGGGTTTCGTTGGAAGCGTAGCCGAACATCATGCCCTGATCGCCGGCGCCGCCGGTGTCAACGCCCTGGGCGATGTCGCCGGACTGCTTGTTGATGGTGGAGATGACGGCGCAGGTGTTGGAGTCGAAGCCGTAGAGGGCATTGTCGTAGCCGATGGAGGCTACAACGCCGCGCACCAGGCTCTGGAAATCGACGTAGGCCTTGGTGGTGATTTCACCGGCAATGACCACCAGGCCGGTGGCCGTGAGGGTTTCGGCGGCGACGCGGCTGTAGGGGTCCTGCTCCAGGCATGCGTCCAGAATGGCGTCGGAGACCTGGTCGGCAATTTTGTCCGGATGGCCTTCGGTGACTGACTCAGAGGTAAACAAGAAACGGTCGCTCAACTTCAGACTCCTGCCCATTGAAGGGATTTAAGTGGGTGGCCTGCCGCGATGGCTGCGCTGCCCAGGCTGCATTGCCCAGCCTGCATTGCTCAGGTTGATGAGTTGGCGCGGAGAGCCAAAGAGTTCTCTCCTCCGTCAGCCGCTCTCCCGCATCGGTGAGACACGCCTACACCGAAAGGCCTTTGCCTGTGGGGTGCATCTTTATATGGTAATTGGGCCGGGCGGCTGGGGGCAAAGACTCTCAGTGAATGGGGAGTAGCTGGCTCTGAAGGGCGTCCTGGGCAATTGAAGAGCGGTTCCAGGCCCGGTTGCGCTTGCGGCCGGGCAGCGTGAATAGGCTCTGAACGCTGGATCAGCGGTTGAATCAGGAGAAAATGCGGGCAAACAGAGCGTGGGCTGAAGAGAATACAGCGTTGATCGCGCTGCGGACTTCCTGCATGGGCAGCAGCGAATTCCACCAGCCGACACGGAGTCCGTAGTAGCGCACCGTAAGGCAGGCTGCCGCCGCCACAACCAGCAGCAGCAGGATTGCGCCGGCCCAGCGCAGGCGGACCTCAACGGCGTCGTGGCGCAGGATGCGCGCCTTGCCGACGTTGGACGCAAAGGCCGTCCAGTCGCGGTCGTCGTCGATCCTCTGGCCGGAAGCGGCAGAAGCAGTGAGAAATCGCTCGGTCCAGAGATTCTGGTCAAGGCCCAAAGCTCCGGTGTAACCGCGCACGATGCCCTTGCTCAGAATGCCGCCGGGCAGCAGGCGAAACCGCCCCTGCTCCAGCGCAACCAGGTGGCGTTGGCTGATCTTGGTGACCGCGGTGATCTGTTCCAGCGCAATGCCGCGGGATAGCCGCTCGGTGCGCAGGTCTTCTCCAAAGTTTCCCATCGGCAACCAGAAAACGGGTCAAAGCCCAGAGAGTTTTACCCTTTCACGATAAACCGGGTTGTGGTTCTCGTCAAAGCTCGTTATGGGCTTTTCCCTTTATTTTCTTCAATCTGGGCCTGTTGAATCAAAATTGGACATTCTTGGTTAACTCATCCCCCGCAACGCTGGAGGCAGACGGCCGCTGCTCAAGAGTCAGAGAACCTGAATGACTCGGATTGGACCCGCGTTCGACGCCCGGATTCGCCAGCCTTGGCTGTTACCCTTAAGGCGAGGGAACGCTCAAGTATTTCGCCCCTGCAAGCGATTGGAGCCAAGCTCGACAATGAACAAGCTTATTTTTGCGAATCTGCTGCACCGGCCGGTACGCTCGATCATCAGCGTGCTGGCGGTGGCCATTGAAGTG
>PLFY01000119.1 GCA_003138365.1 Acidobacteriaceae bacterium
CCCTGACACAATCTATAGCCTGAGGCAATTCTGCAAGCGGCTAGCTATATAGGGATTTCAGACAGCTATTCGCCGTTCAGGATAGGCAAGGCGCGCAGGCGGCTACCGCGATCGTCGATCGTAACGATCATCCCGCCATCCGCCCGCCCGGTCATCGCTTTGTATGCCGCAATTACCCGCTCTCCAGGCCCCTGTGGGCTTCGCTCGCTGGTTCGCAGATAAATCACACTTGGACGAATCAGCCCGCGCAATGCAAGCATCTGGGAGAAATCGCCGTCGCCTGTGAGGATGATCGCATCGCGCTCGACAGCCCATTCCAGCAGTTCCGCATCGGGAGCATCTCCCGCGCCCACACTCCACCAATGCACCGCTTCGATGCCGGTCGACTGAAGAAACTCAACCCCACGTGGCGTCAAGTTGGCATCCACCAGAATCGTCATGGCCGGACCGTCATGGAATCCTACGCTCAGGCGCTGAGTTCAACTTCTCCTTCCTGCGCCCGCCATGCGGCGTATTGCAACGCCGCCAGCACATCTTCCCGCTGTATATAGGGAAAATCCCGGAGAACGTCATCGACGCTGTGGCCTGCAGCAAGTTGGCCGAGAATCGCACCGACGGTCACACGCGTCCCCTTGATGCGCGGCTTCCCGCTCACCACCCCTGGAGTGCAAACGATCCGGTCCAGCGTGTACACGGCCCCTCCAGTCTGCAAAAAACGCCGCCCTTCATCCCATATTGTGCCACAATTGCCGAGCCGACCCCTCCAACTCCAGTTCAACAACGCCGAAGTTTACAAATTCAACCGAACCCAACTCAAAGCCGCGGCACGATTCGGTAAGCCGGCGTCCTCCTGCCCGCGGCTCGATAGCCTCCGTGCGAAATCACCCTTGCCGAAAACTTTCTCGGCGGCCTGCATCACCGGCTCCATCCGCCCACAGCACAACTTATGATAGAAAATGGTTTTAAATCTCTATAGAAGAAGACCGGTTCGCACGGTCCTGAAAGGGGTCCGCTTTGCCGAGACTCCAAATCCTCGCTCTTGCCTTGTGTCTCGTCGCTCCCGCCGCCTGGCCGCAAAGCCCGCCGCAACGGGAACTGAAGGTGGACGTAGTCAACGCCCACGCTGACCCGTCGCTGCCTGTGCAGGGCGTGCGCGTGTCGTTGAGCTTTGTTGCCGGTTCAGAAAAAATCGTAGACGCCCGCGACGCCACCAATCGCGCCGGCCAGGCCTTGCTCCTCGTCTCTCCTGAAGCTGCCCAGCGTGGCGATCTGCGCGTCGAAATCACCGGAACCACCGAATTGGTCGTCTTCCAGCCCGCGGATGGACAACTGTCGGGTCTCCCGGCAAATGTCACCATCCGTCTGCTTCCCAAAGGCTCCGTTCTTTTGCTGGGGCCGCCGCAGATTGAGGCGATGCTGCAGCGCATGTCGATCCAAAACCGTGCCAAGAACCAGGAGATTCATGCGCTGAAGGCAGAGCTTGCCGCGGCCCAAAGCCAGAAGCCCGACGACCTGACCGCAGCCATGACGGACTGGGCCAAGGCCAATGGCTTTGCAGAAGCGGATGTTGACAAGCAGGTTCAGCTATGGGCGGAAGACATTCAGCGGCGTAAGGATCAGGCCACTGCAAATGAGCGAGCTCTCGCCGAACTGGCGCTCAAACACTATGGCGTTGCCGCTCAATTGTTCGACCAGGCTGCCGACGACGACGAAAAGGCGATGGAAGAGAGCAAGCAAAGGTTTCTGGAAGAAGACCGGAAAATGTTGCGTGCGCTGGTTGACAAGAAGTTCCAGAGCGCAAACGCCTACCAACTGAATCTCCAGTTCCACCAGGCGACTTTGACTCTGACGCAGGCGCGGGACAAGGCGGCTGCGGAACATGGCCAATACCCAGACGACGCGGCGTTGCGCAGCATCTGGCTGGATGCGGTGCTCCGCCTGGCAAGTGCGCGGCGGGACGAGGGAGAGGTTGGCGAAGCCGGTGCCAGCTCGGCATTATTGGCTCAATCGATCAAGGACTATGAGGGATTGCTTCCGGAGAGATCCGCTCCGGGAGAGAAACAGGACTGGGCAATGGCCCAGAGAAATCTGGGCATTGCTCTGTGGGAGCTGGGAATCCGCAGCAGCGGGGCACAGGCGACCGCTCTGTTATCTCAGTCGGTGCAGGCATTCCAGGCCGCGCTCGAGGTGCTCACCAAGGCGGACCAGCCCAAGGATTGGGCCAGGACTCAGAACAATCTTGGCAACGCCCTCAAGATGCAGGGGGAGCGCAGCAGCGCGACGCAGGCCGCTGATTTATTGGCCCAGGCCGTCCGTGCCTACCGCGCGGCGCTGGAGGTGAGAACCAGGACCGGCCTGCCCCAGGATTGGGCCGGAACGCAGAGCAATCTCGGAGCAGCTCTCATGGCCCAGGGAGAGCGGAGCAGTGGGCCGCAGGCCGCCGATTTGCTCACCCAGGCAGTGCAGGCATTCCGGGCAGCGCTGGAGGTGCAGACCAAGGCGGATGACCCTCAGTACTGGGCCAATACACAGAACGATCTGGGCATCGCTCTACAGGATCAGGGGTTACACAGCAGCGGGACGCAGGCAACGGATTTGCTGGCCCAGTCAGTGCAGGCCTACCGGGCGGCGTTGGAAGTGCGCACCAAGGCCAGCCTGCCCCAGGACTGGGCCAGGACTCAGAACAATCTTGGCAACGCCCTCAAGATGCAGGGGGAGCGCAGCAGCGCGACGCAGGCCGCTGATTTATTGGCCCAGGCCGTCCGTGCCTACCGCGCGGCGTTGGAAGTGTGCACCAAGGCCAGCCTGCCCCAGGACTGGGCGGAGACCCAAAACAATCTGGCTGCGGCTCTGGATGTCCAGGGGGTGCGGAGCAGCGGCCCACAAGCGATGGATTTGCTGGCCCAGGCTATCGCGGCGAACCGGGCAGTGCTGGAGGTTTATACCAAGACGGACCTGCCTCAGGAGTGGGCAGCGGCACAGGGCAGTCTGGGGCTCGCTATTGAGCAGCAGGGTGAGCTGAGCAGCGGGACGCAAGCGACAGATTTGATGAGCCAGGGCGTCGACGCCTACCATGCGGCTCTCCAGGTTTTTACGAAGGCGTCCATGCCCCAGGACTGGGCATTGGTGCAAAACAATCTAGGCATGGCGCTGCGGCGCCTTGCGGACCGCAGCAGCGGGGCTCAGGCCAAGGATCTATTGGCTCAGGCAATCCAGGCGCAGCGGGCGGCACTGGAAGTTTATACCAAGGCCGACATGCCTCAGGAGTGGGCCATGGTTGAGCACAATCTTGCCAATGCGCTGGAGGTCGAGGGGGACTTTGCAGGTGCGGCCAAGGCCATCGATGCGGCACTCGAAGCCTTTCCCAACGACACCTCATTCCTCCAAACCGGGGTCTCAATCTACCACGATGATCTTTACAATTACGATCGGGCTTATGAGTTGACCGATCGCTGGCTCAAGGCCGAGGCTTCGCCTGAGGCAAAACTCACCATGGTCGAAGAGGACCTGACAACCAGCCGTTTCGAGGATTGCGAGAAGCAGGCGGCCTCAATGGACGATGCAGCCTTGCCCGACCCCGCAGGTCCTTACGGGTTAATTCGTGACGCCATGAAGATGACTTGCCAATGGGGCGCTGGAGAGAAGCCCGCCGCACAGCAGACCGCGCAGGCGCTCTTGCTCAAGTCTGCCCAGCTGCAAAACGCAGGTTGGGGAGTTGAAGGCACGCGCCACTATCTCAGTTCATCCCCAGCCCTCGAGACCGGCCGCGCATCGTGGATCGCCCTGTTCGACAGCCTTGAAAAAGGCGACGGCGTCGCCATGGCCGCTGCCTTGCGCCAACTTCAGGAGGTTATGCAACACTAAGGCCATGCTTCTGCCCCGTTACGACGTTTTTCTCAGCTACTCGCGCGCCGACACCCAGCGAATCCAGCCGCTGGTCGACGAGTTGCGCCGCCTGGGCTACCGGGTCTTCTTCGACGTGCAATCCATCGACCCCGGCGAAGAGTGGAAGAAGCGCCTCGACAACTCCATCCGCGGCTCGCGCACCCTTATCTTGTGCTGGTCTGAGCACGCCCACGGCTCCGATTACATCACCTTCGAATACTCCCGCGCCCAGGCTCTCCACATCCCGGTCTTTCCCTGGCTTCTTGACCGCACACCGCTGCCGGCCATGCTTGAGATTCAGGGCATCGGCGACCCGGACGGCGTCAAGGTTGCCGCCATGCTGCGCCGCTCCCTCGGCTGGACGCTCACGCTCCGGCGGACCATCCAGGCCATCGCGGCCATCCTCATCGTCGCGGCCCTCGCCGTTCCCATCTGGCACAAGCTCAACCCGCCTCCTCCGCCCAACTGGCAGTTTCAGGGCGAGGTTACCGACCTCAAAACCCGCATGCCCGTCTCCGGCGTCGATGTGATTTTGAAATTGGCCGATGGCAAGACCTACACCGCCGTCACCGACAGCAGCGGCGCCTACACATTGCAGAACCTGCCGCCGCCGCCGCCCGTGCACATCCACCTCGAATTCCGTAAACAGGGCTACATCGGCGATAGCCCCATCGTTCCATCCACTGAAGCGGGATTCGACCCCAAGCTCGAAAAGGAGCCATAAGGCAGTGCGCATCAATAAGTACTTCAACGGTGTGGCATTGTGTCAGGGCACGGATTCAGCCGTGCCGTAAGGGCCCCGAATCTCTCC
>PLFY01000135.1 GCA_003138365.1 Acidobacteriaceae bacterium
CGCTACATTTCCAAAAGGAACATTTTCATTCGGCCAAAGAACTCGTTACGCCGGCACTATGTCGCCTTCGCCCGGCGCAAGAAACAGGTTCGCTTCCAGCCCGTGCTGGCGAGTATAGAGGTCGTAGTAACGGCCGCCCAGCGCAAACAGTTCCGCGTGATTGCCCCGCTCGACGATGCGCCCCTGCTCGACCACCAGAATCTGGTCGGCGCGGCGGATGGTCGAAAGCCGGTGAGCGATCACAAATGTCGTGCGGCCCTGCATCAGTTGGTTCAGTCCGGCCTGAATCATCTGCTCCGACTCCGAATCAAGTGAGCTGGTGGCCTCGTCGAGGATGAGGATGCGCGGCTCCGCCAGCAGTGCGCGTGCAATCGAAAGCCGCTGCCGCTGGCCGCCTGAGAGTTTCACGCCGCGCTCGCCCACAATCGTGTCGTAGGCATCGGGGTAGCGCTCGGCAAACTCGTCCACGCGCGCCGTCCGGCAAGCAAAGAGAAACTGCTCCTCGGTGGCATTGGGCCGTGAAAAAAGAATGTTCTCACGAATCGTGCCATCGAAGAGAAACGAATCCTGCAGCACCACGCCCAACTGCGAGCGAAAGGTGTTCAGATCCACGTGGGAAAGGTCCACGCCGTCCACAACCACGCGCCCCTTGGTCGGCGTGTGGAAGGCGCACAGCAGGCTGATGATCGTCGATTTGCCCGACCCCGACGATCCAACCAATGCGGTCACGGTTCCCGGCTCGGCCAGAAAGCTGATGCCGTGCAGCACCGGCTTGCCCGCCTCATAGGCAAACTCCACATCCTCAAAGCGCACCGTCCCCTGGATGGGCGGCATCTTCATGGTGCGTCCGGGGCTCTGGTTTTCTTCAATCTCCGACATGATCTCGTTGGTCCGGTCCAGGCCGGCAAAAGCCTCTGTCAACTGCGTTCCAATGTTCACCATCTGAAACACCGGCGCAATCATGAAGGCAAGAAACATGTTGTATTGGAAATAGGTCCCGACCGTCCAGGTGTTCCCCAGCACGCGATGGCCGCCGAGCCACATCACGATCGCCGATACAAGGCCCAGCACCGTGGTGGAAGCGGCAGAGAGTGTGCTGGTCATGGTCAGCGACTTCATGACATTGGCCAGCAGCCGTTCAACGCCTTCGGCGAAGACCCCGGCCTCGCGCTCTTCGGCGTGGTAACCCTTGATGACCCGCACACCGCCCAGCGACTCGGTCAGCCGCCCGGTAACCTCGGCATTGATCTTGCCGCGGTCGCGAAAGATGGGGCGGATGGTCTTGAACCCGTATTGCAGGAAAAAGACGAATACGCCCATGACAGAGAACACGGTCAGAGTCACCGTGACGCTCAGATGCAATAGCCAGAGAAACGCCAGCACCGCAGTAAGCAGGCCGCCCACAAAATCAACCAACCCGGTGCCGACCAGGTTGCGCACGCCCTCCACGTCGGTCATGATGCGCGCTACCAGCGTGCCGGTTCGGTTCTCGTCGTAGTAGGCCACGCTAAGCAGGCCCACATGGCGCTGGACTTGACGCCGCATCTCGGCAATCAGACGCTGGCCGGCCTTGGAGAGCAGTTGCGTGAGCGAGAAAGAGGTAATGGCCTGCACCACCATGGCGGAGAAGACCAGCGCGATGATGCGGGGCAGAAGGTCGGCCCGCGGATGCAGCGGAGAGAGCACCGTGTCGAGAAGCGGCTTTGCGGAGATGGGCAACACCAGCCCAGCCACGCGGTTGATGACCATCAGGCCCATCCCGGCCACGAGCAGGCCTTTGCGCGGCGCCACCAATGCCCGGATCTGCGGCCAAAGCTTCTTCAAGTCGGGCTTGCGCTTGGGCAAATCCGCCTGGCCGCGTCCTCCCCGCCCGTGCGGCGACCGCTCAGCTCGATTGCTCAAGCCCATGGCGCCGCCCCGCAAGCCGCCCATGCGCTATACCTTTCCCGAACGCCGCGCGGCCCTGAACGACCGCACGCAGAGAATCACGTAGATCAGCAGCAGCGAGGCCAACATGATCTTTGAGGCCAGTGCGATCTGGTCCTGGGGCAGGCCGGCCGACTGGGCATGAACATAGCCGCGCACAGCCTCAGCCGCAGCGCCCAGAAAACCCAGCAGCCCGATCGTCACGTTGATGTGCATGAACAGCTTGCGCCGGCTCTCGTTGGGGCTAATGGCCAGGTAGCCAGAAATGCCCAACGCCAAACCAATCCACGCAGGAATCATCGCGGTGGGGTGCAAGCTTCCTGTGCCCAGGTAGCCAGTGAGTCCAAGGACAATCAGAAGAACCGCAAAAACCAATGTCACTTTTGCCATGCAAGACTTCCCTTTCCGTACATGGAGAGGATATCAGTTGCATGCAATCGGTCCCCAGCCGGCAGCTCCCGGAAAATCGGATCGTCGCCTGCCGGGGACCGGAAGCTGATGCGCTCACTACCTCTGAATGCGCGCCGATCCGCCCTTGGCAAAGGCTCGCACCTGATCGACAGTCGCCATGGTTGTGTCGCCGGGGAAGGTCGTCAGCAGCGCTCCGTGCGCCCATCCCAGCTTGATGGCCTCTTCCGGAGCCTCGCCGCTGAGCAGTCCATAGATAAACCCTGCCGCAAAGCCGTCTCCGCCTCCCACGCGATCCACCACATCCAGCTCAGCCGTAGGCGCAGCGTAGGTCTTTCCGTCAACCCACGCAACCGCGCTCCAGCTATGCCGGCTGGTGGAGTGCACCTCGCGCAGCGTAGTGGCCACCACCTTCACATGCGGATGCTTCTTCACCACGTTGTCGATCATGCCGAAGAACACGCTCGGATCCAGCTTCGATTTGGCCGCCACTTCCGGCCCAGGGATGCCCAGGCCCTTCTGTAGGTCCTCTTCATTGCCCACCAGTACATCCACGTTCTCCACAATGGTGCCGATGATCTCGACGGCCCGCTCGTTGCCGCCAGAAATCTTCCACAACTTCTCGCGAAAGTTCAGATCGAACGACGTGATCGCGCCCGCTGCCTTGGCTTCCTTCATCATCTCCGCGGCCAACGGCGCAGTGGTTGGCGACAGGGCCGCAAAAATGCCCCCGCTATGCACCCACTTCACGCCTCCGGCAAAGATCGCCTTCCAGTTGAAGTCTCCCGGCTTCAGTTGCGCCGCCGCCTCATTCGCCCGGTTGTAGAAAACTACCGGCGCGCGCACGCCAAATCCACGGTCGCTGTAGACTGCCGCCATGTTCGGCCCGGTCACGCCGTCGTGCTTGAAGTGCTTGTAGAAGGGCTTCACGCCCATGGCCCGAACACGCTCGGCAATCAGGTCGCCGATCGGATAGTCGGACATCGCCGAGGCGACTGCCGTCTTCAGGCCAAAGCAGTCGGAAAGGTTTGCAGCCACATTGAACTCGCCGCCGCTGACGTGAATCTGGCACTCCGTCGCCTTGCGGAAGGGGATAATCCCCGGATCGAGACGGTGCACCAACGCACCCAGCGAAAGAAAATCCAACTCCGCATCCTTGCGGATATTCAATCCATGGCTCATCGGTCGTTCACTCCTTGTCTTTGTGAAGGTGTCCCTTGCAGAAATCCGAGACTCCCAGAATTGTAACCTAGTGGTCTGACCACTATACAGCATCCATCAGCCATTCGTCCCTGTCAAATGTTTCAAATCGGCCAGGACTTCCTCCACCGTCCATTCATTCCCCGGATAGAATCGCACCACCTTGCCGTCGGGGCCAATCAGCGTGGTCGAGAGCGTGTGCGTAATCGATCCATCCGCGGCGTTTGTCATCCCCAGGTCGAAAAACTTGGCCATCTCCAGCAGAACGGGCTTCTCCGGCACGGCAAAATCCCAATGGGCAAAAGCATTTTTCGCGTCGCTGCCGATATAGGTCACGCCATAGGCCCGCAACCGCTCCGGCGTATCGTGATCCGGGTCGAAGCTCACGCATAACAGGTGCGTGCCAGAGAGCGCCGGAATGGCCGCCAGTTGCTTCTCCAGCGCGGCAAAGTAGCGCGTCACCCTCGGGCAAAACTCAGGCGACGGGCAGCGCGTGTAGATGAAAGTGATCACCAGCCCCTGGCCGAGAAACTGGCGGAGATGAATCGTCCGCCCGTCCTGGTTGCGCAGCTTGAAGTCCGGCACCGCATCGCCGGGCGCCGGCACATGATAAAAGACCGCGGGCTTGTAATCCGGCTTGGCCTGTGCCACCACCACAATATGGTCCAGCAACACGTCCGCATTTGGATCCTGCGAAACCAGAACGTCCGCGGTGATCACGTCGCCCGGATGCAGCTCGCCCAGAATGCTCGCGTCCTTCAGCTTGTAGGGCATGGTCATGGCCTCCATGAAGCCGGGGATGGCCTCATGGGCTAGCGTGACCTCGCCCTTGGCCGCGTCGGTCGAGATGACCTTGCCGCGCAAATGGTAGACCTTGAAATGAGGGCTGGCGCCGGATTGCGCGGGCGTCTGCTGGCCGGCGCGGCAACCGGACAGCATAATAAGAGCGAGCAGGGAAAAAGCAAAGAATCGGCGCATCACAGGCTCCGTAACCAACACAGGGCCAGTGTACAACCAGATTTTCCTTTGGCGATTGAAACCGCCGGGGCATTTTCGCGCATAGCGTGAACTCCGGGCGCGCCGCCCCCGCAGCGGCAACCGGATGATCGTGCTCTCCTGCGCAGGCCGCCGCGACACAAATCATGCGCAGCCGCAGGAATGGCGAATCAGCAGGTTGTGCTTGAGTTGCACCTGACGGATGGAGCGTTTGGGGTCTTCGATCCGCATCAGCAGCAGGCTCGCCGCCGTCGAGCCTATCTCGTAGGTCGGCTGTTCGAGCACCGTGACCGAGGGCTTGACCAGGGAGGTCCAGGCGGCTTCATCAAAGGCGGCGAACGACACTTCCTCGGGGCACTTCTTTCCGCTTTCCATCAAGGCCCGGTAGGCGCCCAAGCCAAGAAGCCCATTGCTGGCGAGAATCGCATCGGGAGGCTCGGGCAAAGAGAGCATCTCGCGGACCGCCTTATAGCCTTCTTCTTCGCGCGGAGGCACGGAATGCACCAATTTCTTTTTTTCCGTAAGGCCGTGTTTCTGTAATGCCATCAGAAAGCCTTTTCGCCTCTCCTGCCCGGTGGAGCTTTGGGCGCCGAAGATGCCGGCAATCCGCGTTCGGCCATGCGAGATCAGGTGCTCGGTCAGATCAAAGGCCGCCTGCGCATTGTCGATCACAACGGTGTCGGCCAGTTCCTTTCCGATGGCACGGTCTATGACCACCAGCGGCATGGAGAGTTCGCTCATTTTTTCGGAATCGCGGGCCATTCTGCCGGTGGGCGCGAAGATGATCCCGGCGACATTTTCATCCGCGAGATGGCGAAGGTAAAGGGCCTCCTTCTCGGGATCCTCATCCGTGTTGCAGAGGAAGACGGCAAAGCCCGCCTTCAGCGCCGCATCCTCGACCGCGCGGCAAATGCTGGTAAAAAAAGGATTCTGAATGTCAGAGACCACCAGCCCGATGTTCGAGGATTGATTCGATCGCAGGTTGCGCGCCGCCCGGTTGGGCCGATAGTCCAGCCGTTGCGCCGCCTCCAGAACCCGTTTTCGCACCTCGTCGCGGATGTGCTGCTTGCCTGCCAGCGCTCGGGATACGGTCGCCGTGGAGACCCCGCACTGCTCTGCAACGTCGCGAATGCTTGCCATAAGATCCCTCTCCTCCACGATAAATCAACAATTTAGCCCAGATAAATCGCTGAATCGTGCAAACGATTACAGTGTATTCCGGATGAAATCCATTGTAAACAGAAATTCGATCAAATTGATCATATTTTATAAATGAATGATAATAATTAAGTTAGTTGTTTTTTCTGACGAATTCACCTCGCAGTTCTTTCCGTCAAAAAATATTTCTCAGAAAATTATTGACTTCTAAATTGTAATCGGTTACAGTTTTTCCAGTTTGGCTGAGAGCAGGAGGCGGAACGGAATGCTGGATTTTACGGTTGCAAGCGTACGCACGGGGGCGGTGGCGAAAACCAAAGAGGACGCTATCCGGCAGGTAAGCCAACTGCTGGTGGAAAACGGCAATATCGAGCCAGGATACGCGTCCAGCATGATGGAGCGGGAGGAGCTGGACAACACCTACTTGGGCAATGGCATTGCCATCCCTCACGGTCTGCCCGCCGACCGCGGCCTGATCCGCAAGACGGGGATCGCGGTGGTGCAGTTTCCTGGCGGCGTGGAATGGCAGCC
>PLFY01000008.1 GCA_003138365.1 Acidobacteriaceae bacterium
CTTGGTCTGCACAAACGCAGCGCGGAAGACTGGGGAAACCCCTTGCGCGCGCGGGGAGCGGCGCTCCCAAGTCAGGGTCTTTGCTGTTGCGGTTGTCTTTGTTGATGTATTTGGTGCTGCCGGGTATGAGTTGGCGGTTCTGGGAAGTGTAGTGAATCCCTGCCGGCGCTGTCGGCGCGACGAAGGTACCCTGGTGGCTTCACTGAATTCAAAGCTCACTATCCGCAGCATCCGTCTGAAAAGTGATCGCGTCGGGCATGCCGCTCGTCATCTGGGAGGCACAATCACATAATTTCGTGAACGCATAACAGAGATACGGTTTGCGTACTCGGTTTTACGCGCCTATAGGTCACTGAGTAAACTCTCGTGAAGATGGAGCGGCTGTACAATAGATCAAATCAGACGCTACGTTCTCCGCTTCATCCGGCCTCATTCAAACATGGAGAGACCGACTTGGGCGTCGAGACGAGGAACGCTATGATCCGCAAAGTATGCATTCGCAATTACCGCCGGTTCCGGAAGTTCGACATAGAACTCCAGCCTGGAATAAACGTCCTCGTTGGGTGCAACGGGTCAGGAAAGTCCACGCTGATTGAGGCGATAGACCTCGCCTTGACCGGCCGCGTGCACGGCCGATTTTTGGCTCAAGGAGTATCGCCGTACCTGATCAATCTTGAGGCAACTCGCGACTACTTCCAGCAATTGCGCGAATCGGGTGCGTCGAATCCCCAACCACCGAAGATGATCATTGATGTCTTTCTCGACGATGAGGATGCCGAGATTTTGCGCGGTACCAACAATCTCGACAATGAGGACGCGTGCGGAGTACGCATCCAAGCGCAGTTATCTGGAGAGTTCCATACTGAGTACCAGAACTTCCTCAAGTCGCCAGGTTCGACAGTTTTGGCTCCGACCGAGTACTACAATGTCGAGTGGTTGGGGTTTTCCGGCAACCCTGTGAATGCACGAAGTGTTCCTACCAGTACCACGGTGATTGACCCTACGATGATTCGGCTTCAGGCGGGTGTCGATTATCATCTCCAGCAGATTCTTACCAGATGCCTTGACCCCAAGGAGCGCGTCGAACTCTCGCGGCAATACAGAGGCGTCCGCGAGGAGTTTAGCGAAAGGGAGTCGGTCAAAGCGATCAACAAAAGGTTGAGCGACGAGGACGGAACCCTAACCGACCGGAAGTTGAGCCTGGCGATTGACATCTCACAGCGCTACGCGTGGGAGAGCGGCTTGGCCGCCCACCTCGACGATCTACCGCTTCACTTAGCCGGCCAAGGTGATCAAAATGCCCTGAAGACTCTGCTGGCAATCGGCCAGAGGGCAGACGGCGCGGAGATCGTTCTCATTGAAGAGCCGGAAAATCACCTTTCCTTCTCATACCTGAGAAAACTAATCAAAAGCATTGAAGATCGGTGCGCGAGCAAGCAACTGATAGTCGCAACGCACAGCACATTCGTGCTCAACAAGCTTGGGCTCCAAAGTCTCTTGCTGCTTAGTGAGAACGGAGCAACTCGGATCGTGGACCTACCACCTGATACGGTCGACTACTTCAAGAAGCTCTCGGGCTTTGACACCCTGAGGCTGGTGCTATCGAAGGGTGCGATTCTTGTCGAGGGTCCCTCCGATGAGCTTGTAGTTCAACGTGGATACCTGGACGCGAAGGGCAGACTTCCAATCGATGATGGCATCGACGTCATCAGCGTTGGCTTATCTCACAAGAGGTTCCTCGAACTTGCAATTCGGCTGAAACGCCGAGTTTGGGTTGTGACGGACAACGATGGCAAGACCGTGCAGGAAAAGGAGGTCCAATTCGCTGAATACCTGCTTCACGATTGTGTATCGCTTCATACTGGCAAGGACCCGAAATTCAATACGCTTGAACCACAGATTGTCGAGGTCAATTCAGTAGCCACTCTGAATGAAGTGCTTGGAACGAGTTGTGGTTCAAAGGAGGAGCTGTGCAAGGTAATGCATGACGACAAGACGGCCGCTGCCTTGGCGATATTCACCTCGGAGAAGTCCATTAAGATGCCTGAGTATATCCAAGATGTTTTTAAAGGCTGACAATACGGTAATTCTCGCTGCAGCAGGTTCCCGAAAGACGGAGTCTATCGTTGAAGCTGCTCTGGCAGTCACGAGTGGCAGGGTACTCATAACTACCTTCACGAGTGAAAACCAACGGCAGATCGTGAACAGGATTGAACAAAAGGTCGGAGCATTACCGCCGCATATTTCAGTGTGTGGATGGTTCTCCCTCCTAATACAACAATGTTCAAAGCCATATCAGCGCGCGTTGACCACTGAGCCCTTAGTCATCAGCGGGCTTAATTTCAAAGGGAAGAGAAACCGGCATACACCTAAAAGCAGTATCCATTACTTTCTTGACGCGAATGGCGCAATGTATAGGGACGGCGTTTCTGATTTCGTCGTTCAGCTTAACAAGGCAACTCGCGGAGCAGTCGTCCGGCGCCTGGAGAGAGTCTATACGCATATTTTTATCGACGAGGTGCAGGATCTGGTCGGCTATGATCTTGATGTGTTGGACCTCCTAATTTCTTCAAGCATAAGACTCGTGATGGTCGGTGACCCGCGACAGCATACCTTCTCGACGAACATCGGACCACGGAACAAAAAATACCAAGGAATCGGCCTCGCAGATTGGTTTCAAAATCGCTCGGCAATCTGCACAATTGAACAGCGCAACTATAGCTATAGATCAAACCAAGCCATTTGCGATTTCGCGGACGCCATTTACCCAGATTTTCAGCGAACCGCTTCGATTGATGTTCCGCTAACTGGTCACGACGGCGTTTTCCAAGTGGAAGCCGGAAGTGTATCTGCCTACGTAGCCAAGCACGGACCTGTCACAGCCCTCCGCTATGATAAGGACGCCTGGACCGCGGACCTACGAGCTATGAACATCGGGGTTGCCAAGGGAAGCACATTCGACAGGGTCTTGATCTTCCCAACTGTGCCGATGCTCAAATACATTGAGGACGGAGAACACGCCGCGCTCAAATCCCCAGAGAAACTATACGTCGCCGTGACGCGCGCCAGATTCAGTGCGGCATTCGTCGTCCCAAAATTCTTGCCTCCAGCACAACTTTCGCTGTTCTCGGGCAGCGGTAACTCTCCGAGACTCATCCGCTCTTAACGCGAACGCAAACCACTCATTCAAAACCATTTGTTACTGGCCCGCTAAGTTAGAGGCAGCGGCTCAAGTAAACTGCGATCGATCAAACTCCTGAAATAGCCAGCGATTGTCAGAGCGATTGCACGGTCGCGAATGAGAACGCCGAGTTCAATATTTCGGTCCAAGGCAGCTTCAGTAAGGTTTGCAGAGGTTATAAACACCGCTTCTTCGTCGGCAACTACCGCCTTCGCATGTAGAACTCCACCGGGACCATCCTGGTCAAGCGCGCGCGGGTCGAAATAAACGTTTGGACGTGACGATCCGGGCCAGTCTGTCCTCCAGAAGTGGTTAGCGAACTTCCGCACCAACTGTTCTGAAGCAGTTGTGTCGCCTTTTTTGCGCTGGATGTTCAAGAGCAGCGTGACACGGAGCGCCGGCGTTGTCTCCATTCGCCGCGCCAAAACCTTGGCGATCACCCAAAAGCGGCCACTTATGATCACTTCAAAACCGGCCACTCTGAGGGGCTGAGACATACGCACTGACGGAGGCAATTAGCCTCTGTTGGCATGGGTAATGTCTTGAGCAGAGAGAAGCGGGAACAGGTGATCGCGCTGGGGCGTTTGGGCTGGTCCCTGCGGCGGATCGAGCAGGCGACGGGAGTTCGTCGCGAGACGGCGGGCGATTATCTTAGGTCGTCAGGGATCGTGGTGCGTTCGCCGGGAAGCTGGGGACCAAAATCCCTGGCAAAACCGGCCACTTTGGTGATCACCGGCTCGGACAGTTCAAAACCGGCCATGGAAGTGACCACCGGCTCCGGCGAACCAGCCAACAACTCAAACGCGGCCACTTCAGTGATCACCGGCTTTTTGCCTTCAGGGGCAGATCTGGCGCAGGACGGCCAGCGCACGGCCAACAGCAGTGAACCCTACCGCGAGATGATCGAGTTGGAGCTATCGCGGGGCCGCAACGCGATGTCCATCTTTCAGGATCTGGTTGATGGCCACGGGTTTACGGGCGGTTATCAGAGCGTACGTCGCTTCGTGCGGGGACTGCGCGGAGCCACATCGCCGGAAGCGCGAGTCATCATCGAGACGCGGCCTGGTGAGGAATGCCAAGTTGATTATGGCACCGGGCCGATGGTGCGCGATCCCGACAGCAGAAAGTATCGGCGCACGCGGCTGTTCGTGTTGACGCTGGGTTGCAGTCGCAAGTGTGTTCGTCTGCTGGTCTTCAAATCGAGTACGCGGGTGTGGGCCGAGCTGCACGAGAAGGCCTTTCGCCGGCTGGGCGGCTCAACGTTGGTTGTGGTGCTGGACAACCTGCGCGAAGGCGTGTTGTCTCCCGATATCTACGATCCGGGCCTGAGCCCCTTGTATCGCGACGTTCTGGCGCACTACGGTGTGACGGCGCTTCCTTGCAAGGTGCGCGATCCGGATCGAAAGGGAAAAGTTGAGAGCGGAGTCGGCTATACGCAGATGACGCCGCTGAAGGGTAAGAAGTTCGAGAGCCTGGAAGAAGCGCAGGCGTATCTGGACCACTGGGAAGAGCGCTGGGCCGACAAGCGCATCCACGGGCGGACCAAGCGGCAGGTGGCGGCGATGTTCGCCGAAGAGAAGCCCTTTCTGCAGGCGCTGCCGCTGGAGCCGTTTCGTTACTACCAGTACGGCGTGCGTACGGTGCATCTGGATGGCTGCGTCGAGGTTGAAGCGGCCTACTACGGAGCGCCGCCGGGCTGGATTGGACGCCAGGTCGACGTGCAATGGGATGCGATGTATGTGCGGCTGCTGGATTCGCGCACCGGCGAGTTGCTGCGCGAGCATCTGAGCGGCAAGCGTGGCGGGCACCGCATCCGCGATGAGGATCGCCCGCGCCGTACGCCGCCGCAGTTGCTGCAACTACTGGCGCGTGCGCACAAGGCCGGCCCCAGCATCGGCGCGGTCTGCGATGCCATCCATGCTCGCCAGGGCGAACTCGGAATCCGCCGCATCCAAGGCATGCTCTCGCTTACCAAAAAGTACGGCAACGCTACTTGCGATCAGGCCTGCACAGCGGCGCTGGAACTGGGCGTGAGCGAGTACCAATTCGTGCGCCGCTATCTGGAGCGTAGCCAGCAAGCCCCTCTGAGCCTGAAGCAAATCGACCCCCTCATCCGCGAACTGACCCAGTATCGCGACGTGATCCAACAACGAATCCAATTCGAGGAATCCAATCCATGAACCTGATCGAACTCAATCGTTCCCTGGTGCAACTGCGCCTGAGCGGCATGGCCGCGGTGATGGAAACCCGCTTGCATCAAGCACAAACCGAGACCATGGCGCCCATCGACCTGATCTCCACACTGGTCTCGGACGAACTCGCCTGTCGCAGCAAAAGACTGCTGGAGCGGCGCCACAAGCAAGCGCAGTTCCGCGACGCCAACAAACGCCTGGATAACTTCGACTTCCAGTTCAACGCCCGTATGAATCGCAATCTGGTCTTCGAGCTGGCTACGGCAGGCTGGGTCGGCCGGCGCGAAGATGCCTTGTTTCTCGGTCCACCTGGGAGCGGTAAGAGCCACTGCGCCCAGGCCATCGGGCACGCCGTCATCCAGCAGGGATACCGTGTGCTCTATCGCGAGGCCCACGCCCTGCTGGAAGAACTGGCCGACGCCACACTCGATGGCAAGCGCAAGGAGCATATGGAACTGCTGACCACTGTGCCGTTGCTCGTCATCGATGACTTAGGAATGCGAAAGCTGCCACTGACCGCCGCTGAGGAACTTCTGGAAATCATCATGCGCCGCTATGAACGCGCCAGCACACTTCTGACGTCCAATCGACCCGTAGACGACTGGGGCAAACTGCTGGGCGACAGCGCCGCTGTCACCGCCATGCTGGACCGCTTGCTNNGGATGCCGGGCAAAGAACGCCCGGCGGCGTCGCGACTCGTGATCCAGAGGCCTCTCCCGGCGGAGCAAGTTCAACCTTAACACGCATCCAGAGGCCTTGAATATCAGGCTCGACCTCTGCAACTCAAACCACACCTTGCCCAAACACCCGGCGACAAGGTAAAACAATCATGTCTCAGGCCATCCAAAGTGGCCGGTTTTGAAGTGACCACAAGTGGCCGGTTTTAAGGTGATCACCGAGGCGATAATTTAGCTATTATGCAAAGAGATAAACTTCTAGTCGGGATCACCTTCGCAGGCTCAATACTGCTTTGGTGGCCGACGATTATGGCGATATCTCTCGTTACGCACTGGTGGCTCCCACTACCGTTGATCGTGCTGGGGAGCGGCTTAGCAACTGCCCTGTGTTCCCAAGGTTGGTGGCACTTTGCCTTGGCTTCGGGTGTTGGCACGTTTATCGGCATCTGCAGTGGTTATATGATCTGGCACCCGGCAGATGGAGTTGAGACAGCTTACTCGGGATTGTTGATCATCATGGCAACGCTTGCCGCGTTCATCTTGTCTTTACTAGCAAACTCAGCTATGCGAAAGTCAACGTTGTCTAACTTAAAGCTCAGGCATGCAGTCTGGATCGGTGTGGGATGCTGTTTTTTGGTTGGTCCGCTAGCTCTCGCAGTTGCACCACCACTTGTCGCATATAGATTAGCGGGTAATGATCGGGCGGCTGCACAGAGGCTTGAAGCATTAAACAATGCCGCTAAACAGCTACTGTCTGAAACTGGCGGTCCAGAACAGATCTGTGATGGTAAGGCCTTGCAACGGCATTATTCCGGGCCAATGTTTAGTGAAGAGGACTGGCGCTACATTACAGGCAACTACGTGAATCGAGACGGCTACGTCTTTACGGTCTATTGCAAGGAAAAGGGTGGATACGTCATCGAAGCATGGCCAGCAAGAGGAATAGTTGATGGCACCCACCATTTGTGTGCAGATGACGTACACAGAGTCGGTTGTGTCGTAGGTTCAGATGGTTCCAGACGCGTGTGCATACCCTGCAAAAAATAGGTTTCGCGCATGACCCATCCGCATATACAGGCGGGGGCCCATGTCTGGATTTTCAGACATGGGAGACCTCAACTCCCAACCGTCCCCGGTCAACAGCTTCTACATCAATCGAACGTTTACGGTGGGAGCGATTGGCCCGCTCTTGGTCACGAACGTCGACGTAACAAAGGTGCCGCAATGAAAGCGCAGATTCGCAATCAGGTCTCAACTTGGGCCGCTTGGTGCCTTGGCGCGGCAATGGTTTGTCTTGGGTCGAACCCGGCGAATGGTCAGGTACTTCCGTCCAGTCAGGGGACTTTTCCGGTTTGCACAGCGTTGCACCGAGTTGCACATGCGTTGATTATAAATGACTTACTTGTACTCTCCTTGCACCGGGACGCACCCAAAAGCATGATTTCTCAATCCGAACAGCCACCAAAACAGCCACCACTACCCCCCTTTGGTGTCATAGTTAAATGCAGCGGAACATGGTTCTTAAATAAGCTCTGGACCATTTGCGCGCGCTCCCTGGAGTTACTGAGCGAAGACTCCTACGTTGATTGCGCCGACCGCGAGCGAGTTGAGTGGACTGACGATTCGCCGCCTGCGTTCGACTGTACGCGGGTGATGATGCGCGGACCCGAGGGCGACGGCAACGAGTATTGGGGTGACAGCCGGTTGCTGAAGGCGTTGCTGCGACGAATTGCCCTTACGCAACAAGCGGACGGGCAGATGAAGGCGCATAGTTGCTCTGGGAGGTGGGACATTCACGCCATCATGAAGGATCGCTCCTGTGACTGGGTGATCCAGCTGCGCCAATACGTCGAGAGCTCGGGTGATGTTGCGTTAGTCAATGAACTGTGGCTCGCGCTCACGCGATTGATGGCATGGTTTATGAGCCGGCGGAGCGTCTCGGAACGGTTCAGGTTGCTTATCATGACGGTCGTCACTCCGTCGGGAATGCTAAGTCTCACGCCTCTTCCTATACACATCAGCGATCATCAGGCCTGTACTCAAGCTGCCTTCGACTATCGAATTTCTGAAAGACCTGCCCGGCTGTGATGCACGCATCTAGAACTGAATGGGGCGCCCTCAGGTTCCGAGACTGTCCGGGACTAAAATCCGCCAACATCGCAATCTCTTCTTCATTGGACGAGCTCCGATGCTAGTGGAGCCAAAACCATGGCGCCTTCATAAACCCGATTGGTCAGCATTCCCCGTTTGATGCCCTCCAGGCGCACGGTCTTCTTTTCTTCGGTCGTATTCACATACAGAGTGCGGCCATCTACTGAACGGGCGTAAACACCTTCTGGTGTGGAAGGGCCAGCTTGGATGCCCGCAAGGCGGAGGACTCGTTCTAGCACAGGACCGATGGTGGAATCGTTGGACTCGGTCGCCAGGTATAGGGCGTTGCCTTTACCGAATCTATTGATCGTGATTGCCGGGCTGTGATCCGGGATATCTGTGAAGCGGGCGAGCACCGTGGCCGTTGACGGCTCGAGCACCTCGTATCGGCGCGAGTTGGCAGAGATCGACTTGTCATCCAGATCGAATTTCAACACCGTCGAATCATAGAATGCATTTGTCTTCAGCCCAAAGACATCGCTCAGCCTGCCAGGCAGCGGAGTGTCGAACCATTGCCCATGCTCATCCACTTTGGCTGAGAATGCTGTCATCAGTACCGTCCCTCCGTTGCTTACGTATTGCCGTATTGCCGTTGCGCTCCCCAGATCCATCACGTATTCAGCCGGAACGACGACCAGTTTGTAGGGGGAAAGATTCTCATGCCCTACGTTGATGATGGCGGTATCGAGATTGGCGCGGAAGAACGGCTCAAAGGCGCCTTGCACCTGTTCCGTATACGAAGGTTTGAAGTATTGCAGCGTTGTATTGGAAGAACCATTGGGATGAGAGTCGATGAAGGAGTCGAATGAATAGGCAATGGCTATCTCTGGATGCGTAAACCGAGGGAATCCGGACTTGGCAAGCTGCTTGAATTCCGTCGCTATCCGAGCAAACTCATCCACTTTCCACGAAGGGGTTCCATCGTGATCCACCAGCCCGAAGAGCGCCTGTTCTTCTCCTCCTTGATGACTGTTGAAGGTCCAAGCGAGAATCCCTTGAGCTCCCATCATGAGCCCGAGGTATGCATACATGCGGCTTCGGCCCGGTGTTCCGTAAAAGCCGCCGCCGCCGGCGGTGAACTCGTTGAACCAAATGGGCGTGGGCAGTGCCCCTTTGGTCATCAGCGCGCCAAATGAACCGCTGATGGGGTCTCCGGGGTAAAAGCCTTCAGCCCCGTATGAGACGTAAGACCTGTACGTAGAAAGGTAGTCGAAGCCGCGCCGGCCAGCAGTGTCCCACAGGTTTGAAATGGATGGAACGTCGGGCATGTCTCGCTGACGGATTGCGTCGAGTTCGTTCAGACGAGCCACGGTCACATCCGACCAGAAGCGATGTAAGTCCAGGTAGCGCTCCGACGGTCCGGGGCCATCCGCGAGCGGCAGATCGACATCTTCAAAGCTGTTCAAGCGGCGTGACCATCTCTGCGTGGCCCATGCTCTGTTCAGTTCGTCAATGCTGCCATACTTCTTCGTGAGCCATGCAATGAAACGCTGCCGGTCGGCTTCGGAATACGACATAAAGCCGTTCCCGATCTCGTTGTCATAGCCGACGGCAATAACCGCGGGATGATTCGCATAGCGCTTCATCAGCGCGTCGGCCATAATCCCGACCTCGCGGACGTAGTCGGGGTCGCTGATGTTATCCATGTAACGCTCGGCAGGCGGGAGCCGCGTGCCGTTCTGCGCGACGATATCGACGCCCGGGTGTGCCCGATGCAGCCAGATGGGCGCGGGCAGACCGGGAATGTCAAGAATGACCAGGATGCCATTGGCCTGCATCTTGTCCATGATCTTGTCGAACCACTCAAAGGTGAACTTGCCCTGCGATGGCTCAAAGGAATCCCACGACAGGTCTCCCATGCGCACGACATTGAAGCCGGCGCGCTTCATGATGGCAATGTCCTGATCGATCTGCTCAGGTGAGCGGTCGATGGGCTGATAACACGTGCCCACAAAGAGCTGCCCTGGACCGGGCCAGTTGGGATGCACGGGTTTATCCTGAGCGACGCAGAATGCGCTTAGAGCCAGTCCGAAGACCAGAGAAAACGCAAGCTGCTTTAATGAGGCACCAAGGCATTGCCGATAACGCGACAACAGAATCCGCTTTCTCATGATGCCCATCTTCGCGTAAGGAAGCGCCTGCACATTGGATGTTTCGTCAAGACTCTCTAACCCTCCATGGCGCAATGACAGCCATGGAGGGCCTGTTAGGCTTTCTGCGGATTTAGTTGGCGGTTTCTGTAAAAGTGACCGAAGTTCCGCCAAGTGCGAACTGATCCTGTGCGGTGACAGTTACCGTTCCCTTGGCCGAAGGCAACGTCAAAGTGACCGAGGCAACACCCGAGGAGTTGGTTAATGCAATTACGCTGGTCCCGCTTGTGGTGCCGTTGGAGAGTGTACCGGCCGAGGTGGTAAACAGAATGCCCGCGCCACTGGCCGAGCCTCCTGACTGGCCGGGGGCCAACGTGATGGTGAGAGGTTGCGACAGAGCCGTTCCCACGCTGCCCGATTGATTGGTGCCCGACTGGGTAAGCGTAGCGGGAGGATTGCCGACAAGGATCCATCCGCCCTGGGTCTGGGTTGCTGTGCCGTCGCTGCCGGTGACAGTATAGTGGCAGAAACCGGGAGTGCTGCCTGCGTTCACGGTGATGGTTCCGGGCTGTGACGCAGCGATGGTGGCATTGGTCAGCGCGAGCGATACGACGGTACAGGCCGGTGCACCCTCGTAGGCGTCGAAGACCGCCGAGGTGAGCGTCACGTTCGCACTGCCGCTCGAGATCGCCGGATGAAGAGTGGCCGTCCCCGTGGCGGGAATCATCAGGTCGTCTGGATTTAGGTACCACTCCGATGCGGGTGTTGAGGCTTCGCTTCCGTTGATCACCAACAGGGTTATGCTGTAGGGCGTGAAGCTCTGCGTCGCGTTCCAAGCCGTCGAACTGGAAGCCGCTATGGAGCTTGAGGCCGTGGAGGACAGCGTGTACGCAACATAGGTGCTGGCGCTGAATCCGTTCAGGTTGAACGTGACCTCCGCTGCGTTGGCCGGATCCTTGTTCAGGACCATGATGGTCATTGTTGTGCCGGTTGTGTTGAGCGCGGCGTAGCTGGAAAAGAGATTCGAATTTCCGTTATTGCTGTCGGATACAGACACTGTGCCGAATCTGTCGTGCGAGCCGTCATAGTTGGTGTACATCTTCCAGGCCAAGTACTCGGCAGTGCCCGGCGACGGCCCGCCCCAGCGCGAGGCAAAGCTAAGTCCCTCGCGTCCAAAGACGCCCAAGGTGTCCGCGTCGGCGATCGCAGTTGAAAAGTCCGATCCGCTGTTTGCGGCAAGGCCGGCGCCCCACTCGGTGTAGGACAGTGGCGTTCCTGGGTAGATGGCGTTGACCATGGCCCTGAAGCGCGGAATGTGGAAGGGGATGCCAGGATTTGGCTCCTCATTGGTCGTATATGTGTTGTCCGTATCCGGGTTCACAGTGGCTGGATCCCAGTAATAGCCGGCACACTTAGCCGTAGCCGCCTGAAGCTGTGCGCTGGTGAAATTGGTGGTAGGGCCGCAGTCTGCATATGCATGGATATCGAAGACGTCCAGCGTGCGTGCGCCATTGATCTTGTCGAACCAGTAAATCTGATTCAACCACCAGGGCAGGAAGTCCACACCGCCGTGATCGGCCTTGTCATTGCCGTTGGCGCCATTCCAGTAGAACCACCAGCAGCAGAAGACTGGACCAAAGCGTACTGCCGCCGGATCCCATGTCTTGAGATTCGTCGCCTCTGTCTCATAGAGGTTGGCAAGTTCGTCATAGCCCGAAGCTACGGGGTGGACATCCCGGTGTGTCCCATTCCAAATATCGGGTTCGTTGTCCATGTCGTAGAAATGGCAAGAGGTGATCTGCGAATACGGCACGGGGCACGTTCCGCCACCGAAGGCCGTAGCCAGAGCCTTCGCCCAGGTTTCGCGGTCGATGCAAGTGGTTCCATCGGTGGTTCCCGACGGGCACTCCTGTGCGGTGTCTACCAGCGGGTAGTAGGCCGTGGTGACGGCGTTGGTGGTCACAGGGGTCTGGCAGTCTGGCTTCTGGCCGTTTCCGGCGTCGGTGTTGTAGGGATCGACGGAGCATTGCGCGCCAAAGATTGCGACGGAGAAGCTCCAGCCGGATGCCTGGGCCACCCAATCCATCATTGCCATCGTCGTCAAAGCATGGCTGCCTGCATTTTGGGTTTGGGAAATAAGTTGGACCTGGTCGCCCGCGCCTCCGTAGTCTTCAAAGTAATAATCTGCGGCGGCATTGCGGGTTTGCAACTTCCAGTTGTAGTTCGACGCGTCATTCCCGCCCCATCGTGAATAGGTGTAGCCTGCGTCGGATATGTCCGAAATCGTCTCGTCATTATTCCCGTAAACAAACTGGCTGATCGTATGCCGGTTCGCAAGAACATCGACGTTAACCGTAACGGCGGTGCCACTATTCGCGGTGACGGTCACCGAGGCAGTTCCGGAGGCGCTGTTGTAGATTCCGGAGCTGGCGCTGTCCGGCGTGTACTTCGCGGTCAGCGTGTCGGATCCCGTTCCAAGCGACCCAGCCGGAATCGTAATGGTCGCCGAACCGGAACTGAGGGTGGTCGCGGCGGAAGCATAATTGCCGCTCGAGAGAATCACCGAGCCGGTCGGCGTGCCGCTGGTTCCGGTGACTGCAATGGCCACTGAAAGCGACTGCGTGGTGGTGATGCTGCTGGATGCCGGTGTGACGGTTACGGTAGGCGTGGTTGCAGGCACCGTGACGGCCACAGAGGCGGTTCCGGAGGCGCTGTTATAGGTCGCGGAACTGACGCTGTCCGGCGTGTACTTGGCGGTCAGCGTGTCTGAGCCTGCGGCCAGCGATCCCGCCGCAATAGTGATGGTCGCCGAACCGGAAACGAGGGAGGTCGCGGCGGAAGTATAGTTGCCGCTCGACAGTACCACCGAGCCGGTCGGCGCGCCACTCGATCCGGAAACCACAATGGTGACCGAAAGCGATTGCGCGGTGGTTATGCTGCTGGATGCCGGTGTGACGGTAACCGTTGGCGTAGTGGGATTCTGACTCGTCGTCCCCCCGCCTCCCTGGCTTCCACCGCCGCATGCCCCTGTTGAAAGTGCAATTGGAGAAAGGAGAAGAACGAAGAAAACGCCCGCAAATCGATTCATAGACATTTCCTTTTGACCCGCTCGGTAGACGTTTAACAACCAGCGTTCGTGCTTAGATTCTAAACCCCAGGCCGAGCTCAACGAAGGGCCGGATGTGGCGGGCGGGCAAATCGCCATAAAGCTGGTTGCGCTTCGACCAGTTATAGACGGTCTTGCACCGTCGATCCGCCCCACCCCACTTCCGCTTACGCCAATGTGACTTGAAGTACCGCGGCATAATCAACCGCCGGTTTATAAAGCTTTGGAAGCTCCACCTGCAGAGCATCGGTCTGCTGCTTCCAACTCACTTCCTGGTCGGTTCCCAGAAGTTTCACCTTGCCAATTCTCCCTGGTCTTGTTGCCGCTGAGAGCCCCAGAGACTGCACTGCAATCGATTCTGCCGGCCAGCCTAGCACCAGCGCGTAGATCACGGTGTTCGCCTTATTGCGCGTGAAGCGGATATCTTTCTCTCCCAGTTTCTTGATGCTCCCGCCCTGAAAGGACCCGGCCTTTATGCTGTTGGGGCCTTCGCCGTAGACCTTCCATGGCCGAGTCTCGTAGATTGCCTCACCATTGGTCTGCATCCATGCCGTGATGCCATCCAGCACCGCTATTTCCTTGCTATCAATGGTTCCGTCAGGCCGGCCGGGAACATTGAGGATAAACGTGCCGTTCTTGCTCACGGTGTCAATAAGCCAATGGATAACGTCGCGCGGGGGCAGATAGCCGCCATATTCACCCGGTTTCTCGTAGAGGAAGCGCAGATAGTGCCAGGCGCCGAGGCAGGTCTCAGACTGCCAGGAATGCTTCATGATCTCCGCAGTCAGCCCACTCTCATAATCAGCGACAACAGCTTTGGCCAGCCTGTCTGGAACATCCTTGACGTTCAGTACGGCTTCCAACTTGCCGTGCGTCTTCACGCTGTTGTTGTAGAAATACGCGCCGATGTTCATCCCGCCCCAGCCGAGAGGCAGCAGCGAATCGTCGAAGTAAAGCAGGTCGGGGTTGTGCTGGTCGATGAGATCGCGGGTCCGGTCGTAGAAGTTCTTCACATACGATGTATCGGGCAACGCATCAGCAGGGTGCTTTACGCCGTAAAGTCGCTGGGGATCGAGGCCCTGCCACCACTGGTCCTTTCCATCCGCCTGCGTGAGACGGCCATCATACGGAACGCCGGCCCACGGTCCGGCCTTATCGGCGGCATGCGATGGCTGGAACCACCACCAGTTGCGCGCCTGATGCACAGTGACACCGAACCGCAGACCCTGTTTTCGCGCCGAGGCGGCCCATGTGCCGACAACATCGCGATGGGGACCGATCGCGGCGGCATTCCACGGCTGATGCTTCGAATCCCAGGCGTCAAAACTGTCATGGTGATTGGCCAACGCGATGAATATCCTCGCGCCGGCGTTTTTGTAGCGCGTGATCAACTCATCCGGGTCCCAATTCAGCAGGGTCCATTGGGCGCAAAGCTCTTTGTAGCCGAATCGCGACGGCGGCCCGTAATGTTCCAGCTGATATTTGTGTTGCCGCTGATCCTCGACATACATGTTGCGTGCGTACCAGTCCCCGGCTTCGGCCACACACTGCGGACTCCAGTGAGCCCAGATGCCGAATTTGGCATCCTGGTACCAATCCGGCGCCTCATACTGAAGCAACGAGTCCCAGGTCGGTTTGAACGGACCATCGCCTGCAAGATCGGGGATTGGAGACATCAAAGGCACATCGTCCCACAGGCCACCCGCGACGGATTGTGCTACCGGGTTATAATTCCACGCCGACGGTTGCCAAGCGGACTCATCCAGCCGTTCCTCGACGATTTTTCCATCGCTCACCTTGTTGAAGGCCCTCTTGTCCGGCGGCAATGCGCAAAATTGAGCGTAGTCCTGCGTGTAACGGTTGAACCCGCCCGGCGACACCGGCTGGCTTTCCGGTGCGGTCTGTCCATATGATGGACCAGTTTCCGATGCCGCGGCGATCGCAAGCAGTTTGCAGAACTCTCGTCTGTGCACGAATCCCCCTTTGTGCTTGCCGCAGTTACTTGACTCGATTCGCGACGAGGTCTTCTTCAGCAAAGTCGCCCACCTTACGGTGCAGCTTTATCGAGTCGCCGGAGACCGTGCCCGTGTACTTGATCGCAATGGTCTGTCCATTGAAGTCCAGGCTTTCATCAAAAGAAATTTGATCGCCCTTAATCGTGCCGTCGGTGATATCGGTTGTCCCGCGGTCGTTCTTCGCCGTGCCGGTGAGCTTTTCGCCGTCCACTTTGAAGGTGTAGGTGTAATGCTGCTCGCCTATCTGCGTGTTGAAGGTTGCGGTCCATTGTCCGGTCAAGTCGGCGGCCCATGCAGTCAGGGCAAGTCCCGCCGCCAATATTGTCAAAACCACTTTGTTGCGAAGTTTGTTCACTGCATTCCCCTTTTCGATTGTTGAGTCATGATTGCCCAGTCTGTTGCTTGATAACGCTACTCGGGTAAGTCCACCTGACCGTCAATATGGAATTTGCCATTTACGGTCGGCGCACCTGTGTCCGGCTGCCCTCCGCCGATGCTGATGGTGTAATCCCCTTGAGCGATGATTGGATGCCCATCCTGAGTCACGATTCCCAAGTCGCGAGGCTTCAGATCGAAATGGACTTTCTGGCTCGTGCCAGGCTCAAGATGGATGCGCTGAAATCCGCGCAGTGCAATTTGAGGCGCGCCCTTGACGTCAGGGAATTTGAGATAGACCTGCACGACTTCATCGCCCGGAACCTTGCCACTGTTGGTGACTGTTACATCGGCGCCGACTGGCTGGCCGGCAGAAACAGCCTGCGTTGGGATATTGAGACCGCTGTAGCTGAAGGTCGTGTAGCTGAGTCCGTATCCGAACGGATAAAGCGGCTTGCCGTTGTAGTAGCGGTAGGTCCGGTTGGCCATCCCGTAATCTTCAAAGTTGGGCAACTGGTCGACGCCGGTGTAGAACGTAACTGGCAGCCTTCCTGCGGGATTGTTTTTGCCGCTCAGTGTTTCAGCTACTGCTGCTCCGCCCTCTTCACCGGGGTACCATGCTTCAAGAACGGCGTCGGCGTGCCCGTTGATCCAGTTGACAGCCAGGGCACTGCCATTCATGAGAACAACGGCCAGCGGCTTTCCCGTGGCTGCCACTGCTTCCACCAGTTCTTCTTCCGGTTGGGGAAGATCGATGCTGGTGCGATCGCCACCGAGGAATCCCGGCTCGATGACCGGCATTTCTTCACCCTCAAGCTGGCTTGTGATGCCCACGACTGCGATGACGGCATCGGCGTCTTTCGCTGCTGCGATGGCTTCAGGCGATGGCGCGCTGCTGTACTTCGTCCAAATCAATTCCGCATGGGGCTTGCCGTCTCGGCTGCCGTAGGAGATCTCGAGCGCAACCTTGCGGCCCTTCTCAAGGTGAACGCGACCGACGCTCGATGAGATTTCGCCGCCGCCTCCACCGAACGCCATCGCTACCTGTTTGCCGCCAACGGTAAGCCTTGCGAAACCCGCGGCGCGAATACCGAGGATGAAGTCGCCCGAATCGGTTGGCGTGAGGAATCCTGACCATTGGACGCCGAAGGTTTTTCTGCCGGCAATGTCCGGCGGCAGGTTTTTGTCGGTTAGATTGACGTTGGGCTCCGCGCGGCTGGTGATCGGCGTGGTGCTGGTTCCAGGGACCGGTGGGCCTCTCCGCATCCCTTCGTTGTAGTCAGCCTTGAGGCCGGGCTTGCCGTCGGGAGTGGTGAGAAGACTGTCGGGCACGGGCGTCCCATCGGTACGCAGGAACTGGGTTCCGGAGACAAACGTGATGGCGGCGTTTGGGAACTCAGCATGAAGGCCGTCGAGGATGGAGACAATGTGCGTGGGCTGGCCGGCATAGTTTCCGATCAGCGGCCTGGTCTGGTCCGCAAGCGGACCGACGACGACGATGTTTTTTATCCCTGGTTTGAGGGGAAGCAGGCCGTCGTTCTTCAGCAGGACCATGGACTCATTCGCGAGTTTGCGCGCCTGCGCGCGATGTTCGGCGCTATCCAGTTCCTTCTCATCGATCTTTGTGTAGGGAACCATATCCGAAGGGTCGAACATGCCGAGCTTGATACGAGCCGTGAATAGGCGAATCAGCGACGTGTCCAGCGTGCTCTCCGGCAGGTAGCCTTGCTGCACCGCATCGATATAGGCTTTTTCGACCGGCTCGCCAAACCTCGAAGTAAAGGTGACGCACTCGTTGTCCATGCCGCGGATGACGGAGATGGCAGCGCCTTGTGCCTGTGTTGGACGATAGCGATGATTGGCGGCGACGTCCCTGACAGCGTCGCAGTCCGAGACCACATATCCCTTGAATCCCCATTTGCCGCGTAACTCGTCCTGCAGGAGGAACTCATTGGCGCATGCCGGCTCGCCATTGATGGCGTTGTACGCGCACATGACCGAACCGGCCTTGCCTTCCACAACAGCCGCACGGAAGGCTGGCGTGTAGGTATCGACCTCATCATGCTTGCTCACATCCACATCGGCAAAGTGGCGCGTCGGCTCCGGCCCGCTGTGTACGGCATAGTGCTTTGGTGTCGCAATGGCCAGGTAATACTTTGGATCGTCTCCCTGCAATCCGGTCACGTAGGCAACGCCCATGCGGCCCGTGAGGAAGGGGTCTTCGCCGTATGTCTCCTGACCGCGGCCCCAGCGCGGATCGCGAAAGATGTTCAGATTCGGGGACCAGAAATCCAGGCCTCCCATGATGCCCGTATGCCCCTCGCGCACATTCTGCACGTGCTTGATGCGTCCCTCAATGCCAATCTGGGCCGCCATGGTGTGAATTCCCGATGCATCGAAGGTGGCAGCCAAGCCGATAGGCTCGGAATACTCGGTTACGCCCTCGTTGATGACTCCATGGAGAGCCTCGCTCCACCATTGGTATGCGGGAACATTGAGACGCGTCACTGCGGCAGAATTGTTCTGCATTTGCGTAGCCTTCTCGGCGAGAGTCATCCGGTGCACGAGGTCGGCAGCCCTTTGTTCAGGCGTCAAACTGGTGTCCAAATACGGCGGAGTGGCCGCACTTTGAGCGACCGCGGGCTGTACGGCCAGGACGAGGGAAAACGATCCAGCTCCCAGGACAAATCCTTGCAACATCCGGGTCATGCATTTCTTCATTTTTGAACCTCAAGTTGGGGACGCAGGCAACGGTCTTTTGGCCGCGCTATTCGTCCACAAAAAAATCTAGCGTGGCGATCGGTACACGCAGGCCGACACAGTTTGAAACTCGCGTTCATCTCGGCGGCTTTACCGCGCCGCAACGGCCGGTGGGCTCGCCGACTGGAAAAGCCGCGGTGCAAAGTCTTTCAAGTCGCGGCGCCACGTCTGCCATTCATGCGAGGTGCCCGGCGACTCGTAAAAGACGTGCTTGACGTTGGCCTCCGTGAAAGCATCGTGCAGCTTGGCGATGCCGGCGTGCATCTGTGCGGGTTCTTCAGTTCCTACGCCGATCCAGAGCAGGTGAACCTTCTTGGCAAAGGTCACGGGATCGGCCAGAGCGCCGTTGAATGCCGTCTTCAGGTCTGGCTTCTCGGTGCTGCGCATCATCATTATTCCGCCCGCGCCGCTGAATCCGCCAATGTAGGAGAAGAGGTCGAGGTGATCGAATGTGACCTGGAACGTCTGCATGCCGCCCATCGAAAGCCCGGCCATGGCGCGATGATCACGGTCGGCGACGGTCCTGAAGTTCGAGTCGATGTATGGAATCAGGGCCTGGGTTAGATCGTCTTCAAATGTTTGTGCCATCTCCTGCATGGCCTTCATCATCTCGGGCGATCCGAAAGGCTTTCCCGTCAGGTCGGGATCAACATGACCGGCGCGTCGTGCATATCCGTACGCCATCACGATGATCATCGGTTTCGAAGTTCCGTTCGCGATGAGGTTGTCGAGGATGAAGTTGGCATGGCCCTGCTTGATCCAGCCCGTCTCGTCTTCGCCGCCACCATGCTGCAGGTAGAGCACGGGATAGCGCTTCTTTGTTTGCGAGTCGTAGCCCGGCGGGAGATAGAGAACGGCGTGCCGCCAGCTCCCGGTGACCTTGGAGAAATACCAGATCTCGCCAACGGCGCCTTGCGGAACATCCTGCGGCAGATAGTAGGTTGCGCCAGGTTCGGGAATCTCAATGCCACTTGCGTCTCTGCCGCCTCCGTAGAAGGCATGGCTTCCCGCATCGTTCACGTCCACTCCGTCGACGACGAAATTGTAGTAGTGGAATCCGGGCACGAGGGGCGGAGTGGCGGCGGTCCAAAACCCGTCAGAGCCCTTCACCATGTCAAGTTTCGGGTTGCTCCAAAAGTTGAGCTTCACCGCCGTGGCATTCGGGGCCTTGATGCGGAACTCGGCTCGGCCGCTGGCGTCGACGCGAGGGTATTCCGCGCCCCACACATTCGTGGAAGCGGGCTGAAAACCGTCAGCGGTTTGTGCGTGGCAGTAGCTCGCAAGTAGCAGTATCGCGACTGCAATTCTCTTCATCGAATCCTCTCCATTATTGAATCCGTCCCTGGAATTTCCGCCCTTGCGCCATGGCCCCGCCTCCAACCGGGCAGGAAAGCGCTTACCGAGGTGATTCCGGCCGATTCACTTGATACCGCAGGATCCGAGGTTTTCAGGACAGCGGCATATTAGCTGATTGAGATTCCCGAAGGATAGTCGGATGTTTTCATGAAGTACATCGATTTATTCGATGTATCCTCAAACCATGGATACAACGCTGGATGCCTGGGAGATTCTTCAAGCGGTCGTACAATTGGGGGGCTTCGGACCAGCAGCAAAGAAGCTGAATCGGTCTCAGTCAACCATCAGTTATGCGATCGGTCGTTTGCAAGAGCAACTGGGCGTTCGGCTGTTCGAAATCCATGGGAGGAAAGCGCAACTCACCGAGGCAGGCAGGGTGCTCCTCGCGGATGTGGAACCTCATTTGGCCGGATTTCACGAACTTGAGCAGCGAGCTCGGGTGATGGCGTCGGGAGGTGCTTCCGAGATCCGGATTTCTGTCGATAGCATCTTTCCCGACGACCGTCTATTTGGGGTGCTCGCGGCGTTTTCGCGGAGTTTTCCGCGCGTCAGGCTACAGTTACGCCAGGGTACGTTTCTCTCTGCCGACTCAGAGTTCTCACTTCACAACACGCAAATCTGCGTGACTGGTCTAATATCGCGCGAACTTCTCGTCCAACCGATTCTCACGATCGAAGTGATGGCAGTCGTTCGGTGCGACCACCCTCTTCTCTCGACGAGGCGCAAGCTCTCGCGATCCGACCTGATGCCGCATATTCTGGTAAGCATCGAAAGCGCTGCATCCGGAAGTCTAAAACAACAGCCACGGCTCCCAGCTCAGCGCGTTCTCCCAGTCAGCACAATCGAATCGGCCATTTCAGCGGTCAGGAGCGGTCTTTGTTACGGCTGGCTGCCGAAATACCGCATTCAGTCAGAGCTCGACAGCGGCGATTTTGTGGCACTCCCCCTGCCCGTCGGCAAGACGCGCGAGGTCCGGCTGAATCTTGTTTGCCGAGACTTGAGCGTAAGCAACTCCGAAGCTTATGCGCTTGCGGAGTTGCTGGGATTGAGCCGCGAACCCGAGGTGATCTGAGTGTGCAACGTAAAGGTAACTCAGAACCGTGTTGCCGATGGGAACAACTCATCGACAAAATCGATCTGAATAAAGCGATTTATTTGACTTGTCGGATCTTGCATCCAGTCTGTACCGTCAAGAAGTTCCAGAAGTGGACTTTCAAACCCAACGGTCGAAACGCGACGCTGGAGTGTGTCATTCCCTCCTTCGCCTTTCCACTCCGACTTACCGCTCTGGCCTTAGGAGACTCGTATGAAGTGCAGGCTTCCGCTCTTTTTGGGTTTCATGGCAGCGATTCTGCCTTTGCCGGTCGTAGCGACGGAGAACGTCCATTTATCCATTGATGCTTCCAAGCCTGGAGCCAGGATCGATCGCAACGTCTTCGGACAGTTTGCCGAGAATCTTGGACACGGGCTGTACGAGGGCATCTGGGTTGGGCCGGATTCGCCCATTCCAAATACGCGAGGAATCCGCAACGACGTGGTTGCGGCACTGCGGGAACTGAAGGTGCCCAACGTCCGCTGGCCGGGCGGCTGCTTTGCCGACCAGTACCACTGGCGCAAGGGGATTGGCCCGCGCGACAAGCGCCCCGCGACTGTGAACTCGGCATGGGGCGATGTCATCGATTCCAATGCCTTCGGCACAGATGAGTTTATGGATTTTATCCAGCAGATTGGCAGCACGCCGTATGTGTCCGTTGATGTCGGGGCCGGAACACCGCAGGAGGCGGCCGAGTGGCTCGAATACATGACTGCGGCAGCACCCACGGCACTTGCCAAAGAGCGAGCCGCCAACGGCCATCCTGAGCCCTATAAAGTCGGATTCCTCGGCATCGGCAACGAGAGCTGGGATTGCGGCGGCGCCATGACGCCCGACTACTACGTGAGCCAAATGAAGGTGTACAGCCGCTTCGTGCTCAATATGAATCCCGCGCAGCGCGTTAAAGACCAGATGCTGAAGATCGCCGTGGGTCCCGGCACGCCAGACACTGAGTGGACTGAAGCCGTAATGAAAGCCTGGGAGAAACATACCTGGGCATGGGACATCAACGGCGTCTCGCTTCACTGGTACACAGTTCCCAACGGCTGGCCGCCATCAACGAATTCCGAAAAGTTTGGGCTGGACGACTACGCGAAGACACTCAAATCGACGCTCTTCATGGATGAGTTCCTGCGCAAGCAGGAAGCCGTGATGGACAAATACGATCCGGAGAGAAAAGTGACCTTGACTGTGGATGAATGGGGAGCCTGGCACGCTCCGCTGGCGGGTTCAAATCCCGCATTTCTCGTCCAGCAGAACAGCATCCGTGACGCCATTCTCGCTTCGCTCAACCTGAATATCTTCGCCCGTCACGCCGATCGGGTCCGCATGGCCAACATCGCCCAGATGATCAACGTTCTCCAGGCGATGATTCTCACAGACAAGGAGAAATTGGTCCTGACGCCCACCTACTATGTGTTCAAAATGTACGTTCCATTTCAGGACGCCACATTCGTCCCTGTCAGCATGGACGCAGGCGCATTCACGCAAGGCGGCATATCCCTGCCGCGCGTTGATGCCATCGCCGCAAAAGTTGCGGATAGAAAGCTGTTGCTTGAAATCACCAACCTGGACGCGGAAAATCCAGTCAGCATCGATGCAGATATGCCTGGCATAACGGCGAAGTCGGCCAGTGCTGAGACGTTGACGGGAGCCGCAGTCGACAGTATCAACACCTTTGCATCGCCGAACACAGTTGTGCCGAAGCCGACAGCAGTGAAGATTCGGGACGGCAAACTCTCACTCACAGTAGCTCCTCGATCCGTGACCATCGTCTCGATTGAGCCGTAATCGCGAGTCGGGCTCGATTTAGAGCCGTGGACGATCCTCGCAGTCAATAGTGTTTCAACGGCGGTCGCCGATCGCACGTAGATCGGCATTTTGCTCCATCCAGTATTGGGAGAAAAAGAATTATGCACTCGTTCCTCAAGTTTGCACTCGCGAAAACGCTTTCTCAGCACCCGGCAGTTTGTCTCCTGTTTCTGCTTGCGCTGCCCTTCGCCGCTTCGTCCCAGACTCGCGTTGTCAACGCTACCATCGACACCTCGAAGACCGGTGCTCCTATTTCGAAGAACATCTACGGCCAGTTCCTCGAACACGGCGGCGACATCGTCAACACCGGCGTCTGGTCTGAGATGCTCGTCGATCGCAAGTTCTTCTACCCAGTCTCAACCAGCGCGCCCAAACCACCGCCGGTGATGGGCAATGCGGCGGGGAACCCGCGTTTCAATCGCACTCCCACGCGTTGGTGGGCTCCCATCGGCGGCGACGACATCGTCACCATGGACAACACAAAAGCGCCTTATACCGGAGACCACACGCCGGTGGTCAAGCTCAGTGCGAAAGAACCGCACGGCATCAGCCAATCCGGAATTGCGGTTCGCAAAGGCAACGCCTACACCGGACGCATCCAACTGGCCGGCACTCCAGGCACGGTAGTCAAGATCACGCTCATCTGGGGCAAAGAAGCCACCGATCGCCAGACCATCACCCTACGCACGCTCGGCGCCGCGTTCCGCAAATTCCCGTTGCGCTACGCCGCTGCGGCCGACACAGATGACGCAACTGTGGAAATCACTGGCACAGGCGCCGGTTTTTTTTGTGTCGGAACGGTTTCGCTCATGCCCGCCGACAACATCGAAGGCTTCCGCCCCGAGATCATCGCCGCGCTCAAGCAACTGCGCTTCGGCGTCCTCCGCTTTCCAGGCGGCAATTTCGTCTCCTCCTACGAGTGGCGTTACGGAGTCGGCGACATCGACAAGCGCCCGCCTATCTTCGATCCCGTCTGGCACGCCGTGCAACCTAACGATGTTGGCACCGATGAATTCCTTACGCTTTGCCGCCTGCTGGGCGTCGATCCCTACATCACCGTCAATGCGGGCTTCGGAGATGCCTGGTCCGCGCGCGATCTGGTTGAATACACCAACGGCGCCGCGACGACGCCCATGGGCAAATGGCGCGCCGCGAATGGCCATCCCGAACCGTATTCCGTAAAGTTCTGGGGCGTCGGCAATGAGCCCTGGGGCGATTACCAGATGGGCTCCATGTCGCTTCCGCAATTTGAGGTGAAGCACAACCTCTTCGCCAAGGAAATGCGTAAAATTGATCCGTCCATTAAGCTCATCGCCGGCGGCGCCATGCCCGATGTGATGGAGGGTGCGGACCAGGCAAGGCGCATCAACGGTCAATATGTCCCCGACTATCTATCGACAGCCGACTGGACCGGACAGATGCTCCTCAACTGCCTCGACAACATTGACATGATCAGCGAGCATTACTACGCATCGGGCACGCAGCACACTGATATGAAGTTGCAGAAGAAGGTGCCTATCGACCCTCCTCTGTCGTTCATTGAGTGGCAGCGCGCGCCAGCCGTGCAAGTCCGCGCGAAGTATGAGCACTACCAGGAATACCTCAAGCGCATTCCCGCTTTCCGCGCAAAGCCCGTTCCCATCGCCATCGACGAGTGGGCTTATTTCGGCGGCGGACCGAATACCTACAAAACCGTGCCCGCTTATGCCTGGGCATTTCACGAGATGTTCCGCCACTCCGACGTTTTCCAAATGGGTGCCTTGACCTTCGCAACTGCAACCATGAGTTCCAACCGCACCGAAGCTATTCTCAACCCCACCGGCATGCTCTTCAAGATGTACCGCGATCACTTTGGCGTCATCCCGGTCGAGGTGACGGGAGACTCACCGCAGCCGAAGCCGACGTTTCCGGCAGGCGGCGATCAGCCCGCTATCAATCCCGGTAGCGATACCTATCCCCTCGATGTCAGTGCCGCATTGAGCGAGGATCGCAAAACCCTGAGCATCGCCGTCCTCAATCCATCCGACGCCGAACAGAGCATACGGATCGCAATCAACGGAACCAAGCTCGCGAGTGCCGGGGAGTTGTGGCGCATGGCTCCTGATTCCATCGATGCAACGGTGCAGGTGGACAAGAAGCCGGAAGTCCAGGTGGAGGAACAGACGCTTGGCGCTCTGCCCGACACCATTACCGTGCGCCCGTTCAGCGTGAACATTTATTCCTACCCGGTCAAGTAACTGGGTTCCTAAGAGAGGGTACAGATGAAACTACAGAAGCAATTCATTGCGTGCGCAATCACTTTGGCGGTCGTGTCGGGATCGATTCTCGCGGCCCAGGTGCAGACGATCGTTCCCGAAGTGGTTTCCGGCGCAAAGCCCGTCACGGTGGAGCACATCAAGATTCACGGCGCGGCTCTTGAAGGCAATCTCGAAGGCGACGCTGTCGATCGAGACGCAATCGTCTTCCTGCCACCGAGCTATGAGAAGGATAAGAAGCGCCATTATCCGGTGGTCTATGCGCTGCATGGCTATTCGATTGGCGCCGAACAATGGTCGCACGAGATTCACGTCCCGCAGACCGTAGAAGGTGCATTCGCGAAGGGGTCGCATGAGGTGATTGTCGTTCTTCCGGATTCCAAGACCGTCTACAATGGCTCGATGTATTCAAGTTCTGCGACTACCGGCGACTTTGAGAACTACATCGCTCGCGATGTAGTGGCCTACATGGACGCGTACTACCGCACCATTCCGAGTCGCCAGAGCCGCGGCCTCGTCGGCCATTCCATGGGAGGCTACGGTGCGTCACGCATCGGCATGAAGCACCCTGAGGTCTTCGGCGCCCTCTACATCATGAGTCCTTGCTGCATGTCTCCGATGGCCGGCGGCGGACCCGGCCCTGCCGATCAGATGAAGGAGCGGGCAATTGCCAGCGAGAAGAAGGTTGCGGATGCCAAGTCCCCAGCCGACCTGGCGGCGCAGTCGCCGGGCTTCGCCTCCGCACAATATGCAACTGCAGCGGCGTGGGCGCCCGATCCGAAGAACCCTCCGCTATATTTTGACCTGCCGACCAAAGATGGAGTTTCTGTGCCGGAGATCGTGGCCAAGTTCACCGCCAACTCCCCGCTGTCCTTTGTAGATCAATATATCGGCAATCTGAAGCGGTACCGCGCCATCGCTATGGACGTAGGCGATCAGGATGGCCTGCGATTCGATGCCACCAAGCTGCACACGATTTTCGATAACTACGGCATCGCAAATAGTTTTGAAATCTACTCCGGCACGCACACCAGTGCGGTCGCAGATCGATTCCAGAACCATGTGCTGCCGTTTTTCAGCAAGAATCTCTGCTTCACGGCAGATTGCCGTTAAGCAGAAAGTGCAGGAGGCCTTGATGACGGATCGATCGCGCCGCCACTTTCTCAAGACGTCTGTCAGTGCCGCCGGCCTTTGCCTGGCTGGCCCCTTGGCAGCCGCTCATGCCTTGTTGGTCGATGGGCCAGAGCATCCGGCGGGCAGGCTTGAGCCCTTCCCGCTTGCTACGGTTCGTCTTGACCCCGGCATCTTCAAGCAGCAGGAGGAGATCAATGCGCGCTACCTCGACTCGCTCACGGTCGATCGCCTGCTGCATTCCTTCCGTGTTACGGCAGGCATTTCTTCCAGCGCATCGCCGTACAAGGGATGGGAAGATCCGACCTGCGAACTTCGAGGCCACTTCGCCGGAGGGCATTTTCTGTCCGCCGCCGCGCTGGCCTCGGCAGGCTCCGGAAACTCCGTGCTCAAGGGCCGCGGCGATGAAGTTGTTTCCGGTCTGGCAGCGTGCCAGAAGAAGATCGGAAGCAACTACCTGAGCGCCTATCCAACCGATATCTTCGAACACCTGGCGCAGGGCAAGCCGGCGTGGGCGCCCTTTTACACCTACCACAAGATCATGGCCGGTCTGCTCGACATGCATCAGCTCACTGGCAACACCGAGGCACTCCAAATCGTCGAAGGCATGGCTGTGTGGGCGCGGGACTATTTCACGGGCATCAGCACCGACCAGCGCTTGCGCATTTTGCGCGACGAGTACGGCGGCATGAACGAAGTGCTGGTCAACCTGGCCGCGGTAACCAAGAAAGATCGCTATATTGAAGCCGCTCACATTTTTGAGCAGCCCGGCTTCCTTGATCCGCTGCACGCGCGCCGCGATGAGTTGCAGGGTCTGCATGCCAACACGCACGTTCCCAAGATCATTGGCGCGGCCCACATGTACGAAGTTACCGGAGATCGACGCTATCGCGAAATTGCGGAGTATTTCCTTGCCGAAGTGCTTGATGCCCGCAGTTACGTCATTGGCAACACGAGCCAGGATGAGCACTGGAAATCGCCAGCTGGACAACTTGAAGGAACGCTGGTGTGGACGAACGCGGAGTGCTGCGTGGCCTATAACCTGATGAAGCTTCAGCGCCATGTCTTCGGCTGGACGGCGGATGCGCGCTGGATGGATGCGTACGAGCGCGCCCTCTTCAATTGCAGGCTCGGCACTCAAAACGCGCAGGGCCTCAAGCAATATTTCTTCCCGCTCGCGGCAGGCTACTGGCGCGCGTACAACTCACCCGAGGAATCGTTCTGGTGTTGCACAGGCACAGGCGCCGAGGAGTTCGCCAAATTTGCGGACACCATTTACTTCCGCCGTGACCGAGACATCTTTGTCAACCAGTTCATCGCCTCCACGCTTACCTGGAAAGACGAGGACCTTGTTTTGCAGCAGGTCACGCAGTTTCCGCGGGAGCAGGGCACAACGCTCAAGGTCAGGTCTTCAAGGCCAGCGCCGCGCGCAATCCATGTGCGTATTCCAAGCTGGACCACCGAGGACGCGCAGGTGAAGATCAATGGCCGGCCGATTGAAGCGATCGCGGACCCGGGCTCGTATCTCTCCATTCGAAGAATTTGGCAGGATGGCGATACGATCAGCATCGACCTCCCAATGAAACTCTGTCAGGAGCCATTGCCCGGCGACGACTCGGTGGCTGCGGCACTATACGGCCCGCTTGTTCTTGCAGCCAATCTCGGTCCGGGGCCTGCCGATGGCCCCATGCGTGTCATTCACGGCCGGGACACAGTGCCCAAAGATCTGCCCGTGGCATCTGCCATGCCAAAAGTTGCCGGCGCACAAGATACGGAAACGAAGCATTGGATTCAAGTTGCATCTGCGCCGGATCTCAATTTCACTTGCTCTCGCGACAACCAAAAATACGATCTCATTCCGATGTACGAGATTCAAGATCAACGTTACTCAGTCTATTGGCAAACCGGGAATTCCAAACAACGGACCTAGCTTGTAAAGACGTGGTTCGCACCGGCCGCTGGAGCGGAATGCGAGTAGGCGCGAATTGAAAGGTGCAATCCAATGAAGTTCCGACTGAGTGCAGAGGCTCGGACGCGGTGCGTGTCGCCTAATACTATTCGAGCCATTCCAATCTTGCTGATCCTGTCAGGAACTGTCGGCGTTGCGGGACAAATGCCCGGCCAGAAGGCGTCTGGTCCTCCGCCTGCGCAAGTCGAGCAAACTAGCCATGGCATCCGCGCGACTGCGGGCAACGAAGTCCTCGAGGTCACCGTATGTACTGACTCGGTGATTCACGTCGTTGCTACGCCCGAGCCTTCCGCTCCCGCTTCGCCGCGCCCGTGGATGCTCGGCGCACTGCAATCCTGCCCCGGAGCGGCGTTCACCTTCACACAAGACGCGAAAGTGGCCACCCTGAAAACCCCGAAGCTCGAGGTCACAGTCCATATAGAGCGCGGCAATCTCACTTTCCGGACCGCAGGCGGAGAATCGCTGCTAAACGAAGGCAACAGCATACCGCGCACCTATGAGCCGGTCGAGCTCAATGGCGATCACACCTACCGCGTCACGGACCGCTTTTCTCCAACGATTACAGAGGCTCTTTACGGACTGGGTCAGCATCAGAGTGGCATGTTCAACTATCGAGGAGCGACAGTAGAGCTGGGACAAAACAACACCGATGTCGCCATCCCGCTGCTGATTTCAAGCAAGGGCTATGGGTTGTTGTGGAACACGGCGGCGCTCACCTACTTCGACAATCGCTTCCCGCTCGATTTGAAGCTGACTTCCATCGCCGGCAAGTCGATTGACTACTACTTTCTCTACGGCGCGGAGATCGACACCATTCTCCATGAGTACCGCACCATGACCGGCCACACGCCGATGCTACCCAAGTGGGCTTACGGCTTCTTTCAATCGAAGGACCGCTATATGTCTCTCGACGAGATTCGCGCGATAGCGCAACGCTATCGCGAGGAGCATATCCCGCTCGACGCCATGGTGCAGGATTGGTTCTGGTGGAAGACCGAGGGCGACCCAATCTTCAATTCCAACTATCACGACGTAGCGCAAGATCTCGACGCGCTACACAAAGAAAACGTACACGCCATGATCTCTGTCTGGGGCCTGCTCGATCCCGAATCCGAAACGTACAAGATTCTGGATGCAAAGCACGAGTTCGTGGCTGGCGCGCACGTCTACGACGCCACCAACCCCGAGGCGCGCGACATCTACTGGGAGCATCTGCCAGGCAAGCTGCTGGCACAGGGATGGGACGCCTTTTGGCTTGATAGCGCCGAGCCCGAAGAATACTGGCCGCACATGGGCGATGCCATCCTCAGCAGCCGCCAGCTCGCTATCGGCAACGGCGCAGAATTTACTAACGTCTTCCCGTTCGAGCATACCCTCGGCGTGCAGAATCATTGGAAAGCCCAAAGCCCGGGTAAGCGTGTCTTTCTGCTCACGCGCTCAGCGTTCCTGGGGCAGCAGCGCGTCGGCGCCACCGTCTGGTCGGGAGACGTCTACGGCACCTACTGGGGCTTGAGCCACCAGGTCCCTGCCGGTCTCAATTTCGCCCTGTCCGGGGCTCCATATTGGACCACCGACATAGGCGGATACTGGCCGCCCCACGACGACCCTCTCGCCGATCCCGCGTTTCAGGAGCTTTACGCGCGCTGGTTTGAGTACGGCACGTTCTGCCCGATCTTCCGCACCCACGGCCACCGGCCGCATAACGAGTTGTGGAGCTTCGACAAAGTCGAGCCTATCCTTGTGAGCTACGACAAGCTCCGCTATCGCCTGATGCCGTATATCTATTCGCTGGCCTGGAAAGTAACGAGCGAGGACTACACGATCCAGCGGCCGCTCGTGATGGACTGGCGCACCGACCCCAACACTTGGAATCTCGGCGACGAGTTCATGTTCGGGCCGGCCATCCTCGTCAATCCCGTGTTGAAGGCCAATACAACGAAACGAGACGTCTACCTTCCGGCGGCGGCTGCATGGTACGACTTCTGGACCGGCAAACTGCTCAACGGCAACCAGGAGATTGACGCCGATGCGCCCCTCGAACGATTACCTCTTTTCGTGCGCGCGGGTTCCATTGTCCCGATGGGTCCGCAAATCGAGTACGCCGCGCAGGACCCCGCAGGGCCGATCGAGCTTCGTATTTATCGTGGAGCCGATGGGGAATTCGATCTTTATGAAGATGGGGGCGACGGCTACGAGTACGAGAAAGGCGAGCACGCTGTGATTCCCATTCGCTGGGACGATCACACCGGCGCGCTGACAATCGGCGCTCTCGAAGGATCCTTTCCGGGGATCGTCGAAGGTCGCAGGTTTCGCGTCGTCTTGGTTGCGGACGGACACGGCGTGGGCGCTGAGGTGACAGGATCGGCGAACGCAGAAGTCCGCTACGAAGGCAAGGAAGTTAAGGCAACCATCAAGTAATCTGCGCCTGCGCTGGACTTCGCAAAGAAGGGCCCGCGCGCGCTCACATTTGCTTCGCGGGAAAGAAGGCTGATCATGACGCATTGCAAACTCTCGCTTCTGGTGGCTGCTGTATTGTGTGCGCCTTTGGCCGCCCAGTCTGAATCGGCCGACCCCTGTGCCGCTCTCGCTGGCCTCAAGATCGACGGCGTAGAAATCACCAAGGCTGCGCTCGTTTCCGCCGGAACCACCGTCCCACCGCCGTACCCCGGTGCTCCCGGTCTCGGCCCGTTTCCCGCGCACTGCCGAGTCGATGGAATTATCAATCGCCGCAAGGGCATAGACGGCCAGGAATTCGGCATCGGCTTTGCTCTTGCCCTGCCCGAGCCTGCTACCTGGAACGGCGACTTCATGATGCAAGGCGGCGGAGGCGGCAATGGCATCATTGCCTATCCAGCGGGTGCAAGCTACGCCGGCGACAAGCCTGCACTCTCTCGCGGATTCGCCGTGGCCAGCACCGATACAGGACACAAAGCAAAAACAGGCGCCTTCGACTTTTCTTTTATGCGCGACCAGCAGGCCTATCTCGACTTCGCTTTTCTCGCCAACGCCGAGGTCGGAGGAGTGTCGAAACAGATCATCGCAACCTATTACAGCAAACCCGCGGTGTACTCCTATTTCGTCGGCTGCTCCACTGGCGGGCGCGAAGGCATGATTCTTTCCCAGCGCTATCCAACGGTCTTCGACGGAATCGTTTCGGGCGACCCGGCCATGCGCACGGGCCTTTCTAACCTGGCCATCGGCCAATGGATCCCTGTTGCATATAACCAAGCCGCGCCCAAAGACACCTCCGGCAAGCCGCAGATCGACAAGTTTCTCACGGACAGCGATCGCTCGCTCTTCATGGACGCACTCATGAAGCGGTGCGACGCAAAAGATGGCGTCGCCGACGGCATGATCTCCGACCCTCTCGGCTGCGAGTTCGATCCCGCAGTGCTCGCCTGCAAGGGCGGCCAGAAAGAAGCATGCATCGCGCCTGAAAAAATCAGCGCCATCAAGAAAGCCTTCGCCGGACCGAAGAACGCATATGGCACTCAAGTCTATCCCGGCTTCCTTTATGACGGGGGCATTGCGATGAAGGGTTTTGTCTCAGGATTGCTGGCCATGGGACCAAGCGGCATCTTCGGCCTCTACACCAGCGCCACGGAAATCGACGTAGACCAGCGTGCGCTCCATGCCTCCGATCCACTCGTCGAGCCCGCCTCCACCAATCTCACAACCTTCTCTCTTGGTGGGGGTAAACTCATCTTCTTCCACGGCGACGGCGACCCGTGGTTCTCGCCGCTTGACACGCTTGACTATTACAAATCCCTTGCCGCAACCAACGGGGGTGCAGACAAGGTTGCCGAGTGGAGCCGAATGTTTCTTGTCCCGGGCATGGCACATTGTGGCGGTGGGCCCGCTCTCGATCACTTCGACATGCTCTCCGCCGTCGTCGACTGGGTCGAGAAGGGGACGGCACCCGATTCCATTATCGCCACCGGTCAGGCATTCCCGGGCCGCAGCCGCCCGCTCTGCGCCTATCCAAAGCACGCGCAGTACAACGGAAACGGTGACACCCAGGACGCCCGCAACTTCCAATGCCAGGACCCCGCACATCAATAGCAAGAGGTTTGCAGTCATGAGTTCCAGATCCATTCCCAGACACATTTATTGCGCAGCTCTCGCGGCCGCGATGTTGCTTGCGACCAGTGCTGGCGCATGCGCGCAGCCCACGCCTGGTCAAGCGACATCTGCTGCGGTGGCCAAGCCACTTCCGTTCGTCAGCCCCATCTTTGGCGACAACATGGTCCTGCAGCGCGGCAAGCCCGACACCATTTGGGGCTGGTCCGACCCGGGCGATACCGTCCGAGTGCAGATCGGCGAAAACATCGCAACCGGCACCACCGGCCCCAATCGCCGGTGGCACGTGAAGATTCAGCCGCCTGCGCCGGGTGGATCTGTGTCATTCAATGAGCTCGAGCATCGTGGGACCAATAGTCATGTGCAGAAGTTATGTTGTGTCATCCTGATTGACGCCTGAGTCAGTGGAAATGCCGCATATCTTTACAAATCGTCACAAATCTTTACAAACGGAATCGCGTGAGTGTTCGTCTTAATCTGTAGGCACTCAAATGCCAAAGTTTACTCGGAAGCACGGATTTCTCTCTCTAGGGGTCAAAATGCAAACACTGTTCATGTTCAGGCGATTTCGCCAACCATTCCTATGTTTGGCCTCGGTGTTCTTGCCGGCCGCAGGTCTTATCGGATGTTTATCATCAGTCGGAACTATCACCACAGTTGCGGGAACCGCGGGTGAGGCAGGCTATGGGGGAGACGCCGCCGCCGCCACAAGCGCCAAGCTGGACAATCCACGGAAAATTGCGCTTGACTCCTCCGGAAATCTCTATATCGCAGACACTGTCAACAACGCTATCCGCAAGGTAACGGCATCAACCGGCATCATCACTACTGTTGCGGGAAACGGGACGCCCGGCAATAGCGGCGATAATGGTGTGGCGACAAATGCCACACTGAACAGCCCAAACGGCGTAGCGGTGGATTCCTCTGGCAACATTTACATCGCCGACACCGGGAACAATCTTATCCGCGAGGTTTCGGCTTCCTCGGGAGTCATCGAGAGGGTCGCGGGGAAAGGGACATCTGGCTACAGCGGGGACGAAGGTTATGCCACAAACGCAACTCTGAATAGTCCAAACGGCGTTGCATTGGACTCCTCCGGAGATATTTATATTGCTGATACAAATAACGACGTTATACGCAAAGTAACGGCCTCCAACGACATCATCATGACAGTCGCAGGTAGTGGAAGCGCCGGCTATAGCGGGGACAAAGGCGCGGCGACCAGCGCCAAGCTAACCATTCCAGACAGCGTAGCGGTAGATTCCTCCGGAAACGTTTATATTGCCGACACGGGCAACAACGTCATTCGCGAGGTCTCGGCTTCCTCTGGCGATATCACGACGATTGCCGGGAACGGCACTTCGGGCTATAGCGGGGACAATGGCGCTGCGACTAGCGCCAAGTTGAGCATTCCCAACGGCGTAGCTGTGGACTCCTCCGGGAACACTTACGTCGCCGACACGGGCAACAATGTGATCCGTGAGATAGTTGCTTCCTCCAGCGAAATCAAGACGGTCGCCGGTACGGGCACTTCGGGCTATAGCGGGGACAATGGTAAGTCAACGAGCGCCAAGCTGAATAGTCCCTATGGCGTCGCTTTGGATTCCTCTGGAGATATTTATATCGCCGATACTGGCAACGACATCATCCGGAAGGACACGATCAAATGAGAATGGTGTGAGCATGGCCCGCAACTGACCTACAAGATAGAGCCGGGATTGTCCGCGGGTTTGGTTTCTTCTCGGAGGTCTTGAGGCAGTCTTGAACAGAGGTAGCTTACTTGATTATCATCGCCGGTTTCGGCCGATCCAGACCGCGAAGCGCCTGTCGGAGATGGCCGAAGCGGAAGAGGTTGCCACTACGATTCCCAGATCTGCAAATTTCGCAAGGTCATGGATTCAGGCGCCTTCGCGTCTGGGACATGCGAGTGGGTTTGTCTGAGGTAATCTGCATGTGCCTGAATAGAACCTGATTGAGGTGGATATGAAGATTTGGAAAACGTCTAGGATTCCCTTTGTTGCGCTGTTGCTAACCGCTGCAATCACACCGATCGCTTTGGCTCAAGCCACTCTCGCCGACGAGCCACTGAAGGCAGATATCTCGGGAACATGGATTGCCAAGTTGGCTTCCCGAATGGGAGAGTTGGAGATTGTCTACAAGTTATCAATGGCAAGATTTCAGGGAGTCAAGGACTGCCGTTTGGCGATTTCCCGATCGTAGATGGCGAGATCACGGGAAACACTTTTCGCTTCACTGTTGCGTTGGATATGTTGGGCAACGTCCAAACGCGCGAGGTGACGGGGAAGGTTGTTGACGACACTCTTGTGCTGACTCCCGCGCTGCCTGCGCCACCTCCTGGTGCCGGAATGGTGCCAGGAGGTCCGGGAGCGCCTCCGGGGCCTCCTCCAGGCGGACCAGACGGGCGCCAGGGCGGCGGATTTCAAATCAAACCGATCATGGCAAGCCGCGGGGCCGCAACACCGTCGAATCGCGCCCCTGCTGTGGATTATTCCAAGCTGCCTCAGGTTGTGCTGCCCGCTGTCAAACCCGTTCCATCCAATGGTCTGGCGAAAACCCCTCCCATGGGATGGAACAGTGGAATAGGTTGCAAACCCACATCGACGACAAGGCAATCCGCGCCATCCACGACACCATGGTGACTTCCGGAATGCGCGATGTGGGCTATCAGTTTGTGATTATTGACGACGGATGGCAGAGAGTCCGCGATGCGAACGGTGTATTGTCGCCATTCGGTGGCGACTGTGTTCCTTGGCATCAGCCTCGCCTGTAGCGCTGACCGCCTCACCGGGAGCAGCCACAACAACCGGAAGAAGCGACGTCGATGCCGCCGCGGGCTCGCTCAGCTCATCCCGCTTCACTATGAAGCCTATTCCAGAACTCAAGCCGGATATGCTGCTCCATACCGCAGACCAAGCGTTATATCGCTCTAAACAGAATGACTGCAACCAGGTTTTCTGTGTACCTTTTCTCGCTAGCGAGAAAAGGGGTGCTTCGGTCACGCTATAGGAATATTCGTAGTGCGCGGCCCGACGGCATGATAACTGATGCTGCGCATCTGGTTGTAGTTCGTTACGCTTCGTTACATATCTTTACAAGCGGAACGGCTACGGTCCCCGTCTGAACAGTTAGCAATCGACCTTGAGCTTTACTGGCCGTGACGTCGGTTTTATGGTCTCTGTAGGCCTGAGGCGCGATGCGTGAAATCGGGAACTTTTTCGACGGAGGAAAATGGGATGAGGCACATGATGGCCCGGCTGCAAGAAACGATCTTAACGATGGTGGCATGCACATGGCTTGCGGCAACATACGCGGCGGGCGCCCAGGAACCGCCTCCCCCTCCTCCGGATGGAATGGAAATGCCGCACCTCGATATGCCCAAGATGGATGTGGATAAGGAACTCGCTCGGATGACACAACGGTACGGGTTATCTGAGAGCCAGAAGGCCCAGATACGGCCCGTCCTGGTGGACGTAAAGGCAAAGATGGATGCCTTGTCCAAGGATTCGTCGACGGAGTTTGGGGAGCGGATACAAAAGATGCGAGCCATTCGTGAAGAGCAAGCATTGCGAATTTCCGCAATACTTTCGGACGATCAGCGCACAAAGTATCAGAAGGACATGGAGCGGAAGGCGAACGATCAGGACAACGGACCTCCGGATGGCCCACCTCCGCCCGGAGCTGGCGGTGGCGGACCGCCTCCTCCGCAAGGGAGTTGAGTATCGGTTCGTCCTCTGAATATGCTGATTGAGATTTGCTTGCATTCAATCGGCAAAGACTGCTCCGTTGGTCGACTCGTAGACGATCCGCGGGTGTTATCTGTCTCGAGGATTCATCTGACGATTACGTGCTGAGCAATCCAGGAACGCATTAGCAGGCAAGAATAACTCTGGGGTATGAGCCTCGAAACGAAGCGCGTGTCCGGACTGAGAGCGTCCTTTTCTGGCAAGGAGGTGATTGTGCATCCGCATGTGCATTTGTATTCAGCCAACAGAGCAGCCGATACCGAGAAGAATCCAGCTGAAGAGCTGGATCAGTTGAAGGCCGATCGGTCCGATGCGATGCGGCATGAAATGACGCGAGCCCTGCACCCTTATGTGCTGCTGAGATTTTTGCCCTGTTCTGAAGCCGCGGATAAGTCGGTGGCTCTTGCCGTCATATTTCATCAGCACTGCGTCCCTTTAATCATGATTCGTCATGAGTGGCAAATAGGATTCGATGCTGAGGACCGCAAGTACTTGGCCGAACTCATGGATGACTGGGCGAGAACACCTCCCGAACGATTGCTCGCTCTATTCCGTCAACTCGAGTGCCTCTCGGTTGGTCAGCTTCAAGCGACAGGTTCCGGCATAGCTACAGCAGAAGCACGGGAGTATCTGATGAATGCGGTTCTGGGACACGCAGGCGTCCCCGACCAATGGACGATGTGAGCCTAATAGAACAAAGATGGCATTCCATCTGGCGTTGAGCACAAACGAAGCCGCATGCAGGTCCCAGGAAGTCGTAGATTGGGCTGCGGTCGAAGAAACATTTGCGGTGAGCGTGGGATAACTCATATCACGCCGGTAACGAGTCTACAAGCGGATGTTGCTGCGAGGGCGAGTTGCGGCAAGGACCTCGATAGCGATGTTCTCAACCAGCAGCAAACAGAGGTTGTCATTGATGAGGTTTTCTCGGCGTATATCTTTAGCAGCCTCGGCTGGCCTACTTCTAGCGCTGTCCATCCTCTGCGCGAGCCAGAGCGTATGGGCTGACTCAGCGAGCGGACATTACAAGAGAGGCCGCGCTGCGGAAGACCAGAACGATGTAATCACCGCGTACGAGGCATACAAGAAGGCCTACGATCTGAAACCTGGGGAAATCAAGTACCGTACAACCTACGAGCGAGTTCGCGTCGCTGCCTCAACCGAATACGTATCGCTGGGAGAGAAGTTCGCTTCAAAAGATAATCTTCCTTCTGCTCTTGCGGCCTTTCTGAAAGCTCTGGACATCAATCCCGGTAACGAATTAGCGGAAGCGGACGTTCGGAAAATACAAAACGAGCTTCACCGGAAGAATCGACAGGACGAGGCGAGTGCCAGCGCTGAGCATGGGTCCATGAATCCTGCGTCTCCTGTCAGTCTGGACATCCCCACAAATGAGCCCATCACATTGCGCATGGCAGAAGACAGCAAGGTTATGTACCAAGCCGTTGGCAAAAGCGCGGGTATCAATGTGCTCTTCGATCCGGACTATACGTCGAAGCGCATTCAGGTTGATCTAAAGGACGTGACGGCGACGGAGGCGCTGGGCATCCTTAGTGAGATTTCTGACACATTCTGGAAGCCTGTTACCCACAATACGATTTTTGTAGCACAGGATACCAAGCCTAAACGGCAGGCATTGAGCCAACAGGCTGTCCAGATCTTTTATTTGAAAAATGTCTCCCAGCAGAATGACTTCAACGATATTCAGACAGGCATCCGCAACGTACTTCCGACAGCAAAACTCTTCGGAGTGGCCAGCCAAAACGCCATTATTATGCGCGGTACACCTGATGAGCTTATGTTGGCGAAGGTGCTGATCGCGGGCCTCGACATGCCAAAACCGGAAGTTCTGGTGGATATCACCGTAATGGAGGTAAGCCGCGACAAAATCCGGGAGATTGGCCTCTCTCCTCCAACTTCGCTGACAGTCAGTTCAGGATCGTCGCAGACGCTGAGCGAGATCGGCAGGAGCTCGTCGTACAGCATCTCAGTTGGAACAGCGGCAATTCAGTTCCTTCTTACAGATTCAGACACGCGTATTCTGCAGAGCCCGCGTCTCCGCGCTGTGGATGGCCAGAAGGCGACGCTCAAACTCGGTGAAAAGCTTCCGGTAGCAACCGGAACTTATACCTTAGGTAGTTCTTCAAGCTCCGCGGCGGCGGAAACCCAATTTCAGTATCTGGATGTAGGCGTAAATGTTGAGATGACTCCGACTATCCACAGTGACCGGGACGTGACGTTGAAGCTGAGTGTGGAAGTCTCCTCCGAATCGGGAACCGAAACTATTGACAATGTGGATGAGCCAATCATCAGCCAAGAGAAGGCGGAGCAGACCATTCGATTGAAAGACGGCGAAACAAGCATTCTTGCGGGCCTGGTAAAGAAATCGGTGAGCCAAACAGTAAGCGGATGGCCTGGTTTTGGGCAGATTCCTTTCATGAAGTATTTCTTCACCACGCAAAAGCATGAACTTGACGATGATGAGTTGGTCTTTATGATCGTTCCCCATATCGTCCGCGCTCCGGGATCGGATACAGACGCAGGGCGCCAGATTGACACGGGAACAGATAAGGCAGTCCAAATCCGGGAGGTTCCTGCAGCAAAGGATTCGTCGCAGACCGATCACAGGTGAGTCATGCGCGCAGTTCAGGGGCAGCAATTGGAGAGGATCGAACAGCAGGGGAATCTCCAGGCCACCGGCCGATGCGCAAGGAACGGTGCTCTGCAGTGTCTTCTCACGCGGTGTATGCGCCCTGCATAAATGCGTGGACGCAGTTGGAGACTGGGCAATGAAGGAGAAGCGAATTCAGACAAAGCGAGATAGTCGAGCAGTGCGCCCTGGTCCCGCCGCGCAGAGGTTTTCCACTATCGTTGAGACCCACCGGCCGCGGATCTTCCGGTTTCTGCTGGCCTCAACGCGCGACGCGGATCTAGCTGAGACGCTGACTCAGGACTGTTTCCTGAGGGCGTACCGCAACTGGTTGAGCTTTCGTGACGAGTCGAGTGTGATGACCTGGCTGATGCGCATCGCCATCAACCTGCAGAAGGACCACTGGCGAAACCGGCGGATGCAGTTTTGGCAACGGACGCGCACTAATGCTGTGGATATGGACGAGGCCAGCGAGTGGCTACCGAGCGGTGAGCGTTCGCCCGAGGAACATGTGCTGGCCCGTGAGCAGGTGGGAAAGGTCTGGAGAACAGTCGGCTGCCTCAGCGAGCGGCAGCGAACGGTATTCCTTTTGCGCTTTGTCGAAGACCTCGAGTTGAGAGAAATCGCGCAAGCCGCCGGCCTGGAAATAGGTGCGGTGAAAGCGCACCTTTCGCGGGCGTTGCTGAAAGTGCGCTCGGCATTGGGAGGAAGATGATGGGTTCTGAGTCAGGTATCGGTGAAATATGGATAATAGGCAACTCTCTGGGTTAGTGCTGGTGGCGATAACGCTCGCGTCTGGCGTGGGGGCGCAACAGGCAACCACTGCTTCATCGTCCGCAACGATCGTTAGCGGTTCGCCGGCCTTGACTGGCTCGGTTCCAGCGCTTCCTCAGGCTGCGGATCTACCCAGGCTAAGCGTGGAGGATGCTGACGGGGCTGTCCCTATCGCACTTGCACCGGACAACATACGCCGCAGCTTCCACTTACGCGCGGATGAACAGAGCCTGATCCGGCAGGTGCTGAATGCATACGGGATTCAGGTGGCGGTGGATTCATCGGTACGGAGCCAGATAGTACCCTTCGATGTTGACGATGTGGACTTCACAGAAGCCTCCGGAATGGTGAAGCTTGCAACCGATACCTTTTTTGTACCCCTCGATTCGAAGCGTGTGCTTGCAGCCGCCGACACAAAGACAAACCGAACTCAATATGAGAGGCAGGTGATGGAAACCTTCTCATTTCCTGGACTCAACGCAAACGAACTGAATGACATGCAAAACATCGCGCGCACTGTCTTCGGGGCGGAGCGCAGCGTGGCTGAGCCTGGCCAAAGCAAAATGACTGTTCGCTCCCCTGGCGCACAAGTTGAGGAAATGAACCAGGCTTTCGCGGAATTGCTGGCCGGAAGGAGCGAGATCCTGCTCGATGTCGCCGTCTACGAGTTCGACAAGACCAGGAGTCCGAATGTAGGCGTAGTACTGCCGAACTCCGCAACCTTGTTCAACGCTAAATCGGAGATCAACAGCATCATCGCAAATAATTCAACCCTGGTAGACGAGATCATTTCCAGCGGCCTGGCGAGCGCGGGGGACTATACGGCGATCCTGGCGATCTTGCTTGCATCCGGAGAGCTCTCGGGGACGGTCTTCAATAGTTCGCTCGTGCTATTCGGCGGAGGATGGACGGAGACGGGCACGGAATGGAATACAACAAGCGCCAATATGCTGCTGAGCTCGTCCGATGTGCGATCGCTCAACCAAATGCAGCTGCGCGTTCTCGACCAGGAGGAAGCGACTTTTCGCAGCGGGGAGCGGTATCCAATCATGACTTCAAGTTATACAGCGCTGGCAAGCGGTTCTTCTTCCTCGACTGCCACGACTCCACAGATCCAATACGAAGATCTGGGTCTGACCCTGAAAGTGAAGCCGCATATAGAAGGGGAAAATGAAGTGTCGCTGGATCTGAATCTGAAGGTGGAGTCTCTGGCTGGCTCGACCATCAATGACATACCTGCGCTTGCGAGCCGGCAGTACACAAGTGTCGTCTCGCTGCGGCTCGGAGAAAGCGCGCTGGTTGCCAGCGCCATGTCAAAAGAGGATTCATTGGCAATCACCGGAATTCCCGGATTGAGCGAGATACCCGGTCTTCACAATGCAACGGATCGCCAGGACACAACGGACAGTCTGGATCTGGTCATTCTGGTCACTCCGCATATCGTCCGCCTAACTCACCGGGAGGCGGCCGGCGCAATGTTGTTTCTGCCACTTCACTGAGTTCAGTCGAATTGGCAGAAGACGCATGGTACTCCGTTACAAATCGTTACGTTTCTTTACAAGCGGAATCGATAAGGAATCCGTCTGACCTGTGTAGTTCCAACACGTCTGCGAAAAAGGAAATGAGGCACAATGCGTATGAGGATGATTCCATCTTTGGCTCAATTAGCTCTCGTGGCTCTATTTCCCGGTTGCGCTCTCGTGCTAGCGCAGACAGCCTCTGACCGCGTGACTCAGGAGATCGACTCACGATCTGTTGTGTCGCTTGCTGGTACTGTAAATCCGCATGCTATTGCGCGATACGATATTGGACGCGCCAATGCCGGTACCAGGATCAGCGGCGTCACCATGTATTTCAAACCTTCCCCGGAGCAGAAGACAGAACTCGATGCGTTGGTGAAAGCGCAACAAACGCCCGGCTCCCCGAATTATCACAAGTGGCTTTCTCCGGAAGAGTACGCCAGCCGGTTCGGTTTGAGTGACAATGATCTCGCGAAAGTCCAAAGTTGGCTCGAACAACAGGGGTTCGCTGTCGATCGCGTGGCCAACAGCCACAACAGCATCAGTTTTTCCGGTACGGCTGCGCAGGTTGAATCGGCCTTTCAGACGGAAATCCATAACTACAAGATTGACAACCAAACTCATTTCTCGAATGCGACGCCCATATCGGTGCCCTCGGCGCTTTCCGGGGTAGTACAGTCCGTGCGCAATCTCGATGATTTCCGGCCAAAGCCACAGGTGCGGTTTCGGATGGCACAATCGAGCAAGGTAAAGCCGAATTTCACGTCCAGCCAATCCGGCGATCACTTTCTGACGCCAAAAGATGTCGCCACGATCTATGACATCAATGCGGCCTATAGCGCGGGCTACACGGGGACCGGGCAGTCGATTGCAGTCGTCGGCCAGTCGGAGATCTCCGTGTCGGACATCGAGAATTTCCAAAATGCAGCTGGCCTCACTGTTAAAGATCCAACGCTGGTTCTGGTGCCGGACTCCGGAACCGCAGCAGTCTCTTCAGGGGACGAGGCCGAGTCCGATCTCGATCTTGAGTATTCCGGCGGCATCGCCAAAGGCGCAACGATCTACCTGGTTTATGTTGGCAACAATTCCAACTACAACGTGTGGGACTCGCTCCAATACGCAGTCGATACCAAAATTGCGCCGATCATCAGCATGAGTTACGGCGGATGCGAACCCGACCTCAGTTCCAGCGACTACTTGACCATCGAGTCCATTCTTGAACAGGGAGCCAGCCAGGGACAAAGCGTAATTGTGGCCTCCGGTGACACGGGATCCACCGCTTGCTATGCCGATCTCACCAGCAACACGACTCCTACTTCGGAAGAGGAGGAGCTGGCTGTCAATTATCCCGCCAGTAGCGCGTATGTAACGGCTATGGGTGGAACCGAGTTTCCATCGGCGGATGTCGAAGCTTCAAACACAACCTACTGGGAGTCGGCAAGCGGCAGCGATGTCATCAGTTCCGCGAAGTCGTATATTCCGGAACAGGTCTGGAACGACGATAGTGCGACAGTGGGCTCGAATGATGGTGCCGAATATGCGCTCTCGTCGGGAGGCGGAGGCACGAGCACCCTGACTGCGAGGCCCAGTTGGCAAAGCAGTGTGACTGGCATTCCCTCGGGAAGCTACCGGCTGGTGCCGGATATCTCTCTTGATTCTTCTCCCAACAATGCCGGCTATCTCTATTGCTCCAGTGATTCCACCGCAACCGATATCACAGGCAGTTGTTCGAACGGTTTCCGTGATTCCAGCGACGAGTACTTGACCGTGGCTGGAGGCACCAGCTTCGCTGCGCCCATATTTGCGGGAATGCTCGCCCTCATCAATCAGAAGGAGAATTCAACGGGGCAGGGTCTGATCAACTCAACCTTGTATACGTTGGCGGCCAGTTCCACGACATACGCATCTGCCTTTCACGACATCACGAGCGGCAGCAACGAATGCACTGCAGGATCGAGCTACTGCTCATCGGCAGGCGAATCCGAGTACCCAGCCGCGAGAGGCTACGACGAGGCCAGCGGCCTCGGATCGGTTGATCTCTACAACCTGCTCACCGCGTGGCCGTCAAGTTCCGCCTCGTCCCTGGAGGCCACTACAACCTCTCTCTCTGCGGCAAGCAGCACACCCTCTTCCGGCGCGAGCGATGTTATCACCATCACGGTGGCTCCAGAATTGAGTTCAGTCACGACAACCCCGACGGGAACCCTGACCGTCATGGTTGATGGCACCACCGAAACATCGTCTCTTGCGCTGTCGAGCGGCTTGGCCACATACACCTTCTCTTCCACTACATCCGGATCGCATGTCATCACAGCGGCGTACTCTGGCAACTCAACATTTGCGGCTTCCACCGGGACAACGACAGTCACGATCGGCTCATCTTCCACGACTGGTTCCGGCGGCTCGGGTTCGACCACCGTGACCGTAACCCCTTCGGGCGGCTACACCGGAACTGTGGACTTGTCACTGTCCACCTCCAGCACATATCTCCAGGATTACGCCTGCTATGATGTCTCGAACGCTACGATCAGCGGCACCAGTGCGGTAAGCGAAACGCTGACCCTTTACACCGGCACAGCGAACTGCTCCAGTGCTTCGGTCCAAAGCGGGAAGGTTCACGCCTTCCACAGCGCCAAAACCAGCAAGATTTCCTCCAACCCCATGCTTCCCATCACTGCAGCCGCTTTTGGTTCCCTCGGGCTACTCCTGGCGGGCATCGTTGGCTGGCGTTTCCGCCGGATTCGCGCCCTCTCGTACATGCTGGCTCTCGTGGCACTGGGTTTTGTCCTCTCCGGCTGCGGCGGATCAAGCTCCAGTTCGTCTTCCAAGGGCTTTTCCTTGTCTGTCTCGCCTTCAACCGTCACCGTTTCTGCGGGGACATCGGGCATTCCGACGGGCAGTTACACGCTCACGATCGATGGCCAAGACAGCTCGGACTCAAGCCTGACCGCCACGACCTCGATGACCCTTGTTATCGACTAATCCGTCAGGCTCGTAAGAGAGGGAACGGGCCGGTGCATCCCAGCAAGTCACTCAGTCCGCCTTGGGCTGCGAACGTAGCAAGGCGGAACGGATTGCCAGATGGTGGTAGCTCGAGTTCCAGCGCGGCGTAGCGGAGGGTACGCGGTAACGCTGGAAGTGGCGATACAGATGCGATTCCAGTATCGCCGTTTCGGCCACATTCTCCTCCTGGTGAATGGATGGTCGTTTCCCCGGATCGGTCACGTGCGCACTCCAGTGCGCACGTGACCGGCGTTGATAGAGAGCCATATTCACAATCCAAAGATCATTGCTCCACTATCCCAGGACAGGACACGATCTTGCGGTCTTTCGATCTCTACCCGCATTATCTTGACTATGATCCGGTGAGGTCTCAGAGAGCCAAACCGCGGCTCAGCGCACACATGGAGCGGCGAACAACCGATCAACTAACCGGATTTGTGATTTTGCGCTCCTGTCTTTGGCGATCATCGCCCTCGACCAGCGGGAGTTGCAAACGAACCGTTGTGCCGCCACCGGCGCGATTGTATGCGCGCATTTCTCCGTGATGAAGTTTCACGGCACGCTCTGCAATCGCAAGACCGACGCCGACACCCCCGGTCTCCGCGCTACGTGCACGGTCCACGCGATAGAAGGGCTGAAAGATAGAGTGGAGTTCGCTCTCTGGAATACCGGGCCCGCGATCGCTGATTTCGAGTACGGCCATACTACTACCCTTTTCTTCCGTCACGACGGCCAACCGGATTTCCACCTCGGAATTCTCTTCCGTGTATCGGATGGCGTTGCGCAGGACATTCTCAACGGCCCGATAGAGCAGTTCGCGATTTCCCAGAATTGCGCATTCTGCGTCGGCGTGAAAGGAGACTGTGCACTGCCGTTGCTGGGCTTCGTACCCAGCGTCCGGAGTCATCTGGTCGATCAGTTCATTCAGCAGTACGGGCCCAAAGTTGTTTACCTGGTTCATTGCTTCCATCGAAGAGAGCGTAAGAAGCTGGCTAATCAACTTGCTCAGTCTCTCGGTTTCTCGTTCGATACGGCCCAGGTGCGTCTCTATCTCCGTGTCGGGGTCTGCGTCTTCCCGCGCCAGTTCCAAGGCGACATTGAGGCGAGCCAGAGGTGAGCGCAACTCGTGCGAAACATCCCGCAACAACAACTGTTGCGCGCCCACAAGCGACTCCAGCCTCTCGGCCATGTGGTTAAAATCATGTACCAGCGCCTGAAACTCGTCTCCTCGAAAAAACCTAGACTTTGACGCAGGTTCGGCTACGCGCGTTCTCAAGTTTCCTTGCGCCAATTCACGTGCCGCCTTCCGCAGCTTGACCAATGGCCGTGTGAACAGCAGCACAAGCACAAATGTGGTTGCGCCGCCTACCGCGATTGCCACAGGCAGCTGCGGAAATGCGAAGTGCAGCAGGTCAGGGTACGGATCATGGCCTTCGGGAGCGTGTGGCCGGGCAAGCAGAAACACATAGTTCCTGTTTGTGGCAGAACTGAAGGGCACGCTCCAAACGTATTGCTGTCCCACTTGTCTGCCGATGATGTGGTCTGGGAATCGAGTACCGTTTCCGCTCCCACCGGCCAGATCAGGCATCCCAGGACAGAGACTGCTCCCTGCCTCGCGGGTGAGAGCAATGGTTTGTCCGTGGATGGCAGCATACGCTTCGAGGGAGCCACATCCGCCGGTCTCGAAAGCGTCTACACTCTCTCTTGCTTGGTTGCGCAGGTTGCTGAACAGCGAATCCATCAGGATATCCGGCCGGGGAAAGCGGTGCTGTACGATCAATGCCGTAGAGATGATGAAAATCAGACTCTGCGCAATCCAGAAAATGGCAAATATCTTGAAAAAAAGGCCGCGCATCGCTCAGTCCTTTGCTTCCGTCTGATTCCTGTGAATCGTTAACTGATACCCCGCTCCGCGAATCGTTTTTACACGGTCCTCGTGGGAACTACCCTCAGCGAGTTTCTTCCGCAGCCGGCTCAAATGCATATCCAGGCTGCGATCGAGCGGGTTAAACTTGCGCCCAAGAACTTCTTCTGCCAACTCCTCGCGCGCGATAACTTTCCCAGGAGAATGCATCAGAACTTCCAGAAGCGCGAACTCTACGCCTGTCAATTCAACGCTCCTGCCATTTTGAAGGACAGTGCGCGCAGCCGAATCAAGTTCCAAATCGTCGACGTGCAGCAGGGTATGCTCATTCGGTGTTCCGGCCGCAGCGGTCCTTCGCAGAATCGCACGCATCCTGGCTAGCAGTTCCCGGGGGTTAAACGGCTTGGGCAAATAATCGTCGGCTCCAATCTCCAACCCCACGATGCGGTCTACGTCTTCCCCGCGCGCCGTCAGCATCAGCACGTTCATAGCCGAGTCCGCGCGTATCTTTCGCAGGATCTCAAAGCCGTCAATACCTGGAAGCATTACATCGAGAAGGACGAGGGAGTAACGGTGCTCAAGCGCCACCTTGAGGCCCGTATCGCCTCGGTGTACGGCGGAGACACGAAAGCCATACTTTTCAAGGTAGTCCCTCAGCATCGAGCAGAGTTCAACGTCGTCGTCAATCAGCAGAACGTCTTCCAAACTGCCCTCCTGTGTCTCTGAGTTTACGCCCATGCCTTCAAGAGATCGCACGAGAAATGTAACAAAGAGTAATGGCACCGTGACAATTCTTTACACAGCATTACTGAATAAGACCGCACTGTGCAAGGTCCTGATGTCTCCTGAATATGGCTCTCTTATGTAGCCGGAGGCATTACGCGACCCATGCTTAAAAAACTCTGCTTGCTGTTGTTTGTCTGCGCCATTGCATATGGATCCGCAGCGAAGGCCCAGGCACCGAACGGGAACGTCCACGGAACCGTTGCTGACCCCACTGGAGCCCTGATTCCCTCCGCTTCGATTGTGCTCTCGAATGAAAGCGGTGTCGTGAAAACCGTCCTTGCCGGCAGCGACGGCACTTTTGTGATCGATCATGTGATTCCGGGCCGGTATTCGCTCATTGTCACTGCTTCCGGCTTTGCACCTGCCACAATACCTGACGTCGAAGTGTCCAGTGGCAAAGTGACCGTCGATCACGTCAAGCTGCAATTGCCGGTCGAAAAGCAGCAAGTTCAGGTAAGCGATGAGGGTCTGAGCGTCAATACCGGCGCCGACAACAACGCCAGCGCTATGGTGATCAAGGGCAAAGATCTCGATGCACTCTCTGACGATCCGGATGAGTTGCAGAATGAGCTGAATGCTCTCGCTGGACCGTCGGCAGGCCCAAACGGCGGACAGATTTACATTGACGGATTCACCGGCGGGCAACTCCCTCCGAAATCCTCCATTCGCGAGATACGTATTAACCAGAATCCATTTTCGTCACAATACGACAAACTGGGCTACGGACGGATCGAGATTTTTACCAAACCGGGAACCGACAAGTTCCACGGTATGTTCATGGTCAACGGCAACGATTCCGCTTTCAATTCACTCAACCCCTTTGTGACCGAAGAGCCACCGTACTACAGCACGTTTCTGGTCGGCAATGCCAGCGGAGCGTTGAGCAAAAGCGCATCGTGGTTTGGCAATGTCTTCCGCCGAGACAACCAGTCAAACTCCATTGTGAACGCGGAGCTTCTGGACGCCAACGGCAATTCATACAACTACACGGCGGCCGTTGCAAACCCGCAATCGCGCCTCGACGTCAGCCCTCGTTTCGACTTCCAACTCGGCAAGAGCAACACGCTCAGCATCCGCTACATGTTCGATCGACAGAAGGAGACCAACAACGGTGTTTCGCAGTCTGCGCTGGAAAGCCAGGCTTACGACACGCTCAATTATGAGAACACGATCCAGGTGAGCGATACGCAAGTGCTGGGCGCCAACTTGGTCAATGAGACCCGTTTTCAGTACACGCGCGATCGTGACAACCAGGTTGCGCAAAGCAGCGATCCCACAATCACCGTGCAGGGAGCCTTCACCGGTGGAGGAAACAATCACGGCGTGGTCCGCGACAATCAGGACCGTTATGAACTCCAAAACTACATGACCGCGGCGAAAGGAGCTCATGCGTTGAACTTCGGCACGCGCCTGCGCCTTACGCGAGATTCCAATTACTCGACGTCGGGTTTTAATGGAAACTATATCTACACCTCGCTCACCGCTTATGCGGCAAACTCTCCATCCGAGTACGACGTGACATCCGGAACTCCCGGTGCGCGTATCAATCTCTTCGACGCAGGACTTTTCTTTCAGGACGACTATAAGGCGCGCTCCAACCTGACCCTCAGCTACGGTCTGCGCTACGAAGCGCAGAACCGCATCAGCAACCACGACGACTGGGCTCCGCGCTTCTCAGTCGCCTGGGCGCCCGGCGTTCGCAACAATTCTCCGGCTAAGACCGTCATCCGTGGCGGCTATGGCTGGTTCTTTGATCGCTTCAGTTCAACCTACGTTCTCGACGCCATCCGGCAGAATGGAGTAAACCAGAAGCAGTACGTCACCAAGTATGGAACGAGTTCTTCTTCTGTGCCCGCACCGACAATCTATCAGGTGGCGCCCAATCTCAAAGCCGCCGTAAATATGCAGGCTGCGGTGGGGATTGAGCACGAGTTTGGAAAAGTAGCAACCGCTTCCGCAACCTATATCAACTCCCACGGCGTACACCAATACTTGAGCGACAATATCAACGCTTACCTTCCCGGCACATACGATCTTGCCACCGAAACGGGCACGCGGCCCAACGGGATCAACGAGAACATCTATCAGTTCCAGTCCGGCGGCGTCTATAACCAGAACCAACTCATGGTCAATTACACCGTGCGGGCGAGCCGTGTTTCCCTCTTTGGCTTCTACATGGTGAACTTCGCCAAGGCCGATACCTCCGGCGCAACGTATTTCCCCTCCAACCAGTTTGATCCTAGCGCCGACTACGGCCGAGCCAACTTCGATGTGCGGAACCGCTTCCTGCTGGGCGGTAACATCCAGGCCCCCTACAAAGTGTCCGTGAGTCCCATGATTGTTGCCGATTCCGGCCAGCCCTTCAACATTACCTTGGACCAGGATCTAAACGGCGATAACCAGTTCAATGACCGGCCCGCATTTGCAACTTCCAGCAGCACCAGCACGGTCAAGACGAGCTACGGAACGTTCGACCTGGACCCGGCATGGAACCAGTCGCGTATCCCCTATAACTATGGCAACGGGCCGTCGCAATTCAGCATGAACCTGCGGCTCAGCAAATCTTTTGGCATCGGGCCGAGGGTGACTCAGGGATCGGCTGCCGGAGCCGGTGGCCCCGGTGGACCTGGCGGCGGCAGTCCGCCTCCGGGGGGCGGACCCGGTGGTGGAGGCGGCGGCCTTGGTCCCGGCGGTTTAAGCGGGAATGGCGGGCCGCCGCGGCTCGATCAAGCTGTCCCTCGGCGCTATTCCCTTACCTTTGCGGCAATGGGCAGGAACATCTTCAACAATGTCAGCCTGGCGCAGCCGATGGGAGTTCTCGGTTCTCAGCTCTTTGGAAAATCGACTGCCCTCGCGGGAGGATTCTTTTCATCCGCCGCGGCTAATCGCAGCATCGACTTGCAGATGAGTTTCAACTTTTGATCGCGCTGCTTATCGCGTTTGTTCCTTTGCCAGATGGACAGCCTCGCATACCTCATCGGTGCAAGGCCGCATGCCGGAGCATCGACCGAGAGCCGGGCCTCTCTTTGGAGTCCAAGTTCCACTGAATCGCCGTTGCTGCTGCCTCCTGCATCCATTATCTGACGATGTGGGATCGCGGCTGATATCGCTCTTAACCGGGACCGGGAAGTCCTGACATTCCCCGGATAATTGGAATGATAAGCCGAGGCTGGGAGGACGGTGTCAAGGCTCCTAACCGCGAAGCGGCGTCCGCCTAGGAGGGCGGCCTTGACTCCGGCCGGGCCTCGGCTACACTGCTGCTATCCGGGGAATGTCTGCTTGGGTCTGGATTTACATGCCGATACCGAATCCCTGACCAATCTCTCGCTCGTGGGCGGGTTGTAGCTCAATGGATTGCTCGATGGCGTTAGAGATAGGGGCCTGTTGGATCGCTGGCGTATGAGACACGTCGCGGCTATCTGCGCGTCGTGCGCGCCACGCGAGACGGCAACGTAGGCCATGCGACTGTTGAGCAAGTCCTTGGCGCCCAGTTCGGTATCCACGTGGATTAGGACGCGGTTGGCGGTCTGGCCTTGGCTGGAGTGACTGGTGACAGCGTAGCCGTAATCGAGGTGCATGTGGCTGTTTGGATCGAGTTCGACGGCGCGGCCATTGTGATTGGTTGCCAGTCGACTGAAGTCTTATGGCCCAGTCGGATTTAAAGTAATCGCATTTGATCGGCGTTTGCCCAGGATCTATTCTGCCGAGCGTTCCCTGTATCGGCGTCTGGCATCCTACGACCCACATATTCCGCACACAGATTCTCGTTAACCTCGCCGCTACAACAACGAAATTCGCGCTGACTGCCGAATCGGACACACATCAAGGGAATCAGTACTCGCTACCATCTCGACCGGGGTTGCGTTTACAGAAGGAGCGCTTGCCGGTCGATTCCGGCGGAGCCACTGCCAGCAAACAAGTGCGCGGTCAACCAGTTGGCGAGTATTCTCGGGCGATGCTGCCGTTCATCGATCCGGTTCACAGACCCAGGCCGAGGTCGGTGGTATCTCTGCTGCCGGACTGCGCTTGGGCGTTGTCGCCCACTGAGTGAGTCAAGGCGTGGCTCGCTTGCTCAAGGGCGGTCTCCCGCGAAATAGGCTGCGCCTGCCGGTCGTAGAACTGGCCATGCGGGTCGATGTGCAGCCAACTTCCCGCATGGCTGTGCTGGTAGCTCTGGACCTCGCCGTTTTCGCGCTTCCACTCGTAGTCTGAGGCTTCCTTTGGCGGCGCTTCCGGCTATTTAGTGG
>PLFY01000104.1 GCA_003138365.1 Acidobacteriaceae bacterium
AAAAGGCCGCGATGGGGCAACGTAACCTCAGTGGTCTGAGTGCCCGCCGTGATGCTGCCGCTGGCGGCGATGATGGCCTTGCCTCGGGTGACTTCGAGCGCGCCGGTGACTGTGGCTGCCGCATCGGGGTGGGTGCTATCGAGCGGGATGATGGCGATGGGGCCGGACTCCGCCGCGGGAGGTTGGGATGGTGGAGCGGTCTGGGCGCACAGCAAGGGCGCGAAAAACAGAGCCACCAATAAGGTCCAAATGCGGGTTGCCACGGCGAGGTTCATGATGAGAGAGTTCCCCAAAAGCATATCTGACGGGCTGACAAGAAACAAGATTCCGATTGTGCTGCAAGTTCAACAATCGAAACGGAAAAAGCGTTTTCGGGCAAAAAGCAGCGAGTTAGCCCCCGCTGAAGCGGGGATAGCGAGTTAGCAGGTTAGCGGCGGAATGGCTGGACGCAGTTTCATCCCCCGCGGGTCGGCAACGCCGGTGGACGACTGACACAAAGCCTTCGCCCCTGTCGCCGTGCCTGAGCAAGATTGATATTCATCTTCTTGAATTTTCGGATTTGCAAGATTGTTCCTCGCCCGCGGAATGGGTATGCATGCGGAGATTGTGGCCTGCTCCAGGCGAAGATGAGGCCGGAGGGCGAACGGACACGGGCCTTTTGCAAATCCGGTCTGTTATGCTGCCGCCTATGTCTGTGCTTGATCACTTTCGCCAACTGACCCGCCCCCAACGCCATACGTTTGTGGCCGCATTCCTGGGGTGGACGCTGGATTCGCTCGACTTCTTTATCCTCATCTTCTGTGTTCCGGCCATTGCAGCGGAGTTCCACACCAAGCCGTCGGCGGTGTTGGGCGCGGTGTTCCTGACGCAGGCGTTTCGGCCGGTTGGGGCCCTGCTGTTCGGAATACTTGCCGATCGCTATGGACGGCGGCCGGTGCTGATGTTCAACATACTCAGCTTCTCCGTGATCGAGCTGGCTTGCGCCTTTGCGCCGTCTCTGACTGCGCTTCTGGTGCTGCGGGCGCTTTTTGGCCTGGCCATGGGCGGCGAGTGGGGAGTGGGCGCGGCGCTTGCCTTTGAGACATTGCCGAGGGAAGGCCGCGGGACGTTCTCCGGCATTTTGCAAGAAGGCTACGCGATGGGGTCGATTCTGGCCTCTGCCGCCTTCGCGCTTTTCTTCAGCGGTTTTGTCCTGCCGGGCCTGCACTTCCATGGCCTTGTCTGGCCGGGGCTGCACGTCCCTGGGATCGGCTGGCGAGGGTTGTTCATCTTGGGTGCGACGCCGGCGTTGATGGTGTTCTATGTGCAAGCGCGGGTCGAGGAGTCGCCGGTGTGGCTTGCAGGGGCAAAGATGCGGCGGGAGCGGGCGGCTGGAGTGGGCTCGTCTGGCTCGGGTGGGGAGGCGGGTAGGCTATTGGCTTTTCTGCCCACGTTTCTGTTCCTCGTCCTGCTGATGACGGCCTTCATGAGCTTCTCGCACGGCACCCAGGACGTGTACCCGACGTTCCTGCTGACCAAGCTCAAGCCGGCCACCGTGGGGCTGATCGGAGTTCTGTACGGCTTCGGCTCCATCGCCGGCGGGTTTGTGTTTGGGACGCTGTCGGAAAAGTGGGGGCGCAAGCGGGCGATCGTGACTGCGGCGCTGTTGGCGATTCCCGTGATTCCGCTTTACGCGTATGGACATTCGGCCATCACGCTGGGAATTGGCGCGGTGCTCATGCAGTTTATGGTGCAGGGAGCGTGGGGGGTGGTTCCGGCGTATCTGACTGAGTTATCGCCGGCTCCGGTGCGGGCTACGGCTCCGGGCCTTGCCTATCAGTTAGGTGGGCTGGTGACCTCGTGGAACGGAAAGGGTCAGGCTTTGGCTGCCGAGCGTTGGGGCAATTATCCGGCCGTGCTGGCGGTTACCGTGATTGTGGTGGCGCTGGCGCTGTCCGCGTTGGCACTGATGGGGCGCGAGGCCAAGGGACAGGATATGACGGCGGTGTGAGGCCTGTCGCAAAGCGTACGTTTTGGCCTACTATTGAAGCGGAAGGGCGGACGATGGCGAATCTTGATTGGTCACAATGCGACGCTGTCGAAAGCGTTCCCGGCAAAGTGAGCGGGGCCTGGGTTCTCAAGGGAACGCGGATGCCGGTTCAGACGGTGTTTGCAAATCTTGAGGCTGGAATGTCGGTTCAGGAGATCACGGAGGCTTTCGACGGTGTTAAACGCGAAGAAGTGGAGGCCGCGATTGAATTCGTCGTTCGCAGTCTCGATAAAGAACCAACTTACGCTGCATAGATAGAAATCGCTGCGACTTACCCGTCCTACAACCTTGGCAACATATCTATTCTCTTCAGACCATCCTAGAATTGAATCGCATGATCCCCGAGTCCAACCAAACCGTCGCAATTATCGCTATCGGGCGCAACGAGGGGGATCGTTTGAAGAGCTGTTTGCGCGCGGCGATGGCTGGCGCGCGGACGGTGGTCTACGTCGATTCCGGTTCCGAGGACGGAAGTGCTGAATATGCCGCGTCGGTGGGCTGCATCGTGGTCCAACTCGATCCGGCGCAGCCGTTCAGCGCGGCGCGGGCGCGCAATGAAGGCTTTGCCTGCGTGATGGAACACGAGCCCGATGTGGACCTGGTTCAGTTTGTCGATGGCGACTGCGACCTGGTTGACGGTTGGCTCGAGCGCGGCGTCGCGGCCCTCAATGAGCGGCCGGATGTGGCCATTGCCTGCGGACATGTGCGCGAGATCCATCCCGAAGCAACCGTCTATAACAAGTTGTGCGACCTGGAGTGGCAGCAGATGCCGGGGGAGATTGGCGCTTGCGGCGGCATCTTCATGGTGCGCGCCGAGGCTTTCCGCGCAGCAGGCGGCTTCCGAGCCGATGTAATTGCCGGCGAGGAACCCGAGTTCTGCGTGCGGGCGCGGCGTGCGGGCTGGAAGATTCTGCAGGTGGATGCGGCGATGGCTCGCCACGATGCGGCGATGACGCGCTTCAGCCAGTGGGGTCGCAGAGCCTTGCGGTCAGGTCATGCATATGCTCAAGTCGCGGCTTTGCACGGCAAGAGCGACGAGCGGTACTATGTGCGCGATTGCCGCCGGATCTGGATATGGGGTCTGGTGCTGCCGGCGGGGGCGCTGTGTCTTGCCCCGTTTACCTATGGACTGTCGCTGGCGGCGATGTTGATTCTGTATGCGCTGCAATTTGTCCGGATTTATTTCGGCGGTAAAAAGCGCGGCTGGACCAGCGGCGACGCAATGACGTACGCCTTTTTCACCGTGCTTGGCAGGTTTCCGGCACTCGCAGGGCTGCTTACCTACCGCTGGCGAAAGCTTCGCGGCCATACGCTGACGATCATTGAGCATAAGCGGAGTTCTAATTGAAGAGCGATTGACGGAGGTTATCGAGCCGGGCTGACATTACCAGGCGAAGTTAGAGATCCGCAAATTCACCAGGGGCTGGGCGGGCTAACCCGCCCGCCTTGGGTTTCCTGCCAGGCTTGAAGCATCATGCGCTGCAGCAGGGCGGCTTCTTCGCCGCGTTCTCGTCGAGCCGGGTTGGAGTTGCGAAAATTGCGGATCCGGCGCAGCGCGTAGAGGAACAGCTCCAGACCCATGGCCAGGCGTGCTTGCCAACCATGGTGCTTGCGGTAATAGAGCAAGTTGGAACGCATGCGCCAGAGCACGACTTCGCGGGCGTGTTCAGACAGTTTCACCGAGGGCAAGTGGCGGCTGGATTCGCCGCCGAGGTGAGTGACGACAATGTCCGGCCAATAGAGGACGCGAAATCCGGCGGCCTTGACGCGGCGGCACAGATCGACCTCTTCGTAATAGAGGAAGAAGGCGGGATCGAAGAGGCCGGTTTTGATGAGGGCTTCGCGGCGCAAGATTAGAAACGCCCCTGGGATCCAATCCACCTCCGCCGGTTGATTGGGATCAGCCCAGCTTCTTTCCGGAGCGCCCAAGACTCGCGAGCGCGGAAAGCGGTTGGCGAGTCCTGTAAGGACCAGGGCATCGAGCCAGATGGAGTGGAAACTCCGGGCCGAGGGCTGGGCTGTTCCTTCGCGGCTGACCAGTCGCCCGCCTCCGATGGCGGCAGCAGGATTGTCGTTCATGTGCTCAAGGGCCAGGTGCAGGGCTCCGGGATGGAAGAAAGCGTCGGAGTTGAGCAGGACGACATACTGTCCCTGAGCCGCCTCCAAAGCAAGATTATTGGCTACGCCAAAGCCAAGATTCACCTCGCTGCGGATCAGTCGGACAGGGGTGGCCGAGCCGGAGAACTCGCGGGCAACCATATCCGCGGAGCCGTCGGCGGAGGCGTTGTCCACCACTAGAATCTCAGCGGACCCGCCGTGGGGCAGCCGGTCGCATTCGGCAAGGATGGATTGCAGGCACTCCCGCAACAGCTCGCGGGTGTTGAAGGAGACGATGATGACGGAAACGTCGTAGGGGTATGAGGGCGAGATATGCACGGTCTCATGCTCTCCAGGACCCGGTGGTCTTGAGTTGGCTGCCGATCGAGGGCCGATTGACCTGCCAGCGCGCGCAAGTCCTTCTATCTCGTCCCAAAGACCACTCATCTCGCTCGGCGCGAGCGGATGGAATGGAGAGGAGATGCAAGGCCATTTCTGCCCAGGCAGGCCGATTCATTTTAGGTGTGCTTACGCACGGGACTGTTTGCATTCGCTCTCAGTGTGAGGCCGATATCCCCTGAGAGTCAAACCAGAAGGGGATGCAGGCCAAGGGGATGTAGGCCAGGGGGATGTAGGATGGATGCGTGGTTGAAGGTCTGTCTTCCAGAGGTGAGGCCTTTCTGTTGCCGGTCAGGCACACGCCACGCTTGAGATGGTTCAGCGGTTTGTGAACCTCAAGGATTGGCGAGGCGTTCGTGGGCTCGAGGCAAACTGTAGATTCCCATCTGGGAGAAGGAGATCCATGGCGGCAGTGAAGCGTGCTCTAACCGAGAGGTTTGACCGGACCTACATTATCAATCTTCCGCAACGGGCAGACAGGCTGCACCACATTCTTGCGGAGTTCGCGAGGGCTGGAATCTCCCTTGAGGCGGGTCGAGTGGAGGTGTTTCCAGCCATCAAGCCGGATGCGGCGCAGGGCTTTCCCAGCATCGGCGCGCGCGGCTGCTTTCTGAGCCACCGTGGCGTTCTTCTCGGCGCGATGCAGGACAAGCTGCAGCGTGTGCTGATCGTTGAAGACGATCTGGCATTCAGCGATTATCTGATGAACGGGGGGGATGAAATGCTGGACGGGTTGGATGCGATGGAATGGGGATTAGCGTATCTGGGGCACAATATGAAAATGCCGCAAACCACGCCACCACAGTTTCTGGCTACCGGGGATTTTACGGTTGGTTCTCACTTTTATGCAGTTCAGGGCGAGGCGATTCCGCTGCTGGTTACTTACCTGGATGCTGTATTAGCCCGCGAACCAGGCGATCCTTCAGGAGGCCCGATGCACTATGATGGAGCCCTGACAATGTTTCGTCAGGCGCATCCCTCCGTATGTACCGTGGCGGCTTCTGAGCCGCTGGGTTATCAGTGTTCGTCGCCCAGCGACATCACGCCACGGTCGTGGGACAAGTTGCCGATTCTGCGCGAACTCTCACAGTTATTGCGCCGCGTCCGGACAATTGTCACGCAGTAATCGGCGGCGCCTTCCCCTGGAGAAGTTTTGGGAGAAGTTTCTCCCGTGGTCCAGTCCGCCGCAAGGGTCTCGCAATGTACAGCGCACTAACCGGGGGCAACTGAGGAGCGGTCATTCTTTTGGGGACGGTCAATGTTTTCGGTTGCACCTCGTTCCTGGTCTGGAGCGGGGTTCCGCGCAGGAAGGATGCTGTGGAAATGGGAATGAAGTTGCGCAACCTGAAGATGGCTTTTGCCGCGGTCGCCGGGATTGTTGTGTTGGCCGGAGCCACATATCCGGTTCAGGGCGCAGCCGGACCGGGAAACGGAGTGACCCATCTGCGGGTGACCAGCCAGGTGATTCTTCCCGGAGTTACAAGGCTCGGCATCAACCTGGGTGGGCAGAACTACTACGACTCCGGGCAGATCATGAAGAACCTGCTGTTCCGCAATCCTGGATTCGAGGGGATGAGCTACCGCAGTATTCTGCACTGCCAGTCCGGTGGACCGGCCCGGTGCATCGATGTAGGTCAAGGGTTCGTGTGGCCGGCAGGCTTCTGGGATGGGGCCAGCTTTGAGGTGCTGGATGGCACCGCGGCGGGGCGGAAAGGCAGGGTGCTGACCAGCGGCCCCAGCGGCGGGGGCTATGGGCTCGGCCTCGATTCCGGCAAGATAGCCGTCGGGGCCGGAGACTGGCTGGCTGTCAAGAAGGATTTTCCAGGGGATCCAGCGGCGGGATGGTGGCCCACACTCACTGGCGGCGCGCGATTGGAGGCCGAACGCAAGGACCTTTCTCCTGCAACTTCGGGCCGCCAGGCGCTGCGCATTGAGGCCTCAGGCCCAGGCCAGTCGGCACAGATCAAGAGCTACTTCGATACGCTCGATGGATTCACCTTTGTCCGGCTGCGCGGGCGGTACCGCCTGAGCTTCCGCGCAAAGGCGCTGAGCGGTTCCATGATGGTGCACCTGCACATGGTGCGAATCATTCCGTCTGCGACTTCCAATCTGGAGCAGGATGTGCGCATCGGGCCTGGTTGGGCAGACTACTCACAGGAGTTTACCGCCAACGAGGGGGACGGGCCGGCGGGACCCGTCGAAGTCAGCTTTACGGTGACAGGCGGCGAAATGCTGCTGGATGATGTGGACCTGGAGCAGACCAGCGGCGACGCAGCCAACCGAACGGGGTTCCGGGACGAGGTGGTGGAAACGTTGCGGGAATTGCGGCCCGGAGTCCTGCGCCTGATGTCCGGCGAGGAATTGGGCAGCACCGTGGACAATTTACTGGCGACCCCTATGGCTCGGCAGCGATCCGGTTACTCATCGTGGTTTACTACCGAGGAGGACATTCCGGTGGGGATTCCGGAGTTTCTCGAACTGTGCCAGGAGGTGGGTGCCGAACCGTGGATCGTGGCGCCTACCGCGATGAGCCAGGACGAGGCTCGAAAGCTTGCCGAGTATCTGGCCGGAGGTCAAAATACGGCGGGGGGTGCTCTGCGGATTGCCGGCGGGAGGAGGGAGCCATGGACGCGGACCTTCCGCACGATCCACATTGAACTGGGCAACGAAACCTGGAATGGAGGCTTCAAGGGTGAAAGCATGGAGGACGGGGCAGCGTACGGCCGGCGAGCCAATCAAGTGTTCGCGGCTTTGCGCGCGGCGGCCGGGGCGGATGCCGGCCGTTTCGATCTGGCCGTGGGCACTCAGGCGGTGAACCCCGGGCGGAACACGGATCTGCTTGCAGCGGCTTCGCAAGCCAACACGCTGACGATCGCCCCTTATCTGATGCACAGCGTAACCAAGTGGTCCAACGACGACGAGCTCTACGGCCCCCTCTTGGCGCAGCCGGAGCAAATGTCGCGGGAGGGCATCGTGCAGGCTACGCAGTCCTCAGCGGGCGGGCGGCAACTGGCGGTATACGAAGTCAATCTGCACACAACAGAAGGCACGGCGCCTCAGGCAGTGTTGGACCGGTTTACCCCGTCGGCTGCCGCCGGGCTGGCGGTTACGGGGCACATGCTGCGCATGATGCGGGACCACGGAGTCCGCGATCAGATGATCTTTGCCCTGCCTCAGTTCCATTTCAGGCGGGGCGACGGCACGTTTGTGAGGCTGTGGGGAAGTGTGGTGGAGATGGGCGCCAATGGCCGGATGCGCCCGCAGTTTCTGGCCGAGGCGCTGGCGAACCGGGTCATTGGCGGAGATCTGGTGCGCGTGGAAGTTACCGGCGAAAACCCCACACATGACCAGGCGGAGGGCAATGATGGAGTGCAACTGAAAGGAGTTCACGAGATCGATGCTTATGGTTTTCAGGAAGGCAAAGTTCACGGGTTGATTGTCTTCAACTATGGACTGCACGAAGCCAGGCGCGTCAGCTTGGAAGCCCCTGGCCTTGCTACCAATTCGCGTGTTAACCTATGGAGGCTCACCAGTTCCGGACCGGGCGCCACAAACGAAGAGACTCCGCAGGTAAAGGTGAAAGAGGAGCGCTTCGGCGGTGGTGAGCTGACACTGGGTCCCTGCTCGATGGCGGTGTTGCAGTGGCAAGAATAGGTATAGGGCGCAGAGATGGATTCAGCACAGAATCCTAGGGCGCGATCACCCAAACGTGGGCCTGATCTTATGCTCCCCAACCCCCAGGTAACTAAATATGGTTACCATATTGCTGTTTTTGCATGTATCTAATGGCGCAGTAGTTAAGCTTCCCATCTCCACCTTTTCGCCATTGTTCTGAGTCTAATCAGGGCGTAGCTTCTAACCATCAGTCCACCCGGACCGATGATGGGTCATATGTAGCCTGTACGGCGCAAGGGTCTTGGTTGCAAGCAAAACCAGGCAGGGCTCAGCCATAAGAGTCATGGCGGACCTCTGGAGCCGGCGGAAAAGAAAGCAGGCGCGGACCGGGCACTACAAATTGATTGGGGCGGCCATGGATTGAGACCGCAACCGCAGCTTACGGCATGCTGTACGGGATTGCTTGCTTGGGCGGGGAATGGAAGCTTGAGATGAAACGGAATTCGAAGCACCCCATCGCAGTTCTGGGACTGCCGTTAGACAGTCTGACGGCAGACGAGGCTGTGGATGCCATCGAACGGTTGATTCAGTCGGGCGGAACGCATCAAGTGGCAACCGCAAACCTTGATTTCTGGCTCAATTCGCTCTCTGACCAGCATCTGCACCGGATCATTGCGGGATGCAGTCTTGTGTTGCCAGACGGGATGCCGTTGGTGTTGACCTCGAAACTGTTGGGCTGCCCACTGGCAGAGCGCGTAACGGGCGTGGATCTGGTGCCCAGGCTGGCCGCACTGTCGGCGCAAAAAGGGTACGGGATCTTTCTGCTGGGCGGCAAAGGGGATGTAGCGGAGCGGGCGGCGAAGTTCCTGGAAAAGAACTATCCTGGCGTACGCGTCGTGGGCACCTATGCACCAACCGAGGAAAACATGGCACGGTTGGACCATAGTGAGATTCTGCAACGGATTCATGCGGCCAAACCGGACATTCTTTTGGTTGCGCTGGGAAATCCGAAACAGGAAAAATGGATTTGGATGCATCGCAAACGCCTGGGTGTGCCGGTGGCAATGGGTGTTGGGGGCAGCTTTGAAATTCTTGTGGGAGATATGCTGCGGGCGCCGCAATGGATTCAGCAGTGCGGGCTTGAGTGGGCGATGCGATTTGTACAGGAGCCCTCGCGGCTGGGCCCGCGTTATCTGCGCGATTTTCTTGGCTTGGCGCGGCGTCTTCCGCAGACGTTGGTGGCGGCCTGGATGCAGCGTCCCTACCTCGGCCAGTCGCATGTAACCATGGTCAACACGCCGCAGGTCATGCATGTCTACATGCACGGCAGGCTGTGCGCCGACACTGGATCTTCACTGCAAGAGGCCATGAATGCCAGCATCGCCAGCGGCGTGGTGATGGTGGTGCATTTGCAGTCAGTGAGGCAAATGACAGCCGCGGGACTCGGCGCTTTGATGGATGCGCGGCGGCAACTGCTCGACGCTGGCCTTTCGCTGTCGTTGGCAGGCCTGACTTTCAAACTTCGGTTTCTGCTCCATGCGTGGTGCGCGCAACCGCTGTTCGATGAATGGCAACCGGCGATTGCACATGGACGATCCATGGTTCAGGAGATTGAAGCCGGGGCGCGCATCAACCTGACCGGAGAGCCCGAAGTACTCCGGGCACAGACGCGAATTCGTGGTTAAGGCAGCACAGGCACTTTCTTTTATGGGGATGGAATGGATCTGATCATCCTGATCCCGGCAGTCGCCTGTTGGGTGGTATTGGCCAGGGGCTCCGTGCGAAGTGCCCTGATCAATGTCTATCTTCCCTCGGTTCTTCTGCTGCCCCAATACTTCGAACTGCGGTTTACTCACTTTCCGCCGATGACGTTTGCGGCCACAGCGATCATTCCTCTGGGCGTGGCAATTTGGGTTTCGGAAATGCGGTGCTGGCGTCTGGATTGGATGGACTTGCTGGTGCTGCTGTTCGCCGTCAGCGCAGGACTTTCGGAGGGCCTGAGCACGGTGCTGGCCGATGGGAAATGGTTGCGGCTGTTCACCTCTCCCGCGGAGACATTGCAGGCCGACGTGAACAACGGCATATTTCAGTTTATTGCTGGGATTACGACGGTGATCCTGCCCTACATGCTGGGCAAGTTGCTGATCGAGCATGGAGAGGTTGATGGACAGCCGATGAGGAAGATGCTTGTGCGGCGTATGGTTGTGCTGTTGGCGATCGTGGCGGCAATCAGCGTCTTCGACTTTGTGATCGGCAGCAGCCTTTGGCAGAGGGTGTTCAGGCATTTCTTTCCAGGCCAGATCGTCTATTGGCCCAACCAGATGCGCTGGGGATTTGGGCGGATTGCCGGTCCCTATGGACATGCAATTCTTGCGGGGATGATGTTCCTGATGGGATTGACTTACTGCGTCTGGCTGCGCATGTTTGCTCCCGATTGGGGGGGGCGCAAAGTGATAAACGGGCTGCCCTTGACCTTACGGGGCCTTGTGTTGTGGGCAATTGTGGCCGGTTTGCTGATGACCCAGTCGCGGGGCCCGTGGTTGGGCGTGGTGCTGGCGCTGGTATTCGTGTTTCTGATGCGGTCGTTCTCAATGGGCAAGGCGACGGCGATTTTTCTGCTGCTGGTTGCGGCGTTCTCGGTGACTGGCTACTACTTCGGGAACAAGTACTCGGAAGTTGCACCAGGCCAGCCAATCAGCGAAGAACAGGATAGCGTGATCTACCGCCGGAATCTGATTCGCAATTACGCGCCGCTCGTGATGGAGCGCAAAGCGTTCGGGTGGGGTATCACAACCTATCCTGTGATGGGCGGCCAAAAGTCGATCGACAACGAGTTTCTGATGCTGGCAGTGACGCAGGGGTTCACGGGACTGGGGCTGTTTGTGGCCATCGTGGCAGGGTGTGCGGCCAGGCTGTTGTGGCTGGCGGCACGGCCCATGCTGGCTGAGGACCAGGGGCTTGTTTTTGCCCATCTGGCCCTATTGATTGGATTGATGACCGCGCTTTCCACGGTCTATCTGGGCGAGCAGGTCATGTTGCTGTTCTTTCTCATAGTGGGCTGGGTTCAAGGAATGAATCCGGCTCGGGTGACAGTTGGCGGGCCGGCCGCAATTGCGCCGCGCTTCCAGTTCAGGCGGGTGCTGAGCTGAGAGCGGGGCCTTTATACCTTCCGCAGATCCGACCGGAAGCGGGCAGGGCTTATTCACACGAGCACGGCGGAGTCAAGGGAACACGGCGGGCGATTTTTCAAGCAAGCAGAGAGGTCCGATGGTTCAGGTTTCAATATTGGCGCTGGCAGTGGCGATGGTGGTATTCGCAGCGCCGCTGTTTCTCAATCTGGCGGTGTGCATCGTTGGCAATCTTTGCCCGGCGCGCCGGCTCGATGGGGCCGTGAGGAGGGCCATTCGCCTGGCGCTGGTTGTGCCGGCTCACGACGAAGAGCTGATGATCGCGCGGACGGTTCAGTCGGTGCGGGCGGCCGACGGATTGATCCCAGTATTTGTTGTAGCTCATAACTGCTCTGACTCGACGGCGTCAGTGGCGGCAGCGGCCGGGGCCCAGGTAGTCGAGCTGAACAATCCCAAGTTGCGCGGAAAGGGAGCGGCGCTGCGTCATGGTTTTGCGGCGGCTCTGGCGGCGGGCGCCAATGCGGTGCTGGTCATCGATGCGGATTCGGTGGTGAGCGCAAACCTGATCTCGGCCACGCAGGCAGCGTTGGAAGGCGGCGCCGAGGCTACCCAGTGCCGGTATGAGTTGGAGTTATCCGCGTCGGGCCCGGTTCGTCCGCTGGCCCGTCTTCGGGCGCTTGCATTTCGCGGAATGAACGTGCTGCGAGCCAGGGGGCGCGCGGGCCTGGGATTTTCGACCGGGCTGTTTGGAAATGGTTTTGCGTTGACGGCAGCGACTCTGGACCGGGTTCCGTTCAATGCAAACAGCATTGCCGAAGACGTGGAATACCACACCAAATTAGTCGCGCAAGGAGTGCGGGTGCGCTGGGTCGGGGAAGCCTTCGTCCACGCCCACATTCCCACGTCTGGCGCAGCGCAGGCCACCCAGGAAGCCCGCTGGGAGGGCGGCCGATTCAGGGTAGCCAGCCAGGCTACCGGGAAGTTGGTTTCTGCTGTTCTGAGCGGGAATTGGCGAGCTCTTGAGACGCTGGTCGACGTTTGGAGCCTTCCTCTGTCGCGTGGGGTCCTGGCTCTCTTGCTGACCGCCGCTCTTCCCGTGCATTGGCTGCACGTGTTTGCACTGGTCTGCGCGGCGATCGGGTTTTTGTATGTGCTGGAGTCGGCGCTCCTGGGCGCCGAACCCATGCGGGACCTTGCGGCGTTGGCAGCTTCGCCGCTTTATTTGGTTTGGAAGGCAGCCATCACGCCGCTGGTTCTTCGCCAGTCCCGGAGCCGCGCTTCCTGGGCCCGGACCAAGCGGGAGGTGCGGCAGCCATGATGAGTCCCCGCCCGATCTCCGAACCGCCTGCGAGCGAAATCGATTGGACGCTCGACCCCGAGGCAGCCCTTGAGATGGGGAGTCCAGACGCGGCGCGGCAACAGATGAGCGACGTGAACCGAAAGCTTGGAAGCAATGTGCTGGCAACGATGGTTGCGCGCGTTGTGAACATGGCACGGGGCGTTTGCATCGTGCCATTCCTGCTGGCGCATATCGGCCTTGAAGCCTACGGCATCTGGACCACGATCTTCATTCTTGTATCGTATGTCGGCATTACCACGCTGGGTATTTCCAATGTGTACATCAAATACGTGGCGGAGTTCCACGCGCGCCGGGAGTACGACAAGGCCAACGCCCTGCTTTCCACCGGTCTGGCGGTCACCATCCCCTTGTGCACCGCGGTCTTTCTGGTCTTTTGGCTGGGATGGGCATGGATTGGGCCCTTGTTGCGGCTGCCCCCTGCTCGCGCGGGTGAAGGCAAAGAAGCTATTTTGATTGTGCTCGGCGTGTATCTGTCGAGCATAGCGTTGAATGCCTTTAACGATGTGCTGACCGGAACCCAGCGGATCGTTTCCACACAAGTTTTCGTCACGATAAGCATTGTTGTGGAGTGCGCAGTGATCGTCTGGCTCGTGAGCGCCGGGCGCGGAATCCGCGGGCTGGCCGAGGCTTATCTGGTTCGGACGGCCATCAATGACGGGCTCTCCATCTGGTGGGCTAAACGCCAGTTGAAATGGCTGCACCTCTCGCTCCGGCAGGTGCGGCGCGAGTCGCTCAAGTACGTGGTTCACTTCGGCGGCCTGGTGCAGTTGCAGAGCATGCTGTCCATCTTTCTGGCCTCGGTGGAGCGGGTGGTTGCACTGGTGCTGATCGGCGCCGCGGCCGCCGGGCTTCTGGACGTCGCCAAGAAGTGGCCGGTCTCGCTCTCGGCCATACCTACCGCTTTTTTTGCCGCGCTGTTGCCGGCAGCTTCGCATGTGGACGCCGCATCCGGCCGTGCCCAGAAATTGCACAATCTGGGCGAGCTGTATCTGCGCGGATCGCGCTATTCCAACCTGTGTACTGCGGCTTTTGTAGCGGCCCTGGCTTTTTGGGCTGGACCCATCATGCACGTTTGGCTGGGTCCGGCGTTACCCATCAGAGACAGACTGATCCCCCTGTTTGTGGTATTCAGCCTTGCCATGCAAATGCATATGCTGACAGGAGCGGGTACATCGATCTTCAGAGGAATGGGCCGGGTGTACGAAGAATTCACCTACTCGATTCCCAACCTGGCGCTTCTGGCGGTCACATTGCCGGCAGCTCGCTGGATAGAAGGGCGCTGGACCCCGTTAGGGATTGGAGCGGCAGTTTGCCTGGCTACTGCCGGCTCGGCATGTGTGTTGATGGCCAGGGTGCTGTGGGTGTTGGATCTTCGGCTCACACGCTTCCTGCGCGTGGTGATTGTGCCGGGCTTGGCGCCCTATCTGGTCGCAGGCATGTTGGCGTGGCCAGTCGCCCGGCTGGTGGCTGAGGTGAATCGCTGGCAGGGCGTGGGAGTTTTGTTGGCCGCGGGCCTGATCTACGCAGCGGGAGGCATCGCAGTGTTGCACTGGTGGGTGTTGACGGACGAGGAAAAGCATAAGGGAATCGGGCTGATACGCCATGGCTTGGGAGTCTTGCGCGGTCAGGAGGCAGCGGCATGAAACTTCACATTGACATCCCGATCATCCTTCTGCTGCTCTCGGGAACCCGCGGGCTTGGAGCCCAGGCCCAGGAGCCCGTCCAGTCGCAGGCCCAATCGCAAATCCAGCCATCGGCTCAGGAATCCACCTCGCAACCGGCCGAGCCCACGCTCAAACCCAATCCGCTTACGACGCTGCGCGATTTTCAACCTGACGGCGATGAAGAATACCGGCTTGGCAGAGGCGACGAGATCACCGTGGATTTTGCAGGGCGGCCGGACCTTGCGGCGAAACTCATTGTCGGGCCGGACGGGCGCATTACCCTGCCGCTGGCCGGCGACGTCGTCATGGACGGGTTTACCCGTGCTGAGGCGGCCAAGGCTATTGATTCCGCGCTGTCTGCTTACTACGCCAACCTCTCAGCCCAGGTTACGGTGACCAAGTACACCGCCAACAAAGTTCTGGTGCTGGGGGCGGTGGAGAAGCCGGGCATCGTCACGTTCGATGGCACGCCCACCCTGCTTGAAGCCCTTACCCGCAGCGGCATGGATACCGGGCCAAACAAGTCGTCGCAGATACCCGAACGATGCGCCATCTATCGCGGCCGCGACGAGGTAGTTTGGGTTCAGCTCAAGGCTCTGATCGATTCCGGCAATGGCCTGGCCGACATGCGCCTGCGCCGCGACGATGTAATCTATGTGCCCAACGGCGCGGAACGCTTTGTCTCTGTGCTCGGCGAGGTACAGAAGCCCGGCGCCGTTCCATTGACCGGCACCTCTACCCTGGCCAGTGTTTTGGCGCAGGCCGGTGGGGTTGTCAGCGCCAAGGCCGGGAACAAGCCCCACATTCAGATCGTGAACCCGGAAGACGGTACTTCGCGGATGATCTCATTCAACGACATTCTCAATCCGGCCAAATCCAATGAGATTACACTCCGGCCGGGCGAGATCATCTTCGTGCCGCAGACCGGATTCTATCGAGCCACCTACGTTGTCGAGCGGCTTGCTCCGCTCATCACCGCCGGTACACTCGCCGCAGTGGGGTTGCCATGAGCTCAATGTCGGGTCCTTCCGTGTCGATGGAGCCGCTCCCTCAAGGCGATGGCCCCCTTGGGCCGCCTTCCGGTTCAGTGCACCCCATTCCGGCCGGCAACACCGAGCAGGCATTCTTCCGGTTGGACCTGCGGCGCAGCGTGCAACTTCATCGCCGTCTGGTGTTGGCTTTTGCGCTGGCCGGGTTGTTGCTGGGCCTGGCCTACTACAAAAGAATGTGGCGGGTCTATCTCGCAGAGGCTGTGGTGTACGTCCAGCCTGCGCCGCCCACGGTGTTGGACAAGGGCAGCGGCCCACGCTGGCCCTTCGACAGCAACTCGTACGAGTCCTACATCCAACAACAAATGACAAACGTGAGCCGCACGGATGTGCTGGCCTTGGCGCTGCACAAGCTGGGACACGGCGAATGGTGGCGGACGAACGAGACCGAACAGGCCGGTGTGGAGCAACTGCTGCGGACGATTGAAGTAACGCGGGAGGGGACCAGCTATCAATTCTCGGTTGGCGCCCGCGCCTCGAATCCGGATGTTGCCGCCAAGCTGGCCAACACCGTGGCCGCCGCCTACATCGAGAGTGCAACCGGTGAGCAAAAGGCGGGGGATGCACAGCGCCTGACTGTGTTGGGAGAGGAGCGGGATCGCGTCCAGAAGGAGCTGACCGCCGACCGCACCGAGCAGGAAGCCCTGAACAAGCAATTGGGCCAGGCGTCAATCGGAATTGCGGCTCCCGACCATTACGACGAGGACATCACCCGAATTCGGACCGAACTGGTGAAGGCGCGCAGCGACCACGACGAGGCCGCGGCCCGTTACACCTCGGTGGGCGCCGGACGTGGACCGTCCTCCGCGTCGCTGAATGCCGAGGCCGATGAATTGATCGCGAACGACGCCGGGCTGGTGAGCATGAAGACCGCACTCAATGCGCGGCGAGCCGTTCTTATTTCGCAGATGGCCAACCTGACGCCAAGTCACCCCCAGTACAAGCAGGACGCGGAGGAGCTGGCGAAGATCAATGCCTCACTGGAATCGATGGCGAGCGATCTGCGCGCCAAGGCGGCCGGGCGCATCCAACTGAAGCTGCGCACGGACCTGGAGCGGACCGCAGCGGTGGAGGGGCAGTTGAACGCCCAGCTTGGGCAAATGACCGGGGCCGCGGGTGGCGCCACATCCAAACTGCAGCGAGCCAGCGATCTGGTGGCCGACATTGCCCGCCTGCATACTCGATTCGCGACGGTAGACGAGCAGTGGCGCAACCTGACGATCGAGGAAGGCGCGCCCGGATCTGCGGTTCTGATCACTCCCGCGGTGGCGCCGCTGCACCTCGCCAAGTCGGGCGCCCTGCGCAATGCACTGGCGCTTGTCTTTGCCGGACTCATGTTTGGGATTCTGGCCGCGGTGGTCTCTCACAAGTTGGACCCAAAGGTCTACATCGCCGCCGATGTCGAGCAGGTGCTGGGCTTTGCACCCCTGGCCCAACTGCCGGACTTCTACGAGGTTTCAGATGGGGTGGCGGAGGAGTACCTGTTGCGGCTATCGACGGCGATCGAATATGCCCGCAAACAGGGCAACCTGAAGAGCTGCATCTTTACCGGCGCCGGAGCCGGGACCGGAGTCACGACGGTGGTGACCAGGGTGAGAGAAATGTTGGAGGCCATGGGCAGGGCGACGGTGCTTGTGGATGCCTCAGGAACGCCGCCCCCGGCTCCACGCCCCAACGCCTCTGGGAATGGGGAGCAGGGCCAAACAGGCCAAGGGCTGATCACCACTCAACGGGGCAGCCGCTCTTCAGCCCTGGTGCGGCAAATGGCTGAGGAGAGCGAGACGCAGGAAGGGAGCCTCGTCCTTACCGATACAGCTCCGCTCGTCGTCTCGGCAGAGACTGAATACCTGGCGAGATTTGTGGATTGCGCGATCATCGTCGCTGAGTCCGGGGTCACCACGCGCACGCAAATCCGCGACGTGGCTGCCACTCTGCAGAGACTTGAAGTGGCGGCAGTGGGATTTGTGTTGAACCGCGTGGGACTCCAAAATGCCGACCCCGCATTCCGGCTCTCCGTTCGGGCCATTGAGGGTCACCTCAATGCGCAGAGCAGGTCCCATGCACGGGGAACGGTAAGAAGCCAGCCATTTGAGGTGGAAGACTCGGTTCCCGAAGAACAGATTCCCGAGAAGACCGCCGAGGACGTGCCCACCCAGCCGCAGGCTCCCAAGCTTGCTGTCGCCGCCCCGTTGCCTGCTGCCGAGGTTCCAGTCCGCCTGTCGCCGCTTACGATCCAAGAGCAGCTCTTTGTGCCGACAGAGCCATCGCCTGTCCCGCCGAAAACATCCAAGACACCTCCGGCGCCGGAACCGGTTGAGCCCTTGCCAACCCCAGCTTCAGACGAGCCCTGGTGGCTGGCTGACCTGCTTGTGGAGCCCTTGCCGTTTCAAACGAAAGCTCTGGCGGAGCCGGTAAAGGTTGCCGAGCCTCAGAATGCGGCGTTTCTTGAATGGGCGGAGGTCCGTGCGCCGGAGGCGGCAAAGTCTCCGGGAATGCCGCAGGTTCGTGAGCCTCAACCGGAGGCCGCGGCTGCTCAGCCCCTCCCTGTTGAGCCAAAGCCCCAATCGGAGCCGCTGCCGGTGCAAGCCGATGTTTCCCTGCCCCGGATTTGGGAGCGGATGACACCCATCGAGTCCCCGATCAAATCCGAGGTCGCTCAGGAGATTGCCCAACGGGTAGAGCCGGATGAGACCTCGTCCCAAATCTCGTCGCGCTTCGACGGGCTCAGGAATCTCGTAACCGTGCTTGGACTCAAACAGATGCATAAGACAGCAGCCCCGCGAGAGCCGGCCCCGAAATTCGCATTGAAAACCGATCGAGGAATAGAACGAACACTCCTTGTCCGGACTTTTGAGCCGGCCCCGGAACCCGTCTCTGCTTCAATGGCCAGCGCTTCGCCCAGGCTGGTGACGGCGTTACCGGAATTCCTTCCCCCCAAACCCGATGTTGACCCTGCGGACGCAGACAACTCTGGGGAGAATGGCTCCTCAACCCGCCGCGATCGCTGGACCGGGCAAGACGAAGTGGGAATCCTTCCATCCCGGCGAGGCCAATACAAGAGAAAATGAAAGTCGATCCCATCACGCTGGAACCGGATATGCTTGGTTCTCCAACGTCGGTCCAGGATGCTTCCAGACATGCTTCGGAGCCGACTGCGGGGCAAATCGTTCATTCGCTCGTCATCGTGGGCTTTACTCATCCCATGCGGGCATGCGCGTGGCGCGCACGCAGCGCCGGCGTTCGAGTTCACCTCATTGAGTTGGTGGAGCGGTCACGCAGCTTTGTATTGCAATCGAATGCCTTCGATCCTGACGGCATTACGCTGGAATGGTCCCTGGTCGGCACCGAAAACGGCCTTGCAGCGATCCAGCGCTTTGCCCAAAGCGTGCAAGCCGATGCGCTGCTGACCACCGACGATTTCACCTTGGTATGGCTCGGGAAGCATCGCGGCGTTTTTGAGCCCGGCTGCAGGTTGCTGGCGCCAGATCCCGATGTGCTGGAACGCCTGTGGGACAAATCCCATCAGATCGATCGCGCGATACTGTCCGGTTTCGAACTGCTGCCCGGTTGGACGCTTACCGCCCAAGAGGTCATCGCCGCCATCCCCGACGGCGCCTTTCCAGTGGTCATTCGGCCCAGCTTTCTCCAGTCCGCACAACCTTCATTCAAAGCGCGAATCTTGCATACCCGCAAGGCATTGAGTGAGCTCTATTCCTCGACACATTGGACATATTCGCCCATCGTGCAACGGTTTTGCCTGGGGCCGAACTACGTTCTCCACGGTGTGCGCGCACAAACCGGCGAGCTTCTCGCTTTGCAGCTCTTCAAGGGCTATCGTAAGTATGAGGGCTTTGCGACCTCGCTCATGCCAGTGCCGCTGCCCGAAAGCCTGAGTCGCGCCGCGCGGCGATTTGTTGAGGCAGAGGGGCTCACGGGGCCGTTCCACTTCGACCTGCTCTGTAGCGATGCCGACGACACCTTCTACTTTCTTGAGATCAACTGCCGACTCGGAGGAACGACCGGAAAAGTAATGCAATTGGGCTATGACGAACCCGGCCTGCTGCTGGCCTGCTTCAACACGCAGACGCCGCACCCGTTACCCCCTCTGCGGATCTATCCCAGGACGACGAGCATCGGCCTGAATCTGGCTCAGGCATTCAATGAGCTGCGCAATCGGCGGGATCCTCTTGCCTATCCGCAAATGCCTCGCTTTCGGAGTTTTTTTGCCGCGCTCAGTGAAGCGCTTTTCGTCAAGGATGGCCAACTTGACAAGCGCGACCTCCTCGCAATCCTCCGGCGCTACTTTGCTCGAAATGAGAACTAGGTCCGGCAGGAAGAGAGAATGCGGGATAGACCTTCCAGGGCCGGATCAACACCTATTTAGGACGGACCAATTCGATGCGGTCGCGGGTGCGCACCCAGGTATTGCCTGCCATGCGGCCCACGGCGTCTAAACCCGCCGGATCGATGCGGAAGTTCTCCAACAGATCCTCGCGCACGTGAAACCGGACCACCTCGCCCAGCACAATGACGCCTCCGCCTGGCGCGCGGCTGGTGTAAATCACCTGGAGCAGCTTGCACTCCATCTGCGCCGGCGACTCGGCCACCCGCGGCGGCCGCACCATCTCGCTCGCTTGTGGAGTGAGACCTGCCAGTACAAACTCGTCCACCTCCGGCGGAACTTCGGCAGCCGAGGCATTGGCGGCTGCCGCAATGGCTTCGCTGACGATATTGACAACGAATTCGCCCGTCTCCTCGACGTTGCGCAGGGAGTCTTTACGCATCTCTGAACGCAGGTTTGACGCAGCTCCAATGGGTGCGCGAAGTGTGGGGCAGAACAGAACGGTGGGCGGGTTCGAGCCGACTCCCGAGAAGAAGCTGAAGGGCGCCAGGTTGGCCACTCCGTTGCGGTCCATGGTGGAAACCAGCGCCACCGGACGCGGCACGATGATGCCCGTCATCAATTTGTAAATCTGGCGGGGTTCGCAATTGGCAGGGTTGAGACTGAGCATGGCGGGGTCTGAAGCGTGTGCGGCGTTCATACCCTTAGCCTAGAGCATCTTCCCGGCCTGGCGCGCGTCCAACCCACATTGGGAAGTTTGCCCCCTGGGATGTGATAGTTCTGGTGCATTCTTTGAATTTTATTCTTTCGCAACACACATTGGTGCACAATCGTTAATGAGGGTTAAACCGTCGTGCCGCGTATTCATTTCCAGCAACAACTCGCCGAACTCAAGGACAAGCTCCTTGCCATGGCTGCCCTGTCGCAGCAGGCGGTCGAGTCCGCGGTAGACGCCTATCTGCAACGCGACAAGGGCCTGTGCCAGTATGTCAAGCAGAATGAGACGGCCATCAACACCGCACAACGGGAATTGGACGAGATGGCCTATGAGCTGCTGGCCAAGGAGCAGCCCATGGCCATCGATCTGCGCTTCATTCTGGCGGTGATCAAAATCAATGGCGATCTGGAACGCATCGGGGACCAGTCGATGGGGATCGCCCGACGGACCAAGGACATTCTGAAGGCCCAGGAGGTCGATCTGCCTGTGGATTTTGCGGCGATGGGCGAGTTTGCCGGGCGCATGATCCGCTCGGCGGTGCAGGCGCTGCTCGAGGGCGATGCGCGGCTGGCCGACTCTGTCCGCGAGATGGACGACGAGATCGATCGCATGAACCGCCGCGCCCACGCCGACCTGCTCAAACTCATCCAGGAAAAGCCGCAGTTTACCCAGCAATCGATGAACGGTATCCTGGTAGCCCGCAACCTGGAGCGGATTGCGGACCACGCGTCGAATATCGCGACCGATGTGATTTTCTGGATTCGCGGCGCGGATGTGCGCCACCAGCTAAGCATGTCGATGGATTGATCAGGCACTCAGGCCGGCTGAACTCATGCCAGTGAGGGGTCCCTTCGAACATTAAGGCCGCTGAAAGGGTTGCCATTGTTGGTGGGGACGGGCGCAGTGTATTCGCTGGGGCCCACCCACAGCCGCTCGAATTCCTCCAGGGCGAGCGGGCGGCTGAACAGGTAGCCCTGGAACGCGTGGCAGCCGAGACGGGTGAGAAAGTCCCGCTGTTCCTCGGTTTCAACGCCCTCGGCGATCACCGGCAAGCCCATTGCCCGGCTCAAGGAAACAATGGTTTGCGCAATGGCTCCGCTCGTGGCGTCTACCAGAATGTCCCGGACGAAGGAGCGGTCGATCTTCAATTGGTCCAGGGGCAATCGCTTGAGGTAGGTCAGCGAGGAATAGCCGGTGCCAAAGTCGTCGAGTGAAAATCTCAAGCCATGAGATTTGAGCTCGGTCATTTTTGCAATGACCTCCTCGATATTGTCCGCCAACATACTCTCGGTGAGTTCCAGCTCCAGGTTCTGCGGATCGGCTCCAGAGCGATCGAGGGCCGCCAACACCTTTTGGACGAAGTCCGGCTGGCGGAACTGGAGTGCGCTGATGTTTACCGAGACCGAGATATAGGCCGGCGCCTCCTGATGCGCCCATGCCGCAATCTGGTTGCAGGCTGTCTCCAGGACCAGGTCGCCCAAAGGCAGGATCAGCCCGGTCTCCTCGGCCAAAGGAATGAAATCGCCGGGGGGCAAGAGGCCGCGCACCGGATGATTCCATCGGATCAGGGCTTCTGCGCCAATCAAGTGGGTGCTTTCCACTTGAGGCTGATAGTAAAGGGCGAACTGGTTGGTCTTGATTGCCTGGCGGAGGTCATCCTCCAACGCGGCGCGGGCATTCACGGCAGTCTGCAAAGCAGGGGAGAAAAAGCGCACGGTGTTGCAGCCTGCCGCCTTGGCCTGGTCCATGGCAATATCGGCCTGCTGCAAAACCTCATCCGCTTCCTCTTTCCTATCCCCAAAGACGGTGATTCCAATGCTGGCCGTGGTGCGGCATTCGCGGCCGCCGATCAGGTAGGGCTGGGCAACGGCAGCGAGAATTTTCTCGGCGCCGGTCTTGGCCGCTTCCGCGGCGTCCTCGGCGGTCTCTGCCAGGTCTTCAAGCATCACCACAAACTCATCTCCGCCCAATCGAGACACGGTGTCGGCCTCTCGAACGCAGGCTGCAAGGCGCCGTGCGACCTCCTGGAGTTGCAGGTCGCCGGTTTGATGGCCAAGCGTGTCGTTCAACGTCTTGAAGTGATCCAGATCGATGAACAGCAGAGCATGCATGTGGTGATCGTGAGCGCTCGCGGCCAGAACCTGCCGCAACCGATCCATCAGGAGGCGGCGATTGGGCAAGCTTGTCAACGGGTCGTAAAAGGCGAGGTTTCTGATCTCGTTCTCCGCTGCCTTGGCATCGGAGATATCGCGCGTGACGGAAAGGACGCATTGAACGCCGTCAAGCTCAACCAGCGAGGCCGAGATCAGCCCCCAGAAAAGTTCCCCGCTCTTCTTGCGAAACCGGGCTTCCACATCCCGGCAAGCTGAGTGCTGGCGGAGAATCTCGGTCAAATTCTTTCGATCGCGGGGATCTGCCCAGATGCTGAGTTCCAGCGACGTTCGCCCGAGGACTTCATCGCGTTTGTATCCTGTGACGTCGAGGAAGGCCTTATTGCATTCGACAAACATCCCATCGTTCAGGCGGTTGATGTTCACCGAATCGAGACTCGTCTGGAATGCGGTGCGGTAGCGCTCTTCGCTTTTGAGCAGAGCCGCCTGAGCCGCGGCCAGGTGCTCGGAGGCCGCCTTTGTTTCTGTAATATCCTGCGTGACGGAAAGTACGCAGGCAATACCCTCATGTTCAAAGAGCGACGCCGACATCCGCCCCCACAGAATCCGGCCGCTCTTGGTTCTAAACTGGACCTCGCCTCGGAAGACCGAACTCTGGCGCAGCGCTTCGATTATGTTTTCCCGATCGCACGGATCTGCCCAGATGTTCAGTTCCTGCGAGGTTCGCCCAATCACCTCGTCGCGGTCGAATTCCATGAGGTCGAGGAATGTTTCATTGACGTCGGAATACGCGCCATCGTCCAACCGGCTGAGGCTGACCGCATTGGGATTCGTGTGAAATGCGGTGCGATAGCGAGCTTCGCTCCCTCGCTGTGCTTCCTGAGCCGCGGCCAGGCGCTCTTCCGCTGCCGCGGCCTCGGAGATATCTTTCACAACGCTCAAGATGCATGAAACGCCCTCAATCTCGATCACCGAGACCGATATCAGCACCCAGAATAGTTCTCCGCTCTTTCTCCTGAACCGGGTCTTCGTATCGCGGAGCCTTGAGTTCCGGCGCAACTCTTCCGTGATCGCCTGTCGATCTCCTGAATCAGCCCAGAAGTTGAGTTCCAGCGACGTCCGGCCAATCACTTCTTCGCGCTCGAACCCCATCAAATCGAAGAATGCCTTGTTGGCATCAATGTATCTCCCATCGTCCAGGTGGCTGATGCAGATGCCATCGAGGCTGGTCTGGAATGCGGTGCGATAGCGTTCTTCGCTTGCCCGCAGTGCTTCCTGAGCCGCCGCCAGGCTCTCCTCCGCGATCTTTCGTGCACTGATATCCTCAACCACAGCGATATAGTGAAGGCGTTGCCCCTCGGCGTCGCGTTGCGTTGAGACAGTGATCTTTACCCATGTCAAGCTGCCGTCCTTGCGGATATAGCGCTTCTCCCAAATGACATCGCCGGTGGGGACGGAGGGGATTTGTTCGAGCAACCCGATACTCTCGGCCAGATCTTCCGGGACGGTGATCCGCTGAAACGTCAAGCCGGAGATTTCCTCGTGAGGGTAGCCAATAATCTCAGCGAAACGTGCGTTCCACCTCAGGAAACTGCCGTCGAAAGAGGTGTGGACGATGCCGACCGCGGCTTGCTCGAAGGTTTCTCGGTAGCGCTCCTCGCTGTCGCGGAGCAGGATCTCGGACCGCTTGCTGTCGGTAATGTCTTTAATGACGCCACGCATCTTCAGGGGCTTTCCCTGGGCATCGAATTCGAGTCTGCCCATGCCATGCACCCAGCGCTCCGCCGCGTCTGTCTGACGAAGGATGCGGTATTCCTTATCGAATGCCTTTCTTTCTCCTACAACCTCGTCCGCAAAGTACGCAGTCATCTTCGCTCGGTCGTCGGGATGGATCAGGGCTATCCATCCCTCCAAAGTGCGCTCATAATCCTTGTCGATTCCGAAGATCTCATCCATGACATCCGAGCTTCCCCACACCTCTGTGCGAAAATCCAGGATGTAGGAGCCAAGGCCTCCACCCCTCTGCGATTCGCTCAGAGAATCCAGGCTCTCGCGCAGCGCCTCCTCCGTCCGCTTGCGCTCGGTGATGTCTTTCCCGAAGACGGAAACCCCCGTTGTTTCCCCATCGACAACGATTGGATTGAATGAAAGATCCAGGATGCAGCCATTGACGAGAGAGTACTCGACCCGGAAAGGGCCTTCCGTCCGTACACGCTCATAAAGCGGAGGCCAGAGCGCCGCCCTCTCTGGCGGGAGCGAGCTCTCCAGGGGCATCCCCACCACCAACTGGACGCCAAAAGTGGCCTCCATGCTCTGCCGCAGTGCACTATTGAATTCAATAAGCCGATATTCGAGGTCCACGGACCAGATCAGGTCCTCTGTGCTTTCGATCAAGGCCGAGAGATTTGCTTCAGCGAGATTGCGCATTTCGGCCTTCCTGAGCCCGGCGACGCTCTTTCTTGACCTGACAAAAACCTGGCGCCTGAGGGTGGCCCGGAGCTAACCCATAGGCCCTTTCTAAGCGGGAAGCCTCAAGATACAGCTTTCCCCTGCGAAGCGGTATACAACTTTCATCGGATAAAGCCGGGACGATCTTTAAGAGGCTCAGAAGAATACGGCGGAGGATTGCAATTCAATGTACGCCAACTGGCCCAGGTTTGCACTTGAAACCTGGGCCAGTTGGCGCCCTGCACTCGCTTTCGCCCGGTTGGGATGAGGTTGGGTTACCGCGTGGCCTCGAACAGGAACCATGCCCGGCGCTCGGCCTCGTCGATCCAGACTTCGATCAGGCTGGTGGTGGCATATTCGTTGGCCTTGCTGGTCACTTCATGCGCCGCGCGCAGGCTGTCCACCAGGGACTTGTTGTCGGCATGGAGCTCGAGCAGCATATCCCGGGCGCCCATAAACTCCTGATCGTTGTCGGCCAGCCGCTGCAGCCGGGCGATGTGTCCGATCGATCGAATCGTCGTGCCGCCAACCTTGCGGACCCGCTCCGCGATAGCGTCGGTGATGGCAAAGAGCTGCTCCGCCTGCTGATCCAGCAAGAGATGGTAGTCGCGGAAATGCGCTCCGCTCATGTGCCAGTGAAAATTCTTGGTCTTGAGGTAAAGGACGAAGACATCGGCCAGCAGGGCGTTGAGCACGCTGGAAAGATTCTTGACCTGCTCCGAGTCAAAACCGTCAGGGACGTTGACTTTGGCCGCTTTTGAATCGTCATGGGTATGTGTGGACATAGGGAAAACTCCTCTGCCGGGGAGGACGACCGGGACGTCCGGAATGGAGCGTCTGCGCCTGTTCCCCATGCAAGGAGTTGGATGCCAACGCGGAGGCGGAGTTTCCCAGGGGCATGAGGAGGGGAGCAAAATTGAACAGGCGCCAATCTCCCTGGAGACGGCGCCCGTTCGAGCTGGCGGTTCGAATGAGAAGGCTAGACTTTCACCTGGGGATGCGTCGCATAGTGCAGTAGCACGGCCACGGCGCAACTGGTGAGGCGGGTTTCCGCCGAGTCCGCCCGGCTGGTGAGGATGGTGGGAACGCGTGCGCCGAGAACGATCCCGGCCAGTTGCGCGCCTCCCAGGTATTCAAGCTGCTTGGCCAGCATGTTGCCGCTCTCCAGGTCAGGGACGACCAGGATGTCGGCCTGGCCGGTGACCGGCGAGACCAGTCCCTTGATCTTGGCGGCCTTGACGCTGACGGCGGTATCAAATGCAAGAGGCCCGTCGAGGATGCCGCCGACGATCTGGCCGCGGTCGGCCATCTTGCACAGAGCGGCTGCATCCAGCGTGGACTTGATCTTGGGATTGACGGTCTCGACGGCGGAGAGCAGCGCCACCTTTGGTTCGGGAATGCCCAGCGCGTGCGCCAGATCGATGGCGTTTTGCACAATGTGGATCTTGTCTTCGAGCTCGGGGGTGATGTTGATAGCCGCGTCGGTAATCATCAGGGTGCGCGCGTAGGCCGGCGTATCCATGATAAAAACATGGCTAATGCGGCGGGCGGTGCGCAACCCGGTATCGCGCGCCATGGCGGCTTTCATCAGCTCGTCGGTGTGCAAGCTGCCTTTCATCATGGCGAGGGCATTGCCGGAGCGGCACATGGCAACGCCCAACTCCGCTGCCTTGCTTTCCGTTTCAGCATGAAGAATCGGGTAGGCGCTGATGTCCAGGCCGATTTTGGCTGCCAGCTCCTTCATGGCGGCTTCGTCGCCGATCAGCGTAGGCTCGATGAGGCCCTCGACTGCCGCTTCAACCGTGCCCTTCATCGCTACATCCGACAGCGGCCAGACGACCGCCGTGGCGATGGCCGGAAGCTCTTTGCAGCGCTCGATGAATTTGTGGAAAACGTGGTAGTCGGCGGGATGGCCCACCAATGGGTCAACGGCAACGGCTTCAGCCAGCGGTGCAAGATCGCTCATGTAGATGTTCTCCTGGCCGGCACAGCGGCTTGCTGGCGAGCCTCACGCATTCATTCTCGCCCGGCAACGAGTGAGCGCCTGTGCTAAAGGTCACAGTCCGGGGCCGCGTGTCACATGGCGGGATGCTGGCAGGCCGCGACGGAAATGCCATGTAGAAGCACCGCCGTGAGCCAGTTTCTGAATTGACCCCGGAATGCAGGCTCGTGTCCAGGCAGCCAACGCCTGGGCAAGCGCTGCTCAGGGCGCCCACCACAAGAGAGTTGCCATTCGTCGCCGTAACGGCCTACGGCGACGAGCGGCATTGCCTGGATAGAGAGGAACGTCTATCGCCTGATGATTTTAGCCAGCCGGGGGTCCTGCCAGAGAGCGGAGAAATCCGGGTCGGAATACACCATGGCCAAATCGGGATAATGCTGCTCCTTGGCTCTGCCCAAATAATCCAGGGCTCCTTCGACGTTGCCGCGTTTCATATACGATTTTGCAATCATGTACGAAATGCGGGCGCGCTGCGCCGGCGTCATTACCTGGGCGATAACACCATCCCCACTGCTGGTGAGAACATCGGCATCAAGCTCCAGAGCGCGGGCGTATTCGGTCATGGCCCGATCTATCTGGCCCAGGCCTACCCAGGCTTCCGCAAGGTTGAGATGGATGGGCGCGCTCGACTCGTCCATCGCCAGTGCCTGTTTGAAGTAGGCGACGGCAGGCTTGTACTTCCTGTCCAAAAGGGCTACAGCTCCAAGGTTGTTCAGCGCGGAAGTGAGCTGTGGGTCGTACTTGAGCGCCTGCCCAAAGTATTTGCGCGCGGCTCCCCTCTCGCGCAGTTGCAGCTCGGTAACGCCCAGCTTGTTATAAAGCGCTGCATTCTGACGGTCGACGCGAAGGGCTGCAAAATAATAGGAAACGGCCTGTTGATTGTCGTTGTGAATGCGCGCCAGGTCTCCCTTCACCTCCGCCATCCTGGCACCCTCAAGCTTGTCCGTCTTGGCCGCGTCCGGGTTTGGGTCTGTCCTTCCGTACGGAGCCGCGCACATCAGCACGCTCGTCACCGCCAGCATCATTGCCAGTCTTCTCATGGAATCACCTCTCCTGCGTAGGGGCATTTCGCGGGAGGCGGTTGTTGCACTAGCCGGCCCCGGCGATCTGCTCCCTGTATCGATCCCAGTAGAGATCGCGCTTGGGCAGCCCGCAACGCTATACCTGCTACTTGCCCGCTGCGCCGGGGTTAAATCTCCCATTGGCGCAACAGAACTCGCGGCCCTTCTTCAACTTACGGCGGTTGCGCATACGGCGCGGAGTGGCTCGACGGCAGGGAAGCGGCAGAGGTTAATCGCCGTTACAGTCAAATTTCCCCCGACGCCTCAACCGTTAAACACTTCCCAGTGTAAGGATCGGGGAGCTATAGCATTACAATCAGTCCGAATATGGACGGGAATGGAAGCGATGGCGATTGAAAGCCCAGATTCGATCGATCTGGAACACCAGCGCGCGGAACTGGAGGCGGTGCTTCAGTCCGAGTATTTTACACGCGCGCCCATGCTCGCTCATCTGCTGTCGTTCCTATGCGAAAAGCTCTTTGCCGGGGAAGCCAACCAGATCAAGGAATATACCGTCGGAGTGGAGGTCTTCCATCGCGGATCGTCCTTCGATCAGGACTCCGACTCGATTGTGCGGGTCGAGGCCAATCGCTTGCGCAAGCGCCTGGCTGCGTACTACTCCGGCGCCGGCGTCTCAAATCGGCTCCGCATTATCATTCCGTTGGGACAATATGTTCCGGAGTTCAAATCTGCTACTCCACGACAGGGGGAAGGACCGTCGGCTCCAGGCGATCCCCCCGTGGCAAGCCAGTCCATAATCGAGCGCGCCGACGCCCTGCAAAGGGAACCGTGGTTTCATCTGTCCGGTCGCCGATCCTGGTGGCTTGTCGCCGCGCTCGCGCTTTTGGTTCTTGGTCTCGGTTGCGCCGTGCTTATCCTCAGGCAAATGAAGCAGACCCCACCGGCAGCGATATCGAATCAGCCTTCTGCCCCGTCCACGGAATCGCAGCTCGGGCCGCCAATGGGCGAGGAGGTTCGCATCCTGGCCGGCTCGGGGCGCAGCTTTGTGGATCATGCAGGCAAGTTGTGGAGCGCCGATGCGTGGTTTGATGGCGGCACGGCAGTGAAGAGTTCAGCGCAGCACATCTCGCGCACCCAGAATCCCGATTTCTACCGCAGCAGCAGGCAGGGACAATTTCGCTATGCGATTCCTCTGAAAACGGGCGTCTATGAACTGCGCCTGCACTTTGCCGAGACGGTCTATGACCCGGAGTCCACACCGACGGGCGGGGAAGGAAGCCGCCTCATGACCGTGCGCGCCAACGGCAGGACGCTGCTGACCCGCTTCGATATCGTTGCGGATGCCGGAGCCAGCCGCACCGCCGATGTGAAGGTCTTCACCGGCATTGCGCCGGCAACCGATGGGCTGCTGCATCTCGAGTTTTCAGGGGAGGACGGCAAGCAGGCCATCCTCTCAGCCATCGAGATTCTGCCCGGGTTCCGAGGACACATTCGGCCAGTGCGCATACTGGCTCGCCAAACGCCCTATTACTCCAACGATAGCCGCTGGTGGAGTCCGGACAGCTACTTTGAGGGCGGCCAGTTGGCTGCCTACACGACCCCGGTCAGTGGGACCGACGATCCTGAACTCTACGAAACCGAGCGCTGGGGAAACTTCTCCTATGCGATTCCTGTGACGCCGGGAAAATACTCCGTATCGCTGTATTTCGCGGTGCGCCACGGCGACTGGGATGAGTCTCCGTCCCCATCTGGCGAGACCAGGGCCTCGGTTGCCCATATATTCGATGTATCGTGCAATGGAATTGTGCTCCTCAAGAACTTCGACCTTCCCAGAGAGGCGCGTCAGACCGATGTGGTCATCCGCAAGGCCACAGACTTGGAGCCGAATGCCCAGGGCAAATTGCTTCTGAGTTTCGTTCCGGTGGAGGGCTATGCGACAGTGACCGGCATCGAGGTCCTTCCTCAGTGATCCTCCGCACTCGCCCCTTTCCCCGGCTGGCCCTCGGCTGATATGCTGTCCGGCGCGGGGAAAAGCGATTTATTCAGGGAGAGCAAGCGTATGTGGTTCCTTGGAATGGATGTGGGCACGGGCGGAACGCGGGCGGTGGTGGTGGATGGCGCAGGCAAGCTGATTGCCGGGGCATCGTGCGAGCATGAGCCGTTCAAGACGGCTCACCCTGGCTGGGCTGAGCAGGACCCCGAAGACTGGTGGCGTGCGGCGCAGGAGGCCATTCGCGGCGCCCTTGCCGCTGCGCCTGAGCCCAACGAGCCCATTGCTGCCATTGGCCTGACGGGCCAGATGCACGGCGCGGTGCTGCTCGACGAGAACGGCGCGGTGCTGCGACCGTCGCTGATCTGGTGCGATACGCGAACCCAGCCGGAGTGCGATTGGCTGACGGAGAAGATTGGCTATGAGCGGCTGATCGAGCTGACCTGCAACCCGGCGCTGCCTAACTTCACCCTCACTAAGGTGCTTTGGGTCAAGGAGCATGAGCCGGAGATTTTTGCCAAGATCCGCCATATTCTGTGCCCCAAGGACTATGTGCGCTACCGGCTGACGGGTGAGTATGCGATCGACGTGCAGGAGGCTTCAGGAACGCTGCTGCTGGACGTGACGCATCGGCGCTGGTCCAGGGAAGTGGCTGAGGCGGCGGAGATACCCGAGAGCTGGCTGCCCAGGGTCTATGAGTCGCCTGAAGTCTGCGCCCGCATCAGCGAAGCTGCGGCAGGACTCACCGGGCTGGCTGCAGGGACGCCCGTGGTTGCTGGCGCGGGCGACCAGGGAGCGGGCGCTGTGGGCATGGGGATTCTGCAGCCGGGTTCGGTTTCAGCCACGATCGGTACTTCGGGAGTGGTTTTTGCCGCCACGGCAGCCCCAACCAAGGACCCCAAGGGCCGGTTGCACACCTTCTGCCACGCGGTTCCGGGGCTGTGGCACGTGATGGGCGTAACGCAGTCGGCGGGTTTGAGCTTTAGCTGGCTCAAGGAGACGTTCTTCGCCGGCCAGGATTATGACGGCCTGACCGCGGCAGCCGCGAAGATTCCGGCTGGCAGCGAAGGCCTGGAGTGGGCGCCCTACCTGCTCGGCGAGCGCACGCCGCACCTTGATCCTGAAGTGAGAGCGGCCTTTGCCGGCATCTCGACCGTCCATACCGCGGCCCATTTTGTCCGCGCCGTGCTTGAAGGCGTGGCCTATTCGCTCGAAGACACATTTTCACTTTTCGCCGAGTTGGGAATCCCCGTCAGCGCCATTCGGTTGGGCGGCGGCGGTGCGCGCGGGCCTCTGTGGCGCAAGATTCAGGCTGGAATTTACGGGCAAGCCGTCGAGGTGCTCAGGGCCGAGGAAGGCGGCGCCTTTGGATCGGCGTTGATGGCCGGAGTGGGTGCGGGCCACTGGGCCAACCTGGACGAAGCTTGCGGCCAGGCGATTGAGGTTGCCCAGCGCATCGAGCCGGATGCAGGCGATTTGGCCGTTTACAAGGCTGGATATGCAAAGTGGCGGAGGCTGTATCCGGCGCTGAAGAGTTTGCGGTAGGGGATTGAGGGCTTGGCTGGATTCGCTGTCGGAAATTCAGCCAATCTGGCTTTTGCTATACGTGTCAAACAGCTCTTCCTGAAGCGCGCGGGAGGCCCGAAATCCCAACTGCCGAAGCTGGTCGAAAGCAGTTGGAAAGTAGAGATGACCACGCAAAGATGCCTGCAACAGAACGGCAACGGTTCCTCTGGCTGCGATCTGCCGCGACTGTGCTTCTCTACGCCCCGCTAAATCATCGAGTAGCAATGCATCGGCATGAGTGTCCAGCGCCAAACTGATCGCTTCACGTTCGCCCTCGCCCAAAGAAGGGTCAAGCCCGGTTGCGATCCGGCCTGCCTCAACGCATTCCAGCCAGGGAGGCGGTGAATTTGAAAATGCCTGGACCTCTTCCGGCGCTCGCGGGTGCTGCATCTCCGCCAGCACTGCCTTGGGAACAATGACCCTGCCAAAAAGTTCGGGAAGAATCCAGACATAACCAGAGCGGATGAGGTAGTTGAGCGGGCTGGTGTCGGCAACGACGATCATGCGATCTTGCGCTTGGGCCGTGCGCCCAGCAGATCATCCAGGCCAGCCATATCTTCGCGCAGATCGTTGACCGAATAGTCATAGATTTCATACCGCTGCAGGAAAGGATCGACCTCCATGCGTGTGGCAAAGCCGAGAAGCTGGCGCACCTGCTCCATGGTGAGCCGGCGCTCACGGTAGGAGGCTGCTACCGAATCCTCAAGCAACCGCCGCCCCGCGTTTGTACCCTCGGGCACGATGTAGCGGACAAACTGATCGGGAATGTCGACGGTGACCTGCATAGAAAGATTGTAGCGCGAATCGATCTACTCGCGGAGCCAACCCTCTCGATTAGCCGGCGTACACCACCGGCGGTGATACGCTAGGCTGACAGGCGAATCAAGGTCGTCGAGGTTGAGCCGATGCGCATTCATGTTGCTGTTGCTCCTTTGGTCCTGTTGTCGGTCGCAGCAGGCGTGCTTGCTCAATCTACCTCCACGCCTGCGTGCGATGACCTGCAGCTGATACCCGCGCCGCGGGAGTGCCATGCGGTGGCGGCGATTCCGATTGGGGGCTTCGGCTTCTTTGTCTCCGCGGACAAGAATGCGGACGATGCTTTTACGGCCGAGGACATGATCGAGCAAAGTCTCGGCAAGAGAACCGTGCACGACGATGCTCCCTACATCCGGCTTGAGAGGGCGGAGTCGCCTGAAGCGCAGGCGCTGCTTGCTGGCCATCATTTGAAATTCGATCCGGCGATGCACGACGAAGGGTACGTGATTGTGCCTGATGGTCAGGGCGGCCTGGCGGTCATCGCGGAGACTTCAGCAGGCATTTTCTATGGCGCGCAGACTGTGAAGCAGTTGCTGCGCGGCAGGGGCAAGGACGCCGTGCTACTTGTGCCCACCTTGCGCGACTGGCCGGCGATGGCGCATCGCGGGCTTTCCGACGACTGGTCGCGGGGACCGCTGCCTGCCATGGATTTTCTCAAGCGCGAAATTCGCACGCTGGCGGCCTACAAGGTCAATATTTTTTCGCCCTACTTTGAGCACACCTTTGCTTACGAGAGCTCGCCGGTGGCGGCCTTTCCTGGCGGGGCCATGACCCCGGACGAGGCGCGCGAACTGGTGGAGTACGCGGCTCAATACCACATCACCGTAATCCCCGAGCAGGAGTCGTTCGGGCACCTGCACCACGTACTGAAGTTCGAGCAGTTTTCGGGGCTTGGCGAGACCCCGCACGGCTCAGTGCTGGCGCCTGGCGATCCTGGTACCCTCCCGCTCATTGCCAGTTGGTTTGCGGAACTGGCCAAGGTGTTTCCGGGGCCTTATGCGCACATCGGAGCCGATGAGACCTTCGAATTGGGACTGGGGAAGACACGGGACGAAGTGAAGCAGCGCGGGCTGGGCGCGGTTTACCTGGACTTTCTCACGCAAATCCATACCACGCTCGAGCCCAACCACAAGCAACTGCTGTTCTGGGGAGACATTGCGGTCAACTCGCCGGACCTGGTGGGCACGCTGCCCAAGGACATGATCGCCGTGCCCTGGCGCTACGGAGCCGAGCCGGACTTTACGCCGCTGATACTGCCCTTCACCAAGGCCGGGCTGGAGACCTGGGTGGCGCCGGGCGTAAGCAACTGGAACCGCCTCTACCCCAACAACAATGAGGCTCTGGGCAACATTCGCGCCTTTGTGCGCGACGGCCAGAAGCTGGGTGCGAAGGGAATGCTCAACACCGTTTGGAATGACGACGGCGAGGGCATCTTCGACGAGAACTGGTTCGGCGTGCTGTTTGGCGCGGCGGCCGGTTGGCAGCCAGGCGAGAGCTCTGAAGATGTCTTTACGGCTTCGTACGGGCTTGCATTTCATGGCGACGCGACTGGCAAAGTGAGTCAAGCCCAACAGGAGCTGATGGCCGCGCACACGTTGTTCAACAAGGCTGGGCTTGGGGACGCTCAAGACAAATACTTCTGGGTCGATCCCTTCTCCGCGGAAGGCCAGCGCGTGGCCGTCAAGCTGCGGCCCGTGATGAGCGAGTTGCGCCTCCACGCCGAGCGCGCCATTGCGCTGATTGCCGAGGCGCGGGCCGCGGCCCGGCTTGACAAGGGCAGACTCGAAAACCCGGAAGCTCTGGACGCGCTCGAACTGGGTGCGCGGCGCATCGACTTTGTGGGTCTCAAGTTCCAGGCCAGCGATGAGTCCGCCGCGCTTTACGGGCAGGCGCAAGCGTTGGCCGGCGACAAGAGCCGTTGGAGCGAGGTGGGAGAGAGACTGGGGACCATCGGCTCGATCAACGGCCGGCTCGAGGATATTCGCGACGGCTACACGCAGTTGGGCGAGCTGTACAAGCAAGCCTGGTTGCGCGATAACCGTCCCTACTGGCTCCAGAACAATCTGACTCACTACGATGTTGCGGCACAACTGTGGGTTGGCCGCGGTGAGCACTGGAACCTGGTGCAGCATCAGTGGTGGGATACGCATACGCTGCCGACGGCGGCCGAGGCCGGATTGCCGGAGCCCGCGCAGGATCCAGAGCAGGTTAATAAGCAACAAAAGCCTGAGAAGCAAGGCAATAAGATATGGGACATATTCAAGAAGCAATAGGGACTGCTCATTGAAAGTCCGCGAACATGAAGCCATCGCGATTGACGATTTCTCCCGGTTCGAGGCTTAGCGGAGCCGAGAACATGGGCCCAGCGTAGACGCAGGTGTGAAACTCGCCGCGCTCGCCGCAGGGGTCTGTTTCCGGCGGCAAATCCTGTAGCAGGGCAGCGTCGAACTCGCGGCCGGCGAAGGAGCCCGGCAACTGCTTCGTGTCCACGCAAGACAGCCTGGCGCGCAGGCCGCCGGCAATCATTGCGCGCGCCAACTCGCCGGTTGGAATCTCCCAGAGTGGAAACAAGGGTTCCAGGCCAGTCGGCTTGAGCTGCGTCTCGCGATAAGCGCGGACGTCCTGCAAAAAGAGATCGCCAAACGCAACGGCGTCGATGTGCTCATCGACGGCGCGCTTGCAGACTTCAGTCATTCTCTGCTCATAGATTTCGTTCGAGCATGGCCAAGGCAGCGGCACAATCCACAGCGGCAACTGTGCGGCTTCGGCCTGAGCTTCGAGGACCGAACGGCGTGTGCCGTGCATTGCGACACGCTGAAATTCGGAGTTCAGCGTGGTCAGCAGGCCAACCAACTCAATGCCGGGATTCCGGCGCAAGAGGTGCAGCGTCCATGCGCTGTCTTTACCGCTGCTCCACGACAAGAGGACTCGCTTCATATTGCAATCATAAGAGCTACTTGCAAAATTCGACGTCGGGAACGTTTGAAGTGTCAGGGCACGACTTGAGTCGTGCCGCAAAAATCCAAATAGGATTCCGGCTTTAGCCGCTGCGGAATTGCAAACAATTGAAAACAAAGAGACGCAGGGGCTAAAGCCCAACATCTTCCTGCTGAACTGGCGGCACGACTGAAGTCGTGCCCTGACGCTTCTTGCCCTCTCCGTGGAATTTTGCAAGTGGCTCATAAAGCTGGGATTGGACAGCCTGGATCATCTGGATCATAATGATCATATCGATGATTATGGTTGGAGGGTACGATGATATCCGAAGTCAGCGCAGTCAACTTTCGCCAGAATCTGGGCGAGATGCTGAACCAGGTGCAGTATCGGAACGACAGCATCGTGATCAACAAAGACGGCAAGCCGGTGGCTGCGCTCGTGGATGCTGAGTTGTTCGCCAGGATTCGCCGGATGCGCGACCGCTTCGATGCCTTGAGCGGCAAGGTGGCCGAGGACTGGACGGATGTGCCGGCCGATGAGGGTATCGCGGAGATCGACGCGGCCGTGGCGCTCGAACGGCGGCGCTGATTGGCCGGGCTACGCGTGGTTCTGGATACCAACGTACTGGTGTCGGGGCTGGCCTATCCGGGCAGTGTGCCGGGGCGCATTGTGGGTGCGTGGCGACGCGGTGGTCTCGACGTGGTGCTGTCCAAGTACATTCTGGACGAGATGGTCCGTGTGCTGCCGAAGCTCTCGAGTAACAAGCGGAGTCCCGCGGAGATCCGCGACCTCGCCGACAGCTTCCTGTTTACGGCCGAGATTTTCGAGCCGAGTGGAGAAATGGACGCGACACTGCGCGACAAGGCAGACCAGCCGGTACTTGGAACGCTGCTTGCGGCGAAGGCAGACTATCTGATTACCGGTGATAAGGACTTGCTTGCGCTGGCTGGAAAGTACCCAATTGTTACCCCGGCCGTTTTTTGGGAGCGGCATGGAGGTTAGCACATCCGACTGGCGCATTCTCTCCGGCGAGCAACTTCGGGTCAAGCGGCTCCCCGAGTCTTTAAGGTTGTCTGCCGGCTGGATTCCATGGCGTGGCGCAGAAGCAGGTTGGCCTTTGTCTGATAGCCGCGCCCATAGCTCTTCAGCCAATCGATGACGTCTTCGTCCAGCCTGATGGTTACCGGGCGTTTAACCGGCCGGTAGAAGAGGCCAACTTCCGCATCGGCCCAGTCCAGGACCTCAGGCATGTCGGAGAAATCAATCGTAGCGTCGGTCTTGGCGGCGATGGTGGCTATGTCCCGCTTGAGCGCGGCTGCGAGCTTCTTCATGGGACTGAGTTTACTGGTTGTACGTACAAATGTAAATGGGAGATGTTGGAGTCATTGCTTCCCCACGTCTCAGAAGCGAGACCTGGGGCGCCCGGCACCCGGCCGACGTTAGAATGTCTTGGTCGCTGGTCGGGATCGCTGGCGCGCCGGATAGAACGCGTCGGCAGAATGGGAGGTGTGATTTGTTGAAACATGGATTGGTGTTTGTCGAAATGCCGGACGGTGTGCCGCTCCAAGTGTGGCTGCTCAAGATGAGGATGTTCAAGTATGAGGGTGAAGGAGAGTTTAATCAAGCAATGCTCTACTTCGACGAGGCAGAGGCTCGGGATGTCGCTGCGAAGCTTGCAGGGGGAGAGGACGTATTAGCGGGGACATTTACTGTCCTCGGGCCGTATAATCTGGATTGAGCACATCCCGTAGGAGACCGCGATAGTTAAGTCATCCTTCCCACGCGCGGCAGCGACAGCGGCGAGCTTTACGACAAAGGTGCTGGCTAAGCACGAGTGTTCAAGATTATTGGTCCAACACAAATTCTCTCAGCCAAATAGCTCTTCAAACACATGGGCGTCGTATAACTTGAGCCGATCAGCAAACTCATTCACGTAAAACATATCTGGTGAGAAGCGTTGCGCGCGCACGCGGATCTGGAATTTAGGGTTGGACTTATCGAGGTCGAAGAGGACCAGTCCTACTCCAAATAACATGCACAAGGACTCGAGACGGCTCAGATCTTCATCCATTAGTTTTGTTGGCATGGCGACGTAAGTCTTCGAAGAGAAAAGACGATAAGCAATCGCTTGCCCGAAGGCAACAACGGGTGCATGGGGGTCGATCTTTATCTCTGCCGACACTATCTCCAGCGGGAACTTAATTAGATTGCCCGCAAGGGGCTTGTAGACGCCAATTACGTCAGGCGTTCCCCATTTGGACTTCATTATCGAACCGCCGAGGGGAGCCACATCCGTCACCTCGTCCAGATCATTCTTTAGCCATTGCGCGAAAGGTTCATAGAACTCCGATTCGAGAACCTTTTGACCTGTCGGTGCAACCTGCTCGGTGTCGCCGACTACCACGCTCTCATCGCCTGCGCAATTGACGGGCTTGAACAGGCCGCGACTCGGCTTAGCGATTTCCTTTGGGAAGATCTCCTGCAGATTCCAGATCGCGTTATGAATCGTGTTTCCTGGCGTCTCTGGGCTCTCGGCGCTGATTTGGGCTCGGAGGGCGGTATACCGAATACCTTCTGGGTTCTCAGCAATGACCGCCTTCGCCCGCTTTCGGAGCTCTTGAATGCTTTGTTTTGGCATGGCAGTATCCTACCATCGTCTTGCTTTGAAGAGTGTGCCCTCGGGCCGCCCGGTTGCCTATTACAAAAAGGATGGGCCTACCCCCGTTGAAGGCTGCAGGCCGCTGGGTCGCTTCGTTTCTAGGTTAGTTCAACGTCAAATCCGCGTGCAGCGGGGTGTTTTCGCTGGAGTCGCCTACACGGATGACGAACTTGCCGGGATCGATCGTCCACTTGTGTGCGGCCAAGTCCCAGTAGCTGAAGGCGCGGGAGTCGAGGGTGAGGGACACGTGTTTGGTTTCCCCGGGTGTAAGACGGACTTTTTCAAAGCCCTTTAGTTCACGCTCGGGACGTGTACTTTTGGCGGATGGGTCGGAGACGTACAGTTGTGCAACCTCGGCGCCGGCAACGCTGCCGGAGTTGGTTACGTCGAAGGTGACTTGAACCGTCGACCGTGAGGCGGCGGTCGCGGGCACTTGCAGGTTGGCGAAGTTGAACGTGGTGTAGCTGAGCCCGAAGCCGAAGGGGAAGAGCGGATGCTTTCCGATGGTGGTCCAGTAGCGATAGCCGACCATCAGGCCGTCGGCGTACTTCACGTGGGGAATGACATAGTCCACTTTGCGGCCGTCGGTTTCGGTCACGTTCAGCGCGGTGTCGGCGCCCTTGACCGGATAGTAATAGGCGGCTGAAGGATTCTCGTCCCAACTGCGGTCGAAGCTGACCGGTAGCTTGCCCTCGGGGTTGTGCTTGCCGAAGAGAACCTCTGCGATGGCCGTGCCGCCCTCCTGGCCTGGATAGTATGCGTGCAGCAGCGCGGGAACCTTGCTGAGCCAGCGCCGTGTATCCATGCCGCCGCCGCCAGTGAGCGTGACGATGGTGTGCGGATTGGCCTGGGCGACGGCTTCAATCAGCGCGTCCTGGCCCCAGGGCAGTTCGAAGGTGCGGTCGAATCCCTCGCTTTCAGTCCCCGGACCGAAGCCGACGGCAACCACGGTGGCGTCCGCGACGGCTGCGATCTTTTTGGCGTCCTCTGAGACGAGGTCCGCCTCGTAAGCGATGCCGAGCCCGAAGTGCGGAGCGGTCCCGCTGGGCAAGTAATCGACGACCACATTGATGGTCTGGCCAGCGGTGAGGTCGAGCGTTGCCGATTGAGGAGCCTGGCCCTCGGCGTGGGGCGGAAGCGGAATCTGGTTCCCGTCCACCATCACCGTGTATTGGTCGCTGTTCCATCCACCGGAAGCCGCAAGAATCAGGTATTTGCCTGCCTTGGTTGCCTTGTAGCCGGCGGTGTAGCGAACGCTGTGTTTCTCCTTGGCCTCGGGTTCCCACCCCATTGCGTTCCAGTGGGAGATGTTTTGCGGCGTCGCGATTTGGGGCGTTCCCGTGAAGTCTTTGCTGGGGTAAACAGCCACTTTGATGGGGCCGTCCCAGTGGGTATTCCGGAAGATCTCATTCATGTCGGGCAGGCCGCGGGCGTAAAGAACGTGAACATTGGGACCAACCAGGTTGGCGATGCCGGTGAGTGTGCTGACCGGCTCGAAAGCCTGCGCTTCAGAGGAGCCTCCTCCGCCGCTGACCGCTGGATACGCGTTGGGTCCGATGACGGCGATGGTCTTGATTTTGGCCGGGTCGAGCGGCAGCAAGTTACCGTCATTCTTGAGGAGCGTCAGGCTCTCCAGTGCGCCGTCGAGGGCAATGGCGCGATCCGCGACAGAGTAGGCGGAGTCGGCCGGATCGAACTGAGGATGGTCGAGGAAGCCGTAGCGCAATTCGGTGCGGAACTGGCGCACCAGTTTGTCGTCGAGGGTGGATTCTTTCACCGAGCCATCTTTGACCGCGGCCAGCAGAGCCTTGGCGTTCATGAAACGCGGATTGGGCATTTCCAGATCGAGGCCGTTGTTGGCCGCGCCGACGGAGTCATAAGTAGCGTCCCAGTCCGACATCAGAATGCCCTGGAATCCCCACTCGCCCTTGAGCACCTTCAGGTTGAGAAACTCGTCTTGTGTGGCGTGGACGCCGTTGATCAGGTTGTAAGAGTCCATAACCGCGTCCACGTGCCCCTTGGTGACGGCTGCCTCAAAGGCCGGCAGGTAGATTTCGCGCATGGTCCGCTCGTCCACGTCGGAGCTGACGTTGTGCCGGTTGTACTCCTGATCGTTCAGGGCATAATGCTTGACCGTGGCGATAACGCTCTGGGACTGAACGCCCTCGATAAAGGGAACCACAAGGGCCGAATTCAGATAGGGATCCTCGGAGAGGTACTCGAAGTTGCGGCCGGCTATGGGCGATCGGGCGATGTTGACCCCAGGGCCGAGCAGGAAATTGACGCTGCGGGCACGCGCATCCTTGCCCAGGCCTTCGCCGATCTTGCGCGCCAACTCCGGGTCCCACGAGGCGGCCAGCGAAACGCCGCCGGCGTAGGCTGTGGTCGGTCCCCAGGTGCGCACGCCTAGCGAAGCGTCAGACATTTTGAAGCGCGGCAGATCGATGGCCGGCATGGCATGGGTGAACATTCCATCCACGCCGCCCAGCAATTCGATTTTTTGTTCGAGGCTGAGCTTTGCCACCATGGCGTGGGCTTTGGCTTCGATGGCGGGCGAGTCGGCAACCGGCGCCTGCGCTGAGGCATGAATGGATGCGGCCAGGGTGCAACTGAAGAGAAACGGCAGAAACCATGCGCTGCCAAACGGCAAAAACGATTGAGTAGAGGAATTCTTTGAGGTTGTCATGACCCGCAGAAGGCTATCGCATTTGACCCGCCCGTGTATACCCTTCGCGTCACCATCACTTTGAGGGGCAAGGCTCGGCGGCGTGGTCTGAAGGTAGGGCAAGGAAAAAGGCCTGTGACGCGAATCACAGCGCGGGGTGAATGGTGTCACTGCCTTGCATTGCATCGAGAGCGCAAACTCGGAGTTCAATGGGCAGAAGCAGGGGCGGCGCTGGGCGTCGGGAGGCACACATGAGCTTTGCAGCCAGGATGAAGACCATCGTGGTGGCCACGGACTTGCACGGCCAGTCGGAGGCAGCCTTGGGGTATGCCCGAAAATTGGCCGGGGGGTATGGCGCGCGCATTGTGCTGGCGCACGGCCTTGACCCGATGGATTATGTCGACGTGGATGCGGTTCCCGGCCGGATGCGGAAAGGGCTGAGCGAGCAGGCGCGCGCCGCGCTGGACGAATTGGCCGGCGATCTTCTGCGGGAAGGCATACCCAGCCATTCTGAGATTCGCCAGGGCGCGGTGGCCCAGATGCTCGTGGATGTGGCGCGGCAATATGAGGCCGGGCTGATTGTCATCGGCACCAAGGGAATGAGCGGCGCGGGGCCGGTGATTGTGGGCGCCATTGCCGAGCAGTTGGTGCGGCTGTCGCCCTGCCCGGTGCTGGCGGTGGCGGCGGACTGGAATGCGGGCGAATTTCGCCCCACTCCGGGCGGGCCGGTGCTGCTGGCGATGGAGCGCAATGAGGCTACGCTGGCCGCGGTGGGCACTGCCTACTCGCTCGCGGAGACGTTCCATCGCACGCTGATCGTGCTGCACGCGCGCGGACCCGCCGAGGCGTCGGCCTTTCTGAACCCCGCCGCGACCACGCTTGATGAGTTTGGCATCATGCCGAGCGGGCGTTTTCCCGTGCGCTTTACCGTCAAGGACGGCAACCCGGCAGACGTAATGGCGGAAGCGATCGACCAGTACCACCCCAGCATATTGGTGGCCGGGGTGAAGCGCGCCAGTGAAACGCCGGGACCGCATGGGACGGCCTTTGCCCTGCTTGCCCGCTCCCGCGTGCCCGTGCTGTGCGTCCCGCCGGAACAGGTGCTCGCCGTCTTCAATCGGGAGAGGGAGCAGCAGGCTTGTACCCCCGTGGGAACTGAATAGCGCAAGGGGAGCGCAGGAGTTGGAGTTTCGAATTTTTGCGATCGATGGGCAGGCGGAAGCAGAAATCCCGCCAACTCATGGCAATGTTACGTTTCTCTGAAATTCTTGCATTTGGAGCGATTTGCTGGAAATGGAGATTGAACCGTGAACCCTGGTTCATCGCAAATCCGCAGCACCAAGCGCGTTCGCAAGGATCCGGCCGGCAGGCGGAGCGGAAACGCCACTCACCGCGGGACTGGACACCGGACGGCAACAGAGGGAGATGTGACCATGGAACCTGAGGCAAGATCCGGGCGAATGGATGCCGTCCATGCACGTCCGCTGGCAGAGCTCCTGGAATGTCCTCCGGAGACCGGGATTCTGCTGAACGGTTCGGCCCAGTGCATCGATTTCGATGCAGGGGAGATTGTGTTTCGCCAGTCAGCGACCTGCAAAGGGCTTTACGTGGTGATTTCAGGACAGTTTTTGCGCAGGGCGGAACGGCTGGAGACGCGGCTGACCCTGGGACTGGCGCGCGCCGGAGACCTGTTGGAGTTGGCCGCGGCGCTGGGCGACAGCCATCATACCTACACGCTGACCGCGCAAACTCCCGGATCGGTGCTTTTGCTGCCTATTGGGGCTCTGAATCTGGCGTTTCAGGACTATCCGCCGCTGCGGATGCGGCTGCTGGAGGAACTGGCCCGCGAGGTCTCTCGCGCCTATGACGCCTGCTGCATGAGCCGAACAGCGCGGACACGGCGGGGAAGCGCCGCAGCTTTGCTGGCGTAGAAGAGGGGTTTTAGGCAAACAGATTCCCGTTCCGGGGCTTGCCTGGATCGCATCGGAAATTCTCGGGAAATCCCTGTCCGGCCGTGCATCGTGGAAATGTGGGCTGTGGGCACTGCGAAATTGCGCTATACTTCAATTTGACCTGCGGGTTCTTATGGCCTCTTTCCACTCCCATCACCCTCCGGAAGATTGCATCAACTGTGAGCATCGCCATCTGCGAATGTTCTGCAATCTCACGCCCGAGGCATTGCGCGATTATGACGGGATTGGCATCATGATGAGCCATGCCCGGGGGGCCAAGCTGTTTACCGAGGGCGATCCGGCGCGAAACGTCTTTGTCATCTGTTTTGGCCAGGTAAAAATCTCCTCGACCTCCCGCGATGGCAAGACCATGATTCTCAAGATCGCCGGCCCGGGCGACGTGATGGGGCTGAGCGCGGTTCTTGCCAATGTTCCGCACGAGGTGACCGCGGAGGCCATCGAGCCCTGCCAGGTAAAGACGGTGCGCAAGCAGGAGTTTATTGACTTCCTTGGCCGCCACGGCATCGCCAGCATGCACGCGGCGCAATCGCTTTCCGGCGAATACCTGACCGTGTTTCACGACGCCAAGCGGCTGGCCCTCTCCGGTTCGGCCGCGGGTCGGCTGGCGCGCCTTCTGCTGGACTGGGGACGCGCTTCAGCCAACGGCAAGCCGGAAATACGGTTCACCATGGCGCTGACACACGAAGAGATCGCCAACATGGCGGGAACTTCGCGCGAGACCGTCACCCGATTGCTCAACCAGTTCCGGCGCGACCAGTGGATCACCATCAAGGGCGCCAGCATGACCATCGTCAAGCCAGACCAGCTCGAACGCCTTACTGCCTAGTCTCCTCCTTATTGCCCTCGCTCCAAATGAAGCCTGACCCGGCTTCGCGGCCTTCCGCGTCCAAATTGGCCCGCGGTTCGCGCAGGGTGAGCACCGGGCAGCGCGCGTGGGCCAGAACCCGATAGATGGTGCGGTCCCTGGTAAGGTTCTGGAAAGCCGAGCGATCGGTTGCGCCCAGAACAATCAGGCTTGCCCGGCGCTCCGAGGCTTCGGCCAGAATCTCGATGGACGGGTTGCCATGCACCACATGCGGCTCCACGGCTACGCTGCCGCCGGCGCTGGTCTGCGCGGCCCCAGTCTCTTGAGCAATCCTGCGCAGCTCCTGCAAGGCCGCCGAGTCCAGGCTTGAAGGCTGGCCGCTCCGGCCGGTTCCCTCCGTCGCCGGTTCTTCCACGGGGGGCAATACATGCAGCAGGACCAGCTTTGCTCCTTGACTGGCTGCGACATGACAAGCAAGCGCCGCGCTCGGGCGAGAGGTCTCTCTAAGTGTGGTGGCATGCAGAACCACGCGTGTGCGGTTGCCGCCTGCCACCGGGAGATGAGCCTCGGGTCCCACGGTGATGACCGGGAGGTTGACCGAGCGCAGCACTTGTTCTGCCACGGAGCCTAACAGGAACTTGCCCAGCTTGCTGCGGCTCCGGGTTCCGAGAAGAACGCGATCTGCCTGGAATTGGCGGGCCGCGGCTTCGATTTGCCTTGCGGGATGCCCCTCGCGAACCAGGGCATCGCAGGCGATATTCTGCCGGCATGCCAACTCGCACCAGGGGCTCAGCGTTTTGCCCGCAAAATCCAATGCACCGCCCGGATCGTAATAGGGCATGCCAACGCCATCCATCGAAACGGGGGTGGCGGGAGCAACCACGTGTATCAGAATCAAGCGCGCTTTTGACTGGACCGCCTGTTCAAGGGCAAAGGGCATCAGACGATCCAGGTCGCTCAAATCAGTGGCGACGAGGAGGACGGATGGATAGGCCCAACGGTCCTTGCCAGCAGCCAGGCTTGAATCCGCCATGGCATTCACCTCGTACAGGAGAGGGTTGCACCGATCCGAGGGCCGGGATGTGCCAGGGCGCACCCGCGGAAGTGATTTGGCTCACAATTAGACTCTTCCAATGACCTTGGAAATCACTCCTTTCCCTGGTTGATTAAGACTTTCTGAGCGTCGCACGATGAGTTAAGAAGAAGCCAAAGTTGTAAACGGATTTTCGGACGGGAGTGCGGCCCATGCGAGCTCGACTCGATGAAGAGTGCGTGATCAAGGCCAACTCTCAGTTCTGGGAGCAGATGTTGGCCATGACGCTGGATCAGACGCTGGTTGCCGAGGAGTTTTGTGTAGCTGCGGGGCACATCCGAGGGAGCGTGGACCTTTCCGGCGAGTGGAAGGGCCGCATTGAGGTGCGGATGGCCAGTGGGCTGGCCTACCAGGCAACGGCGGCAATGATGATGCAGCCCATCGACACAGTCGGCGAGGCCGACGCGCTGGACGCCGCCCGGGAGATCGCCAACATGATCGCGGGTACCATCAAGTCTTCCTTGCCGCGGCCCTGCTCGATGGCCGTACCCGAATCCGTCGTCGAGAGCGAGGGGTTCCGCGGCCAGCCGCGTACTGAGGACTCGTTGGCAGTGGCCTTTCGTCACGCAGCCGGAGACCTGATGGTGCGCGTCTGGGAACAGGAATGCCGACAAGAGCAATAGTTTGGCGGCGCGCCAGATGGGTTCGACTTGAGGCAGCTTCCAGCTCCTGGCTCGTATTGGCAGCGATCATGAACGGCAGGGAAGGGATCTGAGTATTGCCAGGTTGTGGGGATATGTTACACTTCGTGCGGTAAACGCTTTCCCGGTTTCGCTTTCTTTCAATACCTCCGGGTTTTCCGGTTTCCCGGCAGACTGCGGGCCACGATCGGATATTTTTCGATCTGCGACAGTTTGCCCCTTGACAACCTTTGCAGTAAAGCCATTTACTTGAGTGCGGACGTCCGTGGCCTTCGCGGATGAATTCACCCAACTTCAGGTGACAGAATGTTTGCATTGCTTCCTGCCTCCGTCGCCGCCAGCGGGTCGCCTTCCTCGACCGCGGCGTTCATCGCTCTCGGCGCTCCGTCGTTGGCGCATTTAAGTCCTCTCGACCTTGCCGTCATCGCCATCTACTTCGTGATGGTGATCTGGATCGGCTTCTACTTGAAGAGCAAGGCCAACACCAGCGAAGAGTTCTTCATGGCCGGGCGCGAAATGACCGCCTGGATCGCCGGTTTGAGCTTTGTGTCTGCCAACCTTGGCTCGCTTGAATTGATGGGCTGGGCAGGCTCGGCCTACCAGTACGGCATTCTCGCCGCGCACTGGTATTGGGTGGGCGCCATCCCCGCCATGCTCTTTCTGGGCATGGTGATGATGCCCTTCTACTACGTCTGCAAAACTCACTCGGTGCCCGGATACCTGAAACTCCGCTACGGTCAGGGCTCCAGCACTGTGGCTGCGGTCTCCTTCGCCTTCATGACTGTGCTCATGAGCGGCGTGAACATGTTCGCAATGGCCGAAGTGATGAAGATCGTTCTTGGCTGGGATCTGAACTTCTCCATCATCGTCAGCTCCCTCGCCGTTGCCGCCTATGTCGCGCTCGGCGGCCTGCGCTCAGCCATCTTCAACGAGGTTCTCCAGTTTGTCCTCATCTGGGGCGGCGCACTCCTCGTCCCCATCCTCGGACTCATCGAGACCGGCGGCTGGAGCGGCTTCAAGGCTCGCCTGGCCCACAACATCGCCACCGGCGCGACCGCTTCCGGCGACTACACCCACATGTGGCGCAGCATGGGGCACTTTGCCGACAATCCGATGGGCATTCACTGGACCGGCATCGTCTTCGGCCTGGGCTTCGCCATCAGCTTCGGTTATTGGACTACCGATTTCCTGGTTGTGCAGCGCGTACTCGCCGCCAACTCCTTGCGTTCAGCCCGTTTGGCGCCGGTGATCGGCTCCTTCTTCAAGATGGCCGTCCCGTTCATCGTCATTCTTCCCGGCCTGCTGGGCCTGGTCGTTCTCACCAACTCCGACGGGAGCCTGATGCATCTGGTCGGCGAAAACGTGGTCGCCGCGCACCCTGGCGCAGGCCTGCACAGCTATAACGAAGTGCTGCCGCTGATGATGGTCCGCTACTTGGGACCAGGCTTGCTCGGCCTCGGCATCACCGCACTCATTGCTGGATTTATGAGCGGAATGGCCGGCAACGTGAGCGCCTTCACCGCGATCTTCACCTACGACCTCTACCAGCCGCACATCGTCAAGCATGCCAGCGACAAGCACTATGTTCTTGTCGGCCGAATCGTGACCATTGTCGGCGTGGTCATCTCCATTGGCGCAGCCTACATGGTCATGAATGCCGCGGGCATCATGGATTATGTGCAGGCGCTCTTCAGCTTCTTCATCTCACCGCTGCTCGGAGTGGTGCTGCTGGGCATGTTCTGGAAGCGCGCTACCAAGGCGGGCGGCTTCTGGGGATTGCTGATCGGTACGCTGACTTCGATTGTGTTGTTTCTTTGGGTCCATTTTTACCCATCGGCCCTCAAGTATGTCGCCCTCTCGCCCGATGCCAAAGACATGGCCGAAAACATGTATCGGGCACTCTGGTCCGTCAGCACATCGGTCGGCGTCAACGTGATTGTCAGCCTGTTTACCAAGCCGCGGCCCATTGCCGAGCTGGCTGGAGTGGTCTATGGCGCGACACCGCTGCCCACAGAAGAGCCCGTTCCCTTCTACAAGAACGAATGGTTCTGGACGGCAATCGCCATCGTCATCTTCCTGGCCCTCAACATCTACTTCTGGTAAGGAGCACATATGCATTCATCCGGTATTTCGATCTGGTTTTTCATCGGTGTTCTGCTTACCATCTACGGCGCGATGATCCTCGGCTACGGCCTCTATGAGCTCACTCTGCCGCAAATGGCCGTGGCCAACTATCATGCGTCTGTATGGTGGGGCGCGTTGCTGCTTGCCGTGGGCCTGTTTTACGGCCTCCGCTTCCGCCCGGGCCGCAACGCTTAATCGGTAACATGCGATAACGAAGGAGCAAGGAACAATGACAGCGCAACGTACGATGACATTCGGTGTGGTGGTAGGCAACCGCGGATTTTTCCCCGGCCATTTGGCCAAGACGGGCCGCGACGAAATTATCTCAGTACTTGAAGCGGCGGGAGCACGGGCCGTGGTGTTGGGCCCGGAGGACTCGGTACATGGCGCAGTGGAAACCTACGCTGAGTCGCAGCGTTGCGCCGAGCTTTTCAAAAAGCACGCGGAAGAGATTGACGGCATCATCGTCACCTTGCCCAACTTCGGCGAGGAGCGCGGCATTGTGGACGCCATCCGGCTCTCCGGCCTGAAGGTTCCGGTGCTGGTGCAGGCCACGCCCGACCGCTCCGACGACATGACCATCGCCATGCGCCGCGACAGCTTCTGCGGCAAGATGAGCTGCTGCAACAACATGATGCAGTACGGCATTGCCTATTCGCTGACCACGCTGCACACTGAGAGCCCCAGTTCGCCCGAGTTCAAGGCGGATCTCGAATGGTTTTCCGCGGTCTGCCGCATCGTGAAGGGGCTCAAGAATCTGCGTATCGGCGCCATCGGCGCGCGTCCCACGGCATTCAACACGGTGCGCTACTCCGAGCGCATCCTCGAGACCTCAGGCATCACCATCGAGACGATTGATCTTTCGGAGATATTCGGCCGCATCAACCGCCTGAAGGACACCGACGACGCCGCGCAGGCCAAGCTGGCATCCATCAAGAGCTATGTCTCCACCTCCGGCATTCCCGAAAGCGCACTGCTCAAGATGGCCAAACTGGGCGCGGTCATTGACGGCTGGATGAAGCAGACCCACGTCACCATCAGCGCCGTGCAGTGCTGGACCTCCTTCGAGGAGTTCTTTGGCGTGGTGCCCTGCACCATCATGAGCATGATGAGCAACAATCTGATTCCTTCGGCCTGCGAAGTGGACGTGCCCGGCACGCTCAGCATGTACATGCTGGCCCTGGCCTCGGGCACCCCCTCGGCGCTGCTCGACTGGAACAATAACTACGGCAGCCATCCCGACAAGTGCGTCTGCTTCCACTGCTCCAATCTGCCCAAGCACTTTTTTGCCCAGGCTCCAACCATGGACTACCAGGCCATCATTGCCGGCACTGTGGGCAAGGAGAATACCTTCGGCACCTGCGTGGGCCGCGTGAAGGCCGGCGCCATGACCTATGCCCGCTACTCCACCGACGATCGCCGCGGCGTGATTCGCGGCTACACGGGTCCGGGTAAATTCACCGACGATCCTCTTGAGACCTTCGGCGGTGCGGGCGTAGTCGAGATTCCGCAGTTGCAGAAGCTACTGAAGTTCATCTGCCGCGAAGGCTTCGAGCATCACGTGGCCGCCAACTTCAGCGACGTTTCCAAGGCCGTGCATGAAGCAGCCCGATATCTTGGCTGGGAGAGCCATCATCATCCCGCGCTGGAAGACTAACAGGAGCGAGGGGTCAGGGATCAGGGCTCAGGGATCAGGACTCAGCCCTTGGGAGGTTGAGGCGGCCTCATGGTGAAATCGTTTCGGGATTTGCTCGTTTAGCAGAGAGCAATTCAATTGCCTGTTTCGATTTACCGTATGTCGCAGGGATTTCCGCGCGAAGAACTCTATGGCCTGACGAGCCAGATCAGGCGTTCGGCGGTTTCTGTGCCAAGCAATATCGCGGAAGGACATGGACGGCTGAGTACTGGCGAATATAGGCAGTTCCTCGGCATCGCCCGGGGTTCCAACTTCGAGCTGCAAACACAGATCGAAATCGCACGCGCACTTGGTTTTGGAAATCCCAAGCTGCTCGACGATTCAGAAGGTTTATCGCACGAAGTTGGGAAGATGATTCACGGGATACTGGAGGGGCTCAAGGCTAAGGACCAGGCCCAACGGCTGACCCCTGACCCCTGATCCCCGAGAGGACAATCATGAGCAAGAGAATTAACAAGAGCCTTGTGGCCAACGGCGCCACTTTGGTGACGGAAGCTGCGTGGAATGCGGAGCTGGACGCGAAGCATGAAAACTTGGTCGAATGGCTGCGCGCCCAGGGCCTCGCTGGCGTTCTCATCCAGCGCAACGAGAATGTAGCCTGGCTGACAGGCGGCGCGGTGGAGTTGCGCGTGCTCACGCCTGGCGAGACCGGCGTGGCTTCGCTGCTGGTGACCGCAGCGGGCAAGCGCTACTACTTCACCACGGAAAACGAAGCGCCGCGCCTCCACGACGAGGAGTTTGGCGGGCTGGACTTTGAGCCGGTGCTCTTTCCGTGGTACGCGGACGATACGGCAGCAGCAGCGGCGAAGCTGGCCGGCGGACCTCTGGGTTCAGATATGCCGGGCGCGGGGCTGACGCCGGTCAATCTCTATCCGCTGCGCGCGGCGCTGAGCGAAGCGGAGATTGAGCGTTATCGCTGGCTTGGTGCGGAGACCGCGGCGGCCACGGTCGAGGCGCTTCACGAGGTTGAGCCGGGCCTGAGCGAGTACGACCTTGAGGCCATTACCGCGGCCGGCCTGTTGCGGCGCGGCATCCTGCCATCGGTTGCTTTATATGCGGTAGACGATCGGATCTTCAAGTACAAGCACGCGGTGCCGCGGGGCAAGCGGCTCAAACAATACGCCATGCTGAACCTATGTTCGAGGAAGTGGGGGCTGGCCATCTCCATCACGCGGTTTATTCATTTTGGCCCGCTGCCGGCAGAGCTTGGCGCGCGTTTTGAAGCTGCTGCGCAGGTCAACGCCGCGCTCATGAACGCAACCCGCGTAGGCGCCACTTCGGCGGAACTGTTTCGCGTGGCCCAGGCGGCCTATGCGGCGCAGGGTTTCCCCGGCGAGGAGCAATTCCATCACCAGGGCGGACCGACCGGCTACGGTGAGCGCGAGTGGATCGCTACACCTGCCGGCACGGAAACCGTGGTCAATGACCAGGCATTTGCCTGGAACCCAAGCATTCGCGGCGGTAAGACAGAGGACACCGTGCTGCTGCGCGATGGAGTGATCGAGAACCTGACCCCGACACCGGAGTTGCCGTTGCTCGCGGCCAACGTCGAGGGCAGCACGTATGCGGCGGCCGGCGTGCTGGTGGTGTAAGGCAGGGGTCAGAGATCAGAGCAGGCGTCAGGGAACAAAAGAGGCTGCGCAAAGGAGCCTTTTTCGCTGACTTGCTTACTTGCTAACTCGTTACGCCGCTTCCCTCGGTTGAATCGTCAGCCGCGCCGTCAACACCACCAGCGCGGTCCACAGCGTATCGGCGGCCAGCAGGTGCGCCACTTGCAGCCACAGCGGCGCCAGCAGAACCACGTCCAGCACGCCCAGCGTATAGACCGTTGCCAGCAGCAACAGCACCAGCGCGGAGAGGCGGCGATTGTCCCAGGCGGTGGATCGCTGGGCAGCGCGCACCAGTAGCCAGATGAGGAAAATGCTGGCGCAGAAAGCCACGGTGGGGTGCGTCCAACGCCAGCGCACCAGCCAGCCGCTGGTGGCGGAGAAGTCCTGCGCCAGCGCCAAGCCAAGCGAAGTAGCCGGAAAGAGCGTGTCGCCCAGCGCGGCCAGCGAGCCCGTCACGCCCACAATCATCACCACTACCACGGTCGCAATGGCGCCGAAGGGCGCAACCAGGCGAATGCGGCCGCGCAGAAAAGCCTTGCGACGGCTGAGCATGTGCGCGGTGAGGGTCAGCGCGGCCAGCAGCAGCAGCGTGTTGGCGAGGTGCAGCGCCAGGTAGGCCGGACGCAGCGGCGACTGGCTTTGCGCCGTGAGGCCGAGCTTCACCAGGAATGCTCCCAGCATCGCCTCAATCAGGGTGAATACAACCGAAGCCACGGCAGCCGCGCGCGCCAGGTGGCCGCGCACCGTGCCGGCGAATGTCCACCACAGCAGGCCGACGACAGAAAAGAACGAGAGGCCGCTGGTGAGGCGATGGGTGAACTCGATCATCGTGTTCACGCTCGCCGAGTGCTGCATCACCGTGCCGTTGCACAGCGGCCAGTGGTTGCCGCAGCCCGCTCCCGAGCCGGTGGCGCGCACCAGCGTGCCCCACAGGATCACGGCGATGAAGTAAACCAGTACGCCCCAGGCAAAGCGGCGAAGAGCGGGAGAGGGAAGGCGGCGGGCATCGATTGGAACGGTCGTAGCAGACATATTGGAAAGCTCCGTGTGGAACCAACCAGTGTAGAACAAGCGCGGGTTGGGTCGATTTCGGAACCGCATTCGGCGTATAATCTGTCTTACCTGGAGGTAAGGCGTTATGGCCTCGTCGGCAGTGATGAGTTCCAAAGGACAGTTGGTGATACCGGCCAAATTGAGAGAAGAGTTGGGGTTAAAGCCGGGAGTACGTGTGGTCTTCAAGAAGCATGGCAAAGGGCTGTTGATGGAGTCCGGAGCATACGAGGCCATGTTGGCGCTACGTGGAAAGTATGCCGGTCTTGGGCTGGAAGAGAGTTTTGCCGAATATCGCCGTGAGGAACGGGAGTTAGAAGACAGAAAGCAGAAAGCTCTAGATGAAGAATTACGTCCTTGACGCCAGCGCGGCGGTTCGCTATCTGACCAATGGCATAGGTGAGGAAAAGGTGGATGCCTTGATTCACCGGTCACAGAAGCATGAGGTGCATCTGCTTATCTGTGTGGTCAATTGGGGAGAGGCGCTCTATGTGCTGGCCGGAATGGCCGGGTTGGGCAAGGCAACAGCGGACCTGAAGACGATGAGCGCATTCGTGGAGTTGGTGGCTGTTGACGAAGCGCTTGCAGAGTCGGCTGCTACAGTGAAGTTTCATTATAAGCTGGGTTACGCCGATTGCTTTGCAGCATCGCTGGCGATGCGCATGAAAGCAACGTTGGTTACATCCGATCCGGATTTCGCTAAGCTCGGCAAACAATTAAGGGTGTTGGCCCTGCCACGGCACTCAACTTAAGCATGCAACAGGGCCGGACTTGCCGCTTGAAGACGGCAGGGCCTACTCCGCCAGCAGCCTTACCACGTGGTTCACGATAATCAAATCCTCGGCCGGCGGAATTACACGCACGGTAACTCGCGAGTTTTCGGCGGAGATGACGGCTTCGCCGCGGACGTTGTTGCGGACCGGGTCAAGCGCAATGCCCAGGGCGCCCAGACCGGCGCAAATCTCCGCGCGCGAGACGATATCGTTTTCGCCGATGCCGCCGGTGAAAACCATCATGTCCAGCCCGTTCAATTCAGCCACATAACTGCCGATCCACCGGGCGATGGTCCAGGTGAATTTGTCCACAGCCAGCCGCGCCTTGGCGTTGCCTTCTTTGATGGCGTCGCGCAGGTCGCGCATATCGTTGGAGAGGTCGCTCACACCCAGCAACCCGGCTTTTTTGCTGGCCACCGTTTCCAACTGGTCGGCAGCCTCTGAAGCGCTCTTGGCCGTCTCCGCAATCTTGCGCAGAATAAACAAAAGCACCCCAGGGTCGATGTCGCCGGTGCGGGTGCCGCTAATGATGCCGCCAGTCGGCGTCAAACCCATCGACGTGTCCAGGCACTTGCCGTTCTTGATTGCGGAGATCGAGGCGCCGTTGCCCAGATGTGCCACGATGAGCTTCTCCGGCACGTTGGGCTGCAACTGGTAAACGATCGACTCGTATGAAATCCCATGTGCCCCATAGCGCCGCACGCCCATCGCGGAATACTCCTCGGGGATGGGCATATGCGTGACCACTTCGGGCATGGTGCGATGAAAGTAGGAGTCAAGGCAGACGAAGTTGGGAACGCCGGGGAACAGGCGGAGAGACTCGCGCATGATGTACACGGCGATGGGGGTGTGCAGCGGCGCAAAGGCCGTGTAGCGCTCCATCTCATCGATCAACGCAGGCGTGATGAGCTGGTTCTCCTGCACTGTGGGGCCGCCGCAAACCATGCGATGACCGATTGCCACCGGGGCAGGGAAGTCTCCGGAGTGAAGCGCGTCGGCCACAAGTTTGAAGGCAACGGCGCGCGTGGGCAGGGCAGGATTCTGATCGACCAGCTTGTTGCCGTCGGCGTCCTTGATCCAGAAACTGCCCTGATCGGTGCCGATGCCGTCGACCGCGCCTTCATGGAGCTTGCGCCGTTCACCGTCGCCGGCTTCATAGACTGAAAACTTGATGGAAGAAGAACCGCTGTTCAAAACCAGTACAGGCAAAGACGGCATGAATGAATACCTCTTGAGTTAGGGCTGAATAAGTCAGCGGGTTAGCAAGTCAGCGAGTTAGCGAGTCAGCAAGTCAGCGAGTCAGCGAGTCAGCGAGTTAGCGAGTCAGCGAGTTAGCGAGTCAGCAAGTCAGCAAGTCAGCGAGTCAGCAAGTCAGCAAGTTAGCAAACGGGCCGTGCAGTGCGCGGTCCGCTGAGTTAACGGGTCAGCTCTTGGGCCAGCGCCAGTCCTTTATCTCGGGCATGTCGTCGCCGATTTCGGCCACATAAAGGCGATGGCGCTGGATGGCCTCGGAGTACCATTGCTCGGCCGCATCCGCCTGCGGCTTGAGCCGGGGCACGCGCTTGATTGCGTCGAGCGTCAGTTGGAAACGGTCGATGTTGTTGAGCACGCACATGTCGAAGGGCGTGGTTGTGGTTCCCTCTTCCTTGTAGCCGCGCACGTGGATGTTGTCGTGGTTATGCCGCCGGTAGGTGAGCCGGTGAATGAGCCATGGATAGCCGTGGAAGGCGAAGACAACCGGAATGCCGACAGGGAACAGCAGATCGAACTCTTCGTCCGGCAGCCCGTGGGGATGCTCGGAGGTAGGCTGCAACGCCATCAGGTCTACCACGTTGACCACGCGTATCCGCAGATCGGGCGCCTTGGCGCGCAGCAGGCAGACAGCGGCGAGGGTCTCCAGCGTGGGCACGTCGCCGCAACAGGCCATCACCACCTCGGGACCGCCCTCGTCGTTTGAAGCCCATGGCCACGCACCCATTCCCGTGGTGCAGTGAGCGATTGCCTCGTCGATGGTAAGCCATTGAGGGGCAGGCTGCTTGCCGGCGACGATGAGATTGATATAATTCCGGCTGCGCAGGCAGTGGTCGGAGACAGAGAGCAGAGTATTCGCGTCGGGTGGCAGATAGATGCGCACCACGTCGGCCTTCTTGTTCATCAAGTGGTCGATGAAGCCGGGGTCCTGGTGGGAAAAGCCGTTGTGGTCCTGCCGCCACACCAGCGAACTGAGCAGATAATTGAGCGATGCAATGGGTTTGCGCCATGGTATCCCACGCGTGACCTTCAGCCATTTGGCGTGCTGGTTGGCCATCGAGTCGACGATGTGGATGAATGCCTCATAGCAGGAGAAAAAGCCGTGGCGTCCGGTAAGCAGGTAGCCCTCGAGCCAGCCCTGGCACATGTGCTCGCTGAGGACTTCCATCACGTGACCGGTCTCTGACAGGTTCTCGTCCACCGGCAGCGTCTCGGCCATCCACGCCTTGCCGGTTCCGGTAATCACGTCCTGGATGCGGTTTGAGGCCGTCTCATCGGGGCCAAAGACGCGGAAGTTCTTCTGCTCCATGTTTGCTTGCATGACAGCGTGGAGAAGGTGGCCAAGAATGCGCGTGGATTCAAAGTCGTGCTGGCCGCGGCCGTCGATCTTCACCGCAAAATCACGGAAGTTGGGCACATTGAGCGGTTTCAGCAGCAGGCCGCCGTTGGCGTGGGGATTCATTCCCATGCGAAGCCGGCCCTTGGGCGCGATATCCGCCAGATCCGCGCGGAAATGGCCTTTCTCGTCGAACAGTTCCTCGGGCTTGTAGCTGCGCATCCACTCTTCCAGTTGGCGCAGATGCTCCGGATTCTGCTGAATCTGGTCCAGCGGGACCTGGTGGGCGCGCCAGGTGTTTTCCACCGGCTTGCCGTCCACGAATTTGGGCCCTGTCCAGCCTTTCGGCGTGCGCATGATGAGCATGGGCCAGGCCGGCCGGGCAGTCGCTCCATCCTCGCGTGCTGCCTTCTGAATGGCGGCAATGCGATCCAGCATGGTGTCGAAGACTGCCGCGGCCTGCCGGTGCATCACGGCCGGGTCGTCGCCTTCCAGGGTGAAGGGCTCATAGCCGTAGCCGCGCATCAGGCTCTCCAATTCGGCATGGGGGATACGCGCCAGAATCGTAGGGTTGGCGATCTTGTAGCCGTTGAGGTGGAGGATGGGCAGAACCGCGCCGTCTGTGGCTGGATTGAGGAACTTGTTCGAGTGCCAGCTTGTAGCCAGGGGGCCGGTCTCGGCCTCGCCATCGCCCACCACGCAGGCCACGATCAGGTTCGGATTGTCAAAGGCCGCGCCGTAGGCATGAACCAGCGAGTAGCCCAGTTCGCCGCCTTCGTGGATCGAGCCGGGAGTCTCCGGGGCCACGTGGCTGGGAATCCCATAGGGCCAACTGAACTGCCGGAAGAGCCGCTTGATGCCGTCCTTGTTCTGCTCGATGTGAGGATAGATCTCGGAGTAGGAGCCCTCAAGGTAAGTGTTCGCCACAATCCCCGGACCGCCGTGCCCTGGGCCGATGACGAACAGCATGTTCAGGTCGCGCTCGCGGATCAGGCGATTCCAGTGCACATAGAGAAAGTTGAGCCCCGGCGTGGTGCCCCAGTGGCCCAGCAGGCGCGGCTTCACGTCGTCCAGGGTGAGCGGGCGCTCCAGCAGCGGATTGTCCTTGAGGTAGATCTGGCCGACCGAAAGATAGTTGGCGGCTCGCCAGTAGGCGTCCATCTTGGCCAACTGGTCCGGACTGAGGGGGCTCCTGCTCGCTGTTTCTTCGCTCACATTGCACCTCGCATATGGAATTTGCGCGCCTCTCAAAGGCTAGCAGCCGCGCATTGAAGTCATGGGTGATTCGAGTCACACAGGAGTGAAACAGTCGCCAATGATCTGGGACCAGCTAAGGTCTTGCTCATTCTGCACGAGAATGCGTGGGCCGCGATGTGCCGCAGCGGTCTTGACATCCTCCCTGGTTTCGGGGTTCAATCGTTTGCTGCTGTCAAAGGCCAAGGTGTTCGCTATGAAAAGCCGGCCGGGCAAGCCAGAAAGGCAGGTGGAACGATGAACACTCTGCTTTGGATCGCGCAGATTTTATTGGGGGGCATATTTCTGTTTACGGGAGCATCCAAGCTTTTTGCCTATCAGAAGCTTGTGAAGACGTTGGAGGGCCGATCGAAGGGCGGGCAGATCGGGCTGTCGCGCGGGCAGGCCGCCGCAATCGCTTTGCTTGAGATCGCGGGGGCGGCGGGCGTGCTGTTGCCGTTCGATCCGTGGCCGCCCTACATTCTTCTACGGCTGGCGGCAGGCGGGCTGGCGCTGCTGATGGTGGCCGCCGGAATCTATCACCTGCGCCGCCAGGAGTCTGCCTCGCCTACAGTTGCGATATTCCTTCTGGCGCTCTTTGTGATTGTCGGTCGCTGGCCTCGGTGAGGCGAGAATCCCGAAAGCCGGCCTACCGGGCCGCAACCGTCAAGGGAACTTCAAGCGAACCAGCGCGGCCCGCGGCCAGGTCGTGGACCGCGATACGCAAAGAGGCCGGGCCCGGCGGAAGATCGAGCGGGAGGCGAATGTGAATGCCGGTGGTCTTGATCTGTGCGTATTGCTCGGCCTTGAGTTTCAATAGGAAGCTGCGATCGAGGTAGTTCACGCACTGGCCCTCGGCGTTGAAGGCCACCAGCGTGAACTCGATCGCAGCCTGATGCACACCGTCCGGCGTCACTTCGAAACCGAGTCCGCGGGGATCGGCGACGATATCCACAATGTAATGCTGAGCCGGTCCTTTCAGGGCGGCCGTCAATTCTCCCGCGGGGCCATCGGGCAGCTTCGCATCCTTGAGCAGAGGGTCGTTTGCGGGCAGCACGCGCGCCTGAAAAATAATCTGCGTCGCCGGGGGTGCGCCGTGCAGGGTGGCCGCGACCATCAGGCTGACTTTGCCGGGATTGTGCGCAGACGGCTTATCGGAGAAGTCCGCGTAGTATCCACGCCGGTAGGCGAGCTGCCAGCCCCCGTTGTCCGCGCGAAGCTGAATCTTGTGGAACGGGCCGTCAAGCTGCGTGGCAGGCGGTACAAATCCGATGGTGTAGTAGCTGCCGCCATTCTCAACGGCACTGGCCACTGCCTCCTTCAATCCGTTGGTATTGATATACTCCTTCCCGCCTGTTTGCTCGGCAATCGCCTTCATCGATGCCTGTTCGTTCATGGTCTGCGTGAGGAATTTCGCATTGTCCTTGCCGGGGTTGGGAACATTGATCATTGCGGAAGTGGTCGCCCCGCGCTTGCCCGATGTGCTCGGCATAAGGTTGGTTGACGGTGTGTACGAGGCGGCCGTCGCGGGAAGGCCCATCAGCCCGCGTGCGTCCACCGGATACACGGCCACGCGTGCGGCCGCTAGCAACTCGCTTGTCTCCCGAACCTGGTCGCCGTACTCGCGCGTGGCCTGGAAGGGGTTCTGCAGCGTGAGGTCGGGATCGAGCGAAATGGGAAAGGAGCCCGAGAACCAGATCAGGTTCTTGCGGCCTGGGATTGCGCTCAGATAACGGGCCAGTTCCTGCATGGCGTCCATGGTCATCTGGACGCGCTGGTCGGTCTGGAAGGCCGTGATGTCGGCCTGAAACTGCTGCATATTGGAAACTGCTTCCCCGGGCGCGCCCGAGGCTGCCATGTCGCCAACCAGGGCGTCGATGGCTTGATCGGCTTGGGGGTCAAGCACAACGGAGGGCTGCGCCGTAGCTTTCGGGTTTTGCACGGCTTTGGCCAGAACTGCCGGGTTGGTGGTAAACCCTTCGATCATGCGCAATCGCGAGGAGAGCGTGAAAATGGCCATCGAGGTCCCCGGCGCAATTTTGCCCATGTACTGGAGCATCTGGCGGCGCACGTACATCTGGTCGGCCATGGGGGTATTCAAACCGTCCAGCAGCAGGACGTTGACGGCAGTTGCCTGAGGATAGGCGGGGAAGTTTGAATAGGTGTTGGGCGGCAGTGCGACGGGCTTTGCGGCGGACGCCGGAACCGTGGCGGCCCTGTGTTCGTCAAAAGAGGTAATGGTCTGCTCGTGCCCATCCTCGAAGACGTGAAAATGCTCCTTATCGAGGCCGTGGACGGCGTTCCCCTGGTCGGTGACCACCACATCCACCAGGACCAGGTTTGCGTTGGCGTGGACAACGGTTGCAGGCGTCGTTGAAGGGCTGCCGACAGTGGTGGCGGAAGGAGCCTGGGCCGCGGGAGCCTGAGCCGCGGGAACCGGAGGCGTTTGGCCTTGCCCGGCCGCCAGGGACACGGGAATCAGGCAGGCAAAAGCAAGTTGTGCAATAGGGCGGATTATAGGCATCGGTAAGCCTCCTCAAGATCGATGGCTTGCATTTCCCTTCGCTTGTATCTTGCACCGGGTTGGCGCCCCTGTGGTCAAAAATACCGTTTGAGCTTGAGGATTTGCGACTCGAAGCCGTACCAGAGCGCAGTTGCCAAAACAGTGGATGCTCCCAGACGGAAGGCTACCACGGCCAGGTTGCCCGCCGTGCCGTAGCGATCCATCGCCAGGTCGAACCAGCCAAAAAAGATGAAGACCATGATGTGGGTCATGTAGAGGCCGTAGCTGATGCGGCCATAAAAGGCCAGCGGTCCGCGGCGCAGCACGGCGCTGAGCGGATTGCGCGCGCCCGTCGACGCGATCGCGGCCAACAATGCTCCGGCAAACCCAACCGCCAGCGCAGAGTCCAAAAAAGCTGTCCCGCCGGCCACGGTTGCGGCCGCCAAAATGCCCAGCGGCAATGCGCTCAGGCCCATCCAGAGCCAGACGCGGCGGCTCAGCGGAAGCGTGTACAGCCCCAACGCCAGCAGGCTGCCCCAGGCAATGCCATCCAGATGAGTCAGCGTGTGGGTGGGCGTAATCCACGCCAGGTGAGTCATGCGCATCAGCGGCGAGCCAACCAGCGCCGCACTCAAAACGGCAGCCAGCATCCACGGGCGGCGAAGGAAGCGGACGAGCGGGGCCCACAGGAAGTAATACTGCTCCTCAATGGCCAGCGACCAGGTGGGTCCGATGGCCGGCGGCAGCGCCAGGTGAAAGAGATTCTGCACAAAAAAGATGTACGCCAGCCAGGGAGCGGCTTTCACGGCAGCCAGCACGGGACCACCGACGAACCACGGCGCTTGCAGGTAAACCGCTGCCAGCACCAGCACGTAAACCGGCCAGATGCGCAGCGCCCTGCGTGCATAGAAGTTGCGGAAGTAGCGAGGCTTTTCGCGCGCCTCCAGCAGAATGGACGTGATGAGAAAGCCGGAGAGCACAAAGAAGAGATTGACGCCCGCCCATCCCCACAGGCTGGCGTAGTGAATCCACGTGCCCTCAAGCCGCGGATGGCAGTGGTAGACGATCACCGCCAGAACCGCAAGGCCGCGCAGCCCTTGCAGTTCCGGGATGTAGTTGGGCAGCCAGGTTGGGCGTTGGATGGGCAAGTGAAGAAGTGAAGAAGTGAAAAAGTGAGCAAGTGAAGAAGTGAACAAGTTAGCCGGGCGTCCCAGGTCCAGATTTTGAGACCTGGGATTGCCCGAAGCTTCTCATCCCGCGGCAAGTTGTTTGGCCCGTTCGGTGGCGCGCATCACTGCCTTGATCAGCGTGACGCGCAAACCGCCTTCCTCGAGCTCCAGAATGCCGTCGATGGTGCAGCCTGCGGGAGTGGTCACAGCGTCTTTCAGCAGGGCCGGATGATAGCCGGTTTCGAGCACCATCTTGGCGGCGCCAAATGTGGTTTGCGCAGCCAGTTGCGTGGCTATATCGCGAGCCAGGCCCACCTTGACGCCCGCCTCGGCCAGCGCCTCGATGATGATGTAGATGTAGGCCGGTCCCGATGCCGACAGCCCGGTCACGGCGTCCATGTGCTTCTCGTCAACCGTCACGGTGCGGCCCACGGTCTCAAAAATGCGCTCGGCCAGCTCCATCTGCGCGGCGGAGACAAACCGCCCTCTGCACAATGCGGCTGCGCCGGCTCCCAGAGCCGATGGCGTGTTGGGCATGGCGCGGATGACGGCAATCTCCAGCCCCGCCGCATCCTCAATGGCGCGCGTCTTCACTGAAGCCGCGAACGAGAGCAGCGTCTTGTCCTTGGTCAGCGCGGGGCGAATCTCCTCAATCAGCGCCGGCACCTGGAACGGCTTGACGCCGACCAGAATCAGGTCAGCCTGCCGGGCCGCCTCCAGGTTGTTGGTGCTCACGTCCACGCCCCACTGCGTGCTCAGCGCGAGCGCCCGCTCGGCGTGGCCCACGGTCGCGTGAATCTGATCGGGGCTGAAAAGGTTCTGCTTCAGGAAGGCCTGCAGCAGGATGCCGCCCATCTTTCCGGCGCCCAGAACGGCTACGCGGACTTTGGGCAACTGCGCAGGTACTTCGGTGGCCTCAACGGCTATCTCCGCCATGGTTTTCCTTGTCTTGGTTTCGAGGTGTGGTGCTGCTTACAAGGATACTCGCATCGGCCACCGGCTGGAATCTGAGGGATTTGGCACGAAAAAGGGGGTTTTTCGGCTCAAAGAGGGCGAAAACCAGGCGTGCTTGTTTACTGATAAGTGAATAGGAGTAAAAACTAACCTATTCATTTTAGATGAGTTACGGAGAGTTCCAGACCGAAAAACTGTGCTCCACAGGGTAGGGGGGGTGGGGTGGCACCTAAAAGGCAGGGAACAGGGAACAGGGATCAGGGATCAGGAACAGCCCGCGCCGGTACGGACCGGGCGCATCGCTGACAGATTGGACCGGGGGCATGCTTGACACTTCCAACGAGGGGCGGCGGCGTGATTTCGTTCATGAGAGCCTCTTGCAAAATTGCCTT
>PLFY01000176.1 GCA_003138365.1 Acidobacteriaceae bacterium
CGATCTGCTTCATCGATTGCGGCGATACCGTTACTCCGGCGCAGGGGATTCCTTTTGCTCCGCCCTTTACATGCTAGCTAAGGCCGCGGAGATCGTGGACCGTGGAGAACGGCATCGACGAAGGGCTGAGCTTGAGCTATTACTGCCTGCCACCGGAACACGGGCGCTGCTTGCGGACCAACAACCCGCTGGAGCGCATAATCCGAGAGATCCGACGACGAATGCGAATGGCGGGCGCGTTCCCCGATTGCCAGTTGGCGCTGATGCTGGTGGCCGCCCGACTCCGGCATGTCGCGGCAACCAAGTGTGACACGTGATGCTACCTGCAAATGCGTAGTCTTGCCGGGTCGTGGCCATCGCCCGACCGTTTTGCGCAGGCCCCCCATTGGGGCTCAGAGCAAAGCACCCCCAACCCAACGACCTCCCAACCTGCTAACGAAAGCCGAAAGTGTCAGCGCCGGTGCAAGAATCCCTATAATTCCGGTTGAAAAATGCACCACCCTTGGGCGGTGGTCAGCCGGCTTGATTCTAGAGACAGAGGAGGGTCGCCAGCGCTCAGGGGGAGAGACGTGGATGAGCTGAAGGAACTTAGGCGGCAGGGTTTGAGTACTCGTCATCAGTTCTCGAGCCTCTGTGATTTCCGTCCGTCGATCGATCTCCTGTTTGGTCAGATTTCTACCGACTGACCATCAGCGGCAATTCTCCGGCACCGTCGCGGTCCTCGAAGCTGCGACAGGTTGCAGGTCTTCTTCGTCAATCCACAACCGAAGGTTCGGGGAGTGTTGCACCGGGTCCTGACGGTGCATCCGTTTTAGCACGATCATCCGCCTGACGCGATCTCGAACCCGCTTGGAGGTCACCTTGTGACCAATTGAAAAGGTCATGCCACCTCGCTTTGTTGACATTACGTTGACATCGGCTGCCTGTGCTTTGGCGTGTGCTTCCTAATGTTTTTACAATGAGAGTTTTACTGCAATGATTGTGCGGATGGTCCGCTGATAGGGGTATCAGTTTCCCGGAAGTTAGAGGCCTTCGCGGAAGTTCTGCGTCCACGGGAAGTTACTCCGGCCCTTGCCAAAGCATCCAAGAAATATCTGTCGAGGATTGCCTGGAGAGATTTGCGGAGCCTCACCTCCATCCAGTTGTGCCCCGGCAGCTGAACAGACTTAAGCTCGACGATAGTAAGCCCATAAAGGCGGAGATACCTGGCGCGCAGAAAAGTAGATGGTGACCCGAGCGACGCCTTGTCGGCTGATCGGCCGTAAGTCGAGACCTATCCCGCCGGATGCGATGTCGCGTCACTTTACTGTGGCAGCGACCCCGAGAATCTGCTTGTCGATGGAGGCGCGCAGATCCTTGGGCAGCAGGTCCGCCTGTTCGAGGCCCTTCCACGCGGCAGCCGCGCGCTCCGCCGTCTCGACCGCGATTTTCCACAGCGGGCTTGCCGGAATCCGGGCCGTGTCGGCAAAGCGCCGCATCTGGCCGGGCGTGATTTCAGACAGGCTGCGGCTGCCGCCGAAACTCAGGGCGAGCGTGTCGTTGAAGATATAAGGAAGCGTCGCCACGAAATCGTATCCCGGCGACAGGACCGGCTTGCGCCGGTCGGGATAGAGGAGGGACCAGTTCTTGAGATGCATATCGGCGTTGCCGATCACAACGGAGAACACAAGGCGACGGACAAACTCCGCGACGGCGTCCTCACCCGCCTCCGCCCACAGGACGGACGCGATGTTGGCATAACTGCGAAAGTGGTACTTGTCGTTCGGATACTGCCCAAACACTTGCGCGAAATCCTCCATGTGAACGGGCGCTCCCCCTGCCGCGCGGTCGAAGCGCCGCACGGCGAGAGCCTTGCTTCCCGGCGCGCGCGCCTCTTTGGGGAGTCCCTTGATCTCCGTCATTTCGATGAGACTGTTGTCCGGCACTACGATGCCCGCACGGCGCGCGAGTTCGAGCATTGCGAATTCATTCTCGGGGACTGCGGCGAAGCGGGCGGAGGGAAGCTTGACGATCCACGACCCTCCCATGCCCCCAGCCGGAACGGTCAGGCCTCCGGATGCTTCCATGACTGCGGAGAACTTCAACTGAACGCCGGCGAGAGAGAACCGGAGCACGGCCTCGCGCGGGCGATCGGCATCACCAGCATCATGATGACCATCATCTTCCTTTGCATCGCCCTCAAGGGGCGCGATGACGAGCGCGCCGGGGAGATCAGCGCCGAGGACTGCGAGGAGGAAGAATTCGCGCTCGGGATTCACGTGGGCAAGCTTCGCGAGATACTCGCGCAGGTGCCCTTCGGGAAGCAGGTTCGAAAAGAACGGCGGAACGCGGCGCGGCACGGGGCGCAAGGCCGTCACGAGCCCGCCGGTGCGGCCCTTGAAGGATAGGCTTAAAGTAGGGCGCTGCCGGTCGTCGATATAGTCCTGCTCGAACGCAAAAATCTGGCGGTCGCCGGCGAGGCGGTTGATGACGCCGATCTGGCGTCCGTGCAAGCGCACGGCGAGTGCGTTGAGCTTTTTCGGATCAAACTTCATCGCGCGGCTCCTTCGTGCTGTCCTCGTCGCCGTCGGCGTAGAGGGAGCGTTCCTCGCCTTCGTCCTTCTGGTCCGGCTGCAAATGATCGCGGATGAGCGACTGCACGACGGGGACGAGGGCGCGCGGGACCATGAGAAGATCGCGGTCGAGGATGCGGACGAGCTCAAGAAGGGTGTCGTAGCGCGGCACGATCTTGCCGGACTCGATGCCGGAGATGTGCGCCTGGGTCAGCCCGAGGCGGCTCCCGAGCTCCCTCTGGCTCCAGCCGCGCTTCTCCCGCGCCTCCTTCAAGGCCCGGCGCATGTCCTCCGGGAGGCCGTCCAGTCGCAGCGGGTTGATATGCTTAGTTATATTGTTTTCCATGCCTGATATAATATAGCACATCAATCAAGATTTTTACTATATATTATTTTATATTATATGCGCTTTGTGATATACTTTAGAATATCTATAGTGAATCGTGTGCTGAACCGGGTTGTGCGGTCTCGAAGCAAATAGGACTACAAAAACTAAAGAAGGCAGGCACGGCACAAGGCCGTGAGAATCGCGAAGCGAGGCGGGAGTGGAGAAGAGGCTGGCCTAGGCCGTGCCCCAAGACTATGCACTGTCAGTTCTTTGGACTCGGAAGGCAGCCGAGCAGGGCTATCCGCCTGCGCAATACAACCTTGGCACAGGGGGGGCCGGCCAACCGCGTGCGCCGCGATGCGGATCATGCTCCCGTGTCGGCCAGGCAATTGGCGCTGAGCTTGCCGGCAAAAGCCTGGAAAACCGTCCCCTGGTGGGAAGGCACACGACGTCCCCTGCGCTCCCGCTTCGCCGCCGTACGCATCCGCCCTGCACATCGCGACCACAAGCTCAACCAGCCGCGAGAGCAGGAGTGGCTGCTGATCGAGTGGCCACGCGGCGAAGCCGAACCGCGCAAATACTGGCTGTCCAATCTGGCCAAAACCATCCGGCTGCGCGATCTTGTCGCTCTGGCAAAACAGCGCTGGATCATCGAACGCGATTACCAGGAACTAAAACAGGAACTCGGGCTGGGCCACTTCGAAGGACGCGGCTGGCGCGGCTTCCACCATCACGCCACCCTCCCGATCGTCGCCTATGGCTTCCTGGTGGCGGAGCGGTGCCGTTTTTCCCCCTCGGCCCGCAACGGCCATCTTGGACTACCTGCTCCCGAACTCCCGCCCGGATTCCAGCCCCGCGGCGCGCATCCGGCCTGAGCGGCATAACCCTCACTCCATCGCCACTCTGCGCATCGTCCTGTCCCGCTCTCTGCTTCGCCAGCTATGCCACTGTCCGTTCCGTGGCGTTCAACGTTTATAAAACAGTAGTACTAGAGCGTTCCGCGTGGCGGAGCCCGAAGCCCCGCCCCACGCATGCGGCACTACGTTCACAGGCCCGGCAGAATTTCCTCTGGCTCGATTCCCATCTTGTCGTTGACGGCGTGGCGAAGTTTCTGTTTGCAGCCCAGGTATTGATCGTTGGTCTGAAGCGATACATGTCCTTTAAGGCAATGTTTTGAGTTCGTCGCATTCACTTCAGTACAAGAGTAACCACCCGCTTCCGCACTGAGTAACCTCCGCTCGACTCCAGGGGGGGACCCGCTTTCGTTGAGGGTTGTAGCTTCGATGCGCCTTTATTGCAATTCTGCTCAACGAGAGCCAGGCCTATGCTGGCTTCTGTAAGCAGATCAAGGGTTGAACTGCTGGCGCACCGATCTCTTACAGAGTCGAGTTCAAATACAATGACAAATTTACTTGCAGTCTTTTCCGAACAAGGTTCCCAGAAAATCACGATGAACCCTCTGCGCTCGTTCTCTAAATTTGTATTCGCCGGCGCATTGCTTTGCGGCATACCAGCAATGGCCCAGCAATTCGCACCCGCCACGCGGATTGTCGATCGCATCGACGAAAACCATCTGGTGACTCTCAAGGGCAACACTCACCCTGCGGCCACGGCCGCGAACGATCGCGGACGCCTTAGCCCGAATCTTCCCATGACCGACCTTGTGCTGGTGCTGAGCCGCAGCGCGGAGCAGCAGGCGGCGTTCGATAAGTTTGTAGCCAGCCAGTATGAGATCGGCTCTCCCTATTATCACCATTGGCTTGAGCCGGAAGAAGTAGGCGAGCAGTTCGGCCCCGCCGAGAGCGACATTGCGACTCTCTCCAACTGGATGAGTGGCCATGGATTCTCGATCGACGAAGTGAGCAAGGATCGCATGTCGATTCGCTTCAGCGGCACAGCCGGGCAGGTGGAGAGCACGTTCCATACGGAAATTCACAATCTGGAAGTGAAGGGCGAGCAGCACATCGGCAACATGAGCGATGCGCAGATTCCGGTTGCGCTGGCGCCGGCGGTCGTGGGCATAAAGGCGTTGCATAACTTCTTCCCAAAGCCGTTGCATAGGCTGGGCAGCAAGGTTACGTTCAACCGCGACGCGGCAAAATGGGAGCGGAATGCGAGCGGCGCACCGGTGGGCTCGGAGACGCCTGCCACGTCGGAAGCGAATGTTCATGCGCAGTTCGGGTTCACCATGGGATCGGGCAGTAGCGCCAGCCTGGTGGAAGATGTGGTGCCTTACGACTTTGCCACGATCTACAACGTGCTCCCTCTCTGGAACTCAGGCATCGACGGTACGGGGCAGACGATTGCGATTGCTGGAACAAGCAACATCAACCTCGTCGACGTAGCCAATTTCCGCAGCATATTCGGCTTGCCGGCTAAGGCGCCGACGGTGATCATCGCCAACGGGACCGACCCCGGAGATTGCCCAACTGCCTCCTATTCCTGCGACGCCGATTTGACCGAGAATACGCTGGATGTGGAGTGGTCGGGAGCAGTGGCCAAGGGCGCGAATATCGTGCTCGTGGCCTCCGGCTCAAACTCGACGACGACCGACACGCTCTATTCGTCGGAGAGTTATATCGTTCAGCATAAGACGGCGCCGGTCATGAACGTGAGTTATGGTGAGTGCGAGTTGTTCAACGGCACCGCTGAGAATGCGCTATACAACAGCATGTGGGAGTCGGCGGCTACGGAGGGAATCGCAGTTTTTGTGGCCTCGGGAGACGCGGGCTCGGCACTCTGCGATGAGGGTCTGAGTACCAGCGCAACGTATGCGGCAAAGTACGGCCTAGCGGTGAGCGGCCTTGCGTCCACGCCGTACAACACGGCTGTTGGAGGCACTGATTTTAATTGGGGCTCGACGGCCGCGCCCTATTGGAACTCGACGAACAGTGCGACCACCGGGGCCAGCGCCCTGGGTTACGTGCCCGAAGTTCCCTGGAACGACACCTGCACAAACCCGTTGGCGGTGACGTATCTCAAGGATCTGGCAACTGAGGCTGGAATCTCAGGTGTAAGTGATGCCGAGACGGCCTGTAATTTTGTGTACAACGACTGGGAGTCCATTGCCATTAAGTACGGCATCAGCCTCTCCAACTTCGTCGACGTTGTGGGTGGAAGCGGTGGAGCGAGCGGGTGCGTTGCCAACAATGGCAATAGCGTGTCCAGCTGCACCGGCACCAGCACCGGCGCTGCCAACGGCTCTCTTCCCCTTGTCAACGACGGTTGGCCAAAGCCCGTCTGGCAAGCCGGCGTCAGCGGCATTCCAAGCGATGGAGTTCGCGACCTTCCCGACGTCTCTTTCTTTGCCGCGAATGGATTCTTAGGGAGCGCGTATGTCATCTGCGTTTCGGCGAACGGGGCGTGCGTCAGTCCCTCTGCACTTACGACCAATCCAGTCGTGCAGGAGGTAGGAGGGACATCCGTTTCATCTCCGGCTATGGCGGGCGTGATGGCGCTGATCAACCAGAAGGCAGGGGCGGCGCAAGGAAGTCCAAACGTGGAACTCTACACACTGGCTGCCAGGCAGGACTACTCGATTTGCAGCGCGCAGAGCGTGACGGCCTCCAGCAGTTGCTACTTCAACGACATCAATACGGGAACCAACGCAGTGCCGTGCGCGGTCAATTCGCCCAATTGCACGGTGCTCTACTCAGGCGACGCGATTGGCATCCTGGCCGGCCATAGCGCTGGGACGGGCTATGATCTGGCAACCGGGCTGGGATCTCTGAACGTGGCCAACGTGGTGAACGCCTGGACGTTGTCGACCGGGAGTGCGGTAGCAACGGTTACGGTAACGCCGGCGATCAGCTGTCTGACTGAGAATTCCGCGCTGAATGTGGCCGTAACCCTGACCGGCTCCAGCGGAACGCCGACGGGGACGGTCACCCTGACGGGTGGTGGCTTCACCTCAGTGGAGCAGCCGCTTACCAACGGCAGTATGATCTTCAACATTCCAGGCAACAGCCTGAACGCCGGAACTGACACTCTCACCGTGATCTACAGCGGCGACGCTACATACCAATCAGGCACGGGGGCGAACACCGTGGCTGTGACGGAGCCCACGTTTACACTTTCGGCCACGGCGCCGGCTGCCGTGGCGTCTGGATACACCACCAATTTGTCGGTCACCGTGACCGGGAGCGGCAGCTATATCGGGTCGGTCTCGCTGACCTGCGCGCTGACCGGGTATCCCTCCGGGGCAACGATTGGGGATCTGCCAATGTGCACAGGCGGCCAGGCGGTGACTCTCAATCCCGCCTCCGGCACGACAGCCGTGACGGTGAACTTTCAGGTGAGCACGACGGCGCCTACCAGCAGTGAGCTGGTAAGGCCCAAGCTCGGCAAGGGCCACGGATGGGCAGGTGGCGGCGCGGTTCTGGCGTTCCTTGTATTCCTGGGGATTCCTGCACGGCGGCGGAGTTGGCAGTCGATGCTGGGCGTCCTGGTGGCGATGGTGGCGCTAGGCAGCATCGCCGGCTGCGTAAACGCTCGGACCGATACGGCCGGCCCGGCGAATTCCGGCACAACTGCCGGCAGCTATACCTTCACAGTGACGGCAATCGGCAACCCGTCGGTGACCCCGGCGCCCACGACCACATTCACGGTGATTGTGAACTAGACTGCTCAACGGCATCCGTCAGAGCGACAACACTTTTTTTGAGGCTGTGTTGCTGTGATGGACTGGTTGCATGAGTGAAGCAATTGGGATTGCAGTGCGTCGTCGCCGGAGCCATTTTGAGGCCGAGCGGCTGGTTTTGGAATTTGAGCGCAGCGGTCTGAGGCGGCAGGCCTTCTGTGCGCAACATGATTTGTCAGTCGCGGCCCTGGATAAGTATCGCAAGCGTTGCCGCACATTGGAGCATCCGCCGACACAACCGCAACCTAAGCTTAACCGGAAACTTCCGGTAGAGTTGGTCAACAGCGCGGCGCCTCCCCGTTGTTCTGCGGTGGAGCGTTGCAGAGAATTGTGGGTGGAGTTGGCCAACGGTCGACGGATTGAAGTTGCGCATGGATTTGATGCGTCGACGCTGGAGCGGCTTGTAGCCGTTCTGGAAAGGGCGTAGCACGATTTCCGGCCTTCCCGCGAAAGGATCGACCCCTCAAGAACTTTCCCAGGGCGGCCTCAAATTTTTCGGGTGTGTGGTAGAACGGCGGCTGGAACGGGCTTGTAAATGCTTCCTTCTCTGTGGCAACCAATGCGGCAATTGCCTCCGAAGTATTCCCGGATTTCTGCGCTTTGCGCAATGCAACGATTAAGTCCGTAAAGTTCTGT
>PLFY01000106.1 GCA_003138365.1 Acidobacteriaceae bacterium
TCGCGATGAGCGGGTCTTCGCACGTGACCGCGGGAGGGATTACGATGGCAGCATGCCCTATGGCCTGCAGCGGTTCCAGAGAGCCGGGTGCCCCAGGTCTCGCTTCTGAGACCTGGGATCGCGCCTGGGTTAGGAATTCAAGCTGCCTACGGCTGCACGATCGCGTTATACCCGTCGTCCTGCAGCTCCATGCGCCACCGGTTGGCTTCATCGCGGCTGCTGAACGGCCCAATCCACACATGGATCAAGCCATCTTCCGGCTTGCGCTGGGCAGTCACCGTATAACCCTTCTTGTGCAAGGCATCCACCAGCACCTGCGCGTCTTCCACATGAGAAACGGCGGCAATCTGGACCATGAGAGCCAATGCTGGAGTCAGTGCCGGCCGCACTTTGGGACCCACGCCAACTCCAGAGGCGGCCTGCGGAGGCTGGGGAGGGTTTACCGGCAGCGGTGTTACAGGCTTGGCCTGAGCAAGCCCGGCCTGAGCAGGCCGGACCGGAGCTAGCGGGGCCTGAGCCGGCCGCGCTTGAGACTGTCCCGCCGATGCGCCGCCCGCCGCAGCAGGCTCAGAACTCCGTGAACTCGCAGCCGCATCCGTGTCTGAAGCCGCTGACTCCGCTGCATCGCTCGCTTGCCCTGCCCCTGAATCGGCTGCGGTACTCTGCGCCGCGGCCGCCGCCCCGGTTTGCCCGGTCGCTGAGGGCTTAGGCGGCGCTCCGGTCGCCTGGGAAGCCGTCTGTGGGCTATCCGCGGGCTGCGTGGCTGCCACGGGCTCCTGTGAGCTGGAATGGCCCACCGTGTACCCCAAACCGAAGCACAGCACACAGAGCAGCACCAGGCCGAAAATGATCGCCAGCAGCGTCCCGGTGCCCAGCGTGAGCTCGGCGTCGCGCCGGGATTTCGCCGGCTCAGGCTCCTTGTCGTCAAACGCTCCGTGCATGCACGCCCTCAGGTCTCCGGCATGTTCAGAAAAGCTGGCCCTTTGCTTTCGTTCGGGGCTTTGAAAGGGCAACGCTGAAGCCGCGCCCTTTCAAAACAGTCCTACGGCTTCTCTGCGGAGTCCTTTTTCAAGGACCCAATTTTATTGAACAGCGTAAACATCTCGATCGGCAACGGGAACACGATCGTCGTGTTCTTTTCCACGCCGATGTCGGCCAAGGTCTGCAGATACCGCAACTGCAGGGTCATCGGCTGCGTGGCCATGAGCTCCGCCGCGTCCACCAGCTTTTGCGCCGCGCTGAATTCGCCCTCGGAGTGAATGATCTTCGACCGTTTTTCGCGCTCCGCCTCGGCCTGCTTGGCCATGGCGCGCTGCATCTGCTCGGGCAGGTCCACCTGCTTCACTTCCACTGAGATGACCTTGACCCCAAACGGTTCGGTGCGCTGGTCCATGATGGCCTGGATGCGCAGGTTCAGCTTGTCGCGATGGCTGAGCAACTCGTCCAGTTCCACCTCGCCCAGCACCGTGCGCAGCGTGGTTTGCGCCAGTTGCGAGGTCTGGTAGACGTAGTTGACCACCTTGATGGCGGCATCGTTGGGGTTCACCACATAGAGCGTGACCACCGCGTTCACCTTGATGGTCACGTTGTCGCGGGTAATCACATCCTGCGGCGGAACCTCCAGCACGTCCTGCCGCAAGGAGATGCGCACCATCTGATCGAAGGGCCGGAAGACCAGAATGATGCCCGGCCCCTTCGGCGCGGGCAGCGCGCGGCCCAATCGGAAGATCACTCCGCGCTCATACTCGCGCAGAATCTTGATGGAATTGATCAGATACAGGAAAACGATAGCGACCACAACCAGAATCACAGTTCCCATTTGACTCCCCTCACTCAGCACGGATTGTACTCCAGCAAACCCTATGCAGGGCTCTGCGACGACCGCGTCCCCTCAGCCGGCGCCACCCGCAGCAAATAGTGCTCATTCCCTGTCACGCGAAGCTGCGCGCCCGCGGCAACGGGCTCACTCGCCACCGCTAGCCAGATTTCACCCTCCACCAGCACATGGCCCTCGGGTGTCAGCGCTTCCATGGCCGAAGCCCAGCTGCCCACCAGGGCCTCCGCGCCTAACCTTGTCTTCATCTTGCGGGCGCGCACCGCCAGCCGCACCAGAAAGACGGTAATCAACCCAAATCCCGCACTCACCCCAATCGCGATTGCCGGGCTGATGCCCATCTCCGGAACCGGCGCTGCAACCAGCGTAAGCGTCCCAAAAGTCAGGCAGACGATCCCCGCAATGGCCAGCGCCCCATGGCCGCCAAACTTGGCCTCAAGCAGCAGCAGCGCCAGCGCCGCCACCAGCAGCAGCACAGCTGTAAATCGGATCGGCAACAGGTCAAGCCCAAAAACCGCCAGCAGCACCATCAACGTGCCCAGCGCTCCAGGAACGATCGTGCCCGGCGTGTTGAATTCCAGATAGATCAGCAGCGCCCCGCCCACCAGCATCAGCAGGGCGATATTCGGATTCACCAGCCAACCCAGCAGGCCATCGCGTAGCGTGGGCCGCAGCACTTCAATCCGCGCCCCGGCAAGATGAAGCGCCTGCTTTGAGCTGTCGTTGCGGGTGATCGTTCGCCCATCCAGCGCCGCCAGCAGTTGTGTGTCGCTATTGGCGATCAGGTCGATCAAGTGTTGGTCCAGCGCCTCCTGGGCGGTGTAGGAGTGCGACGATGCGGCGGCTGCGGCGGCGGCCTCGGCGTTGCGGCCGCGCCCGGTCACGGAGGAGCGCAAAAGCGCCTCCGCGTCGTTCTCTATCTTCTGCATCTGGGTCTCGTCCATCTTGCCCAGCTCTGAGACCACGTGGGCCGCCCCGGCGTTGGTGCCAGGAGCCATGGCTGCCACGTCCGCCGACTCCAGCAGATAGAAACCGGCCGACCCGGCCCGCGCCCCGGCCGGAGCCACATAAACGATCACCGGAACCCGCGAGCCAAGAATCGCTTTAACCATGCCGCGCATCGAGTCGAGCAGCCCGCCCGGTGTGTCCAACTCCACCAGCAGCGCCTGTGCGCCATCCGAGTTGGCCTTCGCAATGGCCCGATCCAATTGCCCCGCGCTCACCGGCTGGATGGTGTCCGACAGAACCAGCTTGTCCACCAGCGGCTGTTCAGCGAAAGCCGTAGAACCCAGTCCCGCCGCCGCAATCAAACCAACTGCGATTGTGGCCGCAATCCCCCGTGCATTCTGACGCATCGCATGCTCCTTTGCTGTCGTCCTACTGCTTCAGCCCTTCCCTGGCTTCGATCTGACGCCGAAGTTCCTGGGCCGCCCGATTCGCCGGTTCCAGCTTGAGTGCTTCCGCGGCCTCTTTGCCTGCCTCGTCCAGTTTTCCACCCGCAAGATCCAGCCGCCCCAGCACAAGGTACGCGTCCGTCGTGGGCTCCAACTCCAGCGCTGCCCGTGCCTCTTTGCGGGCGCCCTCGCCATCGCCGGTCCGCTCGCGCACCTGGGCCAGCCCGGCGTGCGCCACGGCCAGCTTGCCGTCGGCAGCCACGGCGGAATGATACAACCGCTCGGCTTCCAGCAGCAGCCCGCGGTCAAGGTAGTCCTTCGCCTGCCCGGCCAATTCCCTTGCCCGCTCGGCCGGCGTCAGCGCTGCCTGGCGCGCGGCATCCACCTGATCGAGCATCAGCGCCGCCTGGCGAAAAGCAACCGCGTCGAAGCTGCGCGCAATCCGCTCCAGCGGATCGGCCTTCACCTCCGCGGGCAGACTCGGATTCGGGCCCCCTGCCAACTGCTTCACCGGCTCTGTCCACGCCTTCTGCAATTCCAGAGCCTCCGTGTCGTTGGGCCGCAACCGCAGACACTGCGTCAGCTCCGCCAACGCCTCGGCGACATCTCCGTGACGCTTCAGGCTCACCGCCAGGTTGAAGTGATAATCGGCCGCATTCGGGTCCGCGGTCTCCGCATCCCTGAACAGCGAAATCCCATCGTGGCCCTGCCGGCTCACCGCAACCCCCTCGTTATTCACCACCTGGGCCAACGGCAAAATGCGCGCCACACCGCCAAACGCCCGCTCCGCCTTGGGGTAGTCCCCTGAAAACAGCAGCGATAACCCCCGGTAGAACCCCGCCTCCAGCGAGTCAGGATCGTTCCCCCCAACCTTGGCGAACGCCGCCGCGGCTTCTTCATACTGCTTGCCGCTGTAATCCTCGCGCCCCAGTGCCATGAACGCCTCCCCGTACTCCGGGTTCAGCGCCACGGCCTGCTTCAGGTGCCGAAGCCGCTCCGCCTGGTCGGGCTCCGTGATTCCGCGAATGTACTCCTCGAACGCGTCCAGGTGCAGCCCTGCCCCCGCGGCCACAAACGTCTCCTCAGACCCCTTGAAGCCGGGGTCCATCTGCCGCGTCAGCTTCCAGGCCAGCGAATCGAAAACAACAACCAAATCGCGCATCTCGCCCCGAGCCGTCACCGCCTCGCTCATCCGCAGGTTCGCCACATCCACCACTTGCGCCTGCACCGCAATGCCGGTTCCGTCGGTCGCAAAACTGCCCACCACGATCGAGTCCGCATCCAGCGTCTGCGCCAGCTTCAGCGCCGTCGCTCGCGATGGGTGAAATCCCTGCGGCAGCCCCAGATGATCCAGTGCATACAGCCGGTCTGCCCGGCTCATGGGCGCAAACCCCGCCGATGCAAACCGGCTGCTCAGAATCTCCGGCGCAGCCTCCCGAACCCACTCCAGGCTAGGCTGCCCACTGCGGTTGTCAAACGGCAGCACCAGCAGGATCCGCCCGCGTCCCGCTGCCGGAACCCCGCTCTCCGCATCCGACTGGGCGCGCGCCTGGACCAACCCTCCCGGAACCACCACCACCAGGGCCAACACAAACCCCAGCCCCGCACGGGCAGCGACTTGCCCAACCCTGCGTAATCGAGATGAAAAAAGGATATGCACGACAGGCTGATTATAGGTCGTAGACCGCGCAGGTGTCGGCTATCGCGGCCGATCCGGTATCTGCATAGCGGCTCAAAGGGCTTGTTGGTAGAATGGTAGACTGTAGTGGTAGAAAGGTAGAACCCTATGGCACTAAGCATCAAAAATGAGCAGACGGAGCGGCTGGCGCGGGAAGTGGCCCACCGAAACCGCGAAACAGTGACAACAGCGGTAACCGTTGCGCTGAAGGAACGGCTCGCGCGGCAGCACGAAACTCCAGAACGAAAGAGCCGTTCGGAGGTGTTGAGGGAATTCTCCGAGTTGTGCGCGCCACTTTTCAAGGACGGTCGCAGCGGGAACGATCTGATCAATGATCTCTACGATGATGAGACGGGACTGCCCAAATGATCGTCGACTCATCGGGGCTCGCGACAGGACACGCGAATACAACAAGGAGCGGTAGAAAGGCGGAAAAATGAACTTGAACATCAAGAATCCCGAGACCTACGAACTCGTCAAAGAGCTGGCGGTCCTAAAAGGCTTGAGCCTGACCTCTGCCGTAACGCTTGCCGTGCGGAAACAGATCGAGCTAGAGAAGGCCGAGCGGGATAAGATCGCGCAACGAACCCACGCCAAACGGTCCGACCACCTGCAAGCCTTCGCTCGTGAGTTCTCCAAACGGGTGAAGAATCCAATCCATTCCTGGGATGTTGACGCACTGCTTTACGGAGAGGACGGTCTGCCAAAATGATTGTGGACTCCTCGGCGCTGATCGCCATCCTCACAGACGAGCCCGACGGTCTGGCGTTGTCGCACGCATTGGACGAACCGGAGATTGTGCGCATGTCGGCGGCTTCGTATCTGGAGACTTCGATTGTCTTGGACAAACATCGCGATGCAGTGATGAGCGCGCAACTGGATGACCTGATCGAACGCTCAAGAATCGTTGTCGAGCCGGTCACCGCCGAGCAAGCGATAATCGCCCGGCAGGCCTATCGCGACTACGGCAAAGGCAGCGGACACCCGGCCAACCTGAACTTCGGCGACTGCTTCAGCTACGCGCTGGCGCGGGACAAGCGCGAACCGCTGCTCTACAAGGGCGACGACTTTGTGCATACGGATTTGCGGCCGGCATTGGAGCGCCAGATCAAATCCCCTCTCAGTTCCAAACCCGCGCCATCCTGAGCCGGAATCCGGGAATAGGGCCTGAACCTTCGACCACATCCGGGCGGTCCAGCATCACGGGAGCCGCTTCTGGCTCGTAGACCGCAACAGTTCCCCCAAACGGATCGATGCGCCACGCAAGACGAACGCCGTTTGCAATCCACTGCTCCATCTTGGCGTCCAGTTCCGGCAGAGAGTCCGAGGGCGAGAGAATCTCGATGAGAAAATCCGGCGCAAAGGGCAGAAATCGCTCCCGCTCGTCCTCGCTCAACGCCGCAACACGGCTGGACTCAACCCAACCGGCATCGGGACTCAGCGTCGAGCCATCGGGCAGATTGAATCCGGCATTGGAACTGAAGACCTCCCCTCGGCCATCCGTCTCAGCCCATGCAAACAGCTCATGGACCACATAGGCTTCGCGAAGGTTGTTCTTATACCCGCTTGGAGTCATCACCAGAATCTCTCCCGTCGCCAGCCGTTCCACCTTGCACGGCTTGTTGGCCTCGGAAAAGGCGATCAGCTCCTCATCCGACAAAGGCACAGGAGGACGCAGGCGCGCCGGCAACGCTACATTTTGAAGGGCCACCTGCATGATTTCGTCCTCCTTTCCAGGTTGGGCATCCACTTCGACGGCAAGCCGCCACTAAAGACAGTGTAGCCCGGCTCTCGCAAACTAGCCACCGCACAAACCTCGCCCGCGTCCATTACCCTAGAGAGTTGAGAGGAGCCTCCATGACCGTCATTCGCCAGGAAGATTTCATCGCCAGTGTTGCGGGCGCGTTGCAGTACATCAGCTACTACCACCCGGTGGATTACATCGCCAGCCTGGCCAAGGCCTACGAACGCGAGGAGTCCCACGCCGCCAAGGATGCGATTGCGCAGATTCTTATCAACAGCCGCATGTGCGCCGAGGGACACAGGCCGATCTGCCAGGACACGGGCATTGTGAACGCCTTTGTAAAGGTGGGGATGGACGTGCGCTTTGAAGCCGAGGCAGGCACGGAGCCAATGGACCTGCAACAGATGGTCGATGCAGGCGTCAGGCGGGCTTATCTTGACCCCGACAACAAGCTGAGGGCGTCTATACAGGCCGACCCGGCGGGCAAGCGAATCAACACCAAGGACAACACGCCGGCCGTGGTGAACGTGGAGCTGGTGCGCGGCTCAACGGTCGAGGTCACGGTGGCGGCCAAGGGTGGCGGATCTGAAGCCAAAAGTAAATTCGCCATGCTGAACCCCTCTGACTCAGTCGTGGAGTGGGTGCTGAAGACCGTGCCTACCATGGGCGCGGGCTGGTGTCCGCCGGGAATGCTGGGCATCGGCATTGGCGGCACGGCGGAGAAGGCGATGCTGCTGGCCAAGCAGTCACTGATGGACCCGATCGACATTCAGGACCTGATCGCCCGCGGCCCGAAAAATCGCTCGGAAGAATTGCGCATTGAACTCTACGACAAGGTGAACCGCCTGGGCATCGGCGCGCAGGGCCTGGGCGGGTTGACCACTGTGCTGGACGTGAAGGTGCTGGACACGCCGGCTCATGCGGCAAACCTGCCTGTCGCCATGATTCCCAACTGCGCCGCCACCCGCCACGCGCACATTGTGCTGGACGGTTCGGGCCCGGTTTATCTTGACCCGCCGAATCTGGAGAACTGGCCGAAGCTGACCTATGACGTTTCGACAGCCACGCGCGTAAATCTGGACACGGTGACCCGCGCCGAAGCCGCCACCTGGAAACCGGGCGAGGTGCTGCTGTTGACCGGCAAGCTGCTGACCGGCCGCGACGCCGCGCACAAGCGCATGACCGACATGCTGAGCCGCGGCGAAAAACTGCCCGTGGACTTCCACGACCGCTTCATTTATTACGTGGGGCCGGTGGACCCGGTGCGCGATGAGGTGGTGGGCCCTGCGGGACCGACGACGGCGACGCGCATGGACAAGTTCACCCGCCAGATGCTGGCCGAGACGGGCCTGCTGGGCATGGTGGGCAAGGCCGAGCGAGGCCCGGTGGCGATCGACGCCATCCGCGAGTTTGGCGCCGTGTACCTGATGGCCGTCGGCGGTGCGGCCTACCTGGTTTCAAAGGCTATTTTCGGCTCGCGCCTGATGGCATTTGGAGATTTGGGCATGGAGGCCATCTACGAATTCGACGTGCGCGATATGCCGGTGACCGTTGCGGTCGATGCGAAGGGAACCAGCGTTCACCAGACCGGCCCGGCAGAGTGGCAGCGGCGCATCGCGGGCATTCCGATACTTCAGTGACGCAGTGGCCAGTGGTCAGTGGTCAGTGGTCAGACGAGAGGATCGCAAGCTACGCGGCCAATCACGGACGAACGCAAGACAGCCTCAGCGCTTCGCGGACGCTGAGGCTGTCTTGGTGAGAACTGACCACTGACCACTGACCACTAACCACTGTCTCTCACTGCTTCCCGAACCGGTAGACGATGCCGCCCGTGAATCCCAGGCCGTTCTGGAGAGTGGAGCCAAAGGCGGTCGAGTAGTACTCCGGTGCAACGCGCAGACCGATGTTCGGGGCCAGGTTGTACTCGGCAAACACAGAGGCGCTGACAGCGATGGTCGATCCATCCGGATAGAGGCCCAGCGCAGTGCTGCCGAACCCGTTTGTATCGCCGGAGAAGTTGCCCTTCGCATACCCGCCCATGACCCGGGCTGAGATGGAATATTTGGGTTGCAGGTAGAAGCGGTAGGTGGGTCCAAAGAGGACAGCGTACTGGCTGATGGCCGGCTTGGTGATGCCGCTGAAGTTGAGTCCCACAAACGGAGTGCCGTAGTAGCCGCGGCCATCGAGGGTCAGGCCCAGGCGCTCGTTGAAGTAGCGGGTCATGCCGCCGTTCCAGTTGTACTCGTTCACTTTTTGGGGGGTGCCTGCGTGGGTCCGCAGGTAGCCCGCGCCGACATAGCCCTCATAGCGATGATCGTAAACGTCGTGGATCGCTGCCACGCGGCGCTGCTCGCGGCGCGCCCGGATGCGGGCCTGCACGCTGACTTGAGGCTGGGACTGAGCGGCTGACGGCTGCGCCTGATCCTGAGCTTGGCCTTGAGTTGGCGCTGCGGCAGTTGGCGCGGCGGGGTTGCTGCTCGAACTCGAGCTTTCAGCCTGAACGGCGTACATGGCTGGCAGAACCAGCACCAGCAGAAGGGCAAGACGGCGAAAAGAATACATCGGTTTCGGGTTTCCTCCACGGGATTACGGAAGCACGCCACCGCTGCAGGCAGCGCTCCCCCCATTAGGTATTAAACCACCTGGAGCCTGTCATTCACTACAGGGTGGGCGGCGTTGCGGGCGAACCGGCACTGGCTTGGACGCAAGCCGCAACGATTCGCCCCCTGATTCAACCGCATCCCCGCTCAAACAATGGCTTTCAGGTCGGCCTGCAACTGAGCTTCGTCAAATCCGCTCGGCGCGCCTTTGGCAGCGTTGGCCCCTTCAGCAGTTACCTCTTGCCTTCAACCATGAGAAGGTCGCAGAACGCGTTCTTATGTAGACGTTCCTGGTCGGTCATGGTAGCCAGCGCTCCGTCCAAGAATGCAACGAAATGGATACTGACGGCAACAGCGCACCGCACGAATGGAGAATTTTGAACCGAAACTGACGCGCGACCCTGCCCTGCCGTCTAGCGAAACTCTCCGTTTTCCCCTTTATTGCGAAGCCAACAAATGCTTCTCGCCGAATACCCAGTAAATGCTCTACTCTTGCCTGTGACGCGCATGAAGACGTTTCTTAATAAGCTCCGCAATGCTGTAGGCCAAGCCTGGGCCAACGACGTGCTCAACACGGCCAAGGCCGCTGCCTATTCCGGCATGCTCATGATGTTCCCAGCGCTCCTGGTGGTCACCACCCTGCTGGCCCAGGTGCCCGAGGGAACCACGCTCGTCGGCGAAATCCGCGGCGCTTTCGAGCAGTTTATGCCCGCCGACACCATGGACATCCTCCAGTCCTACGTTCTGGTCCGCCGCGTCCACTCCGGCCAGGTGATCCTGTCCGCCATCATCCTCAGCGCCTTTGCCGGCCTGGGCATGATGCTGTCGCTCATGGAGGGATTCCGCCGCGCCTACCGCCTCCCGCGCGAGGATTGGACTTACTCGGGGCGTGTGCTAAGGGCCCTGTTGCTGGTGCCCATTGCCCTGGTTCCCCTGTCGCTGGCTACCCTGGTCGTGGTCTTCGGCCATCAAATTGAGGCCTGGATGATCGATAATGCCGACCACGAATTGCGCTCCATGGTGCTCATCTTCTGGCGGTTGGTGCGTTGGTCCGTCGCATTGCTCACCAGCGTAACCGTTCTTACCGCCGTCTACCACTTCGGCACGCGCCGCAAGGAGCATTGGCTGTGGGTTGGTCCCGGCGCCGTCACAGGCACGCTCCTCTGGTTCCCGGCTACTCTGGCTTTCGGCTGGTATGTCACCCGCATTGCCGACTACTCCATGTTCTACGGCTCCTTTGGCGCCGCCATCGCCACCCTCGTCTGGCTCTATATCACCGCCTTCAGCGTCCTGATCGGGGCGGAACTGAACGGCGCCCTTTTCCGGGAACGCCAGGCCCGGCTGTCCTCTTCCGGCCAATCCGAATGGGCCTCCTCAAGTCAGTGATAATTCTCACCGCGCATTGTGCCTCAAGCCATGCATACTGAATAAAGCGGGGGACCTGTCAATCGGGGTCCCCACGGACAGNNGGTCTTCGTCCGTGGGGTGATTCCAAACCTCCATGTACAATAAAGCGGGTCGCCAACCGTTTAGCCCTCATGCCAAGCTCAGCGCTTTTTGGAGTCATCTCATGTCGTTCGCAGATATAAACCTGACCGAATCCCCTTCTCAACGCCGTGCAAAGATCGTCGCCACCCTTGGACCTGCCTCGAACACCGAACCCGTCTTCCGGGATCTGGTCCGCGCAGGCGTCGATGTGGTTCGCCTGAACTTTTCCCATGGCTCGCACGAAGAGAAGCTGGCGCTGATCAAGATGATCCGCAAAGTGAGCCGCGAGGAGCGCAAGCCGCTCTGTATCCTGGGCGATCTCCAGGGTCCAAAGATCCGCACCTCCAAGCTCAAGGATCACGTGTCCGTGCTGCTCAAGGCCGGCCAGCGGCTCACCATTACGCCGCGCGATGTACCCGGTACCGCATCCCTGGTGGGCACCACCTTCAAGACCCTGGCGGAGAACGTCGAGCAGGGTTCGCGCATTCTCCTCTCCGACGGCCTCATCGAACTGCGTGTTCACGAGGTGCTCGGGGACGACGTCGTCTGCGAAATCGTCAACGGCGGCATGCTCGGTGAAAACAAGGGCATCAACCTGCCCGGCATTCCGGTTCGGGTTCCATCGCTCACCGAAAAAGACTCGGAGGATCTTGAGTTTGCCCTCAAGAACGGCGTCGACGCCATTGCCGTCTCCTTCGTCCGCACGGCGGAGGATGTCCGTCTGGTGCGCAACCGCGTTTCCGCCTATGGCGGCGAAACCTGGATCATCGCCAAGCTCGAAAAGCCCCAGGCCATCGAGCAGCTCGACGGCATTCTCCAGGCCGCCGACGGCATCATGGTCGCGCGCGGCGATTTGGGCGTCGAGGTGCCACCGGAAAAAGTTCCAGCCATCCAGAAGCACATCATCCGCCGCGCCGCCGAGTACCGCAAGCCGGTCATCACCGCCACGCAGATGCTGGAGTCGATGATTGAGAATCCACGCCCCACCCGCGCCGAGGTCTCTGACGTCGCCAATGCCATTTACGACGGCACCGACGCCGTGATGCTCTCGGGCGAGTCGGCCGTGGGAAAGTATCCGGTCCAGACGGTCGGCATGATGGCCCGCATCATCATGGAATCCGAACTCAACATCAAGCTCGAATCCCACGCCGTGTCAAGAGAGCGGCTCAGCCATCTCTCCATCGCTGAGACCATCTGCGAGGCCACCGCCCACGCCGCCGACGACCTGGACCTGCGTGGCATCGCGCTTTTCACTGAGTCTGGAAGCACAGCCCGCCAGCTCTCCAAGTACCACCCCTCCGCTCCCATCTTCGCGCTCAGCCCGGTCGAGGTCACCATCAATCGCCTCAACCTGCTCTGGGGCACCACCCCCATCCGTTGCCCCAAGGTCAACAGCACTGAAGCACTGGTCGATTGCGCTGAAAGCCTGCTTGAACAAAGCGGATATGTGCGCGCCCGTGAGGTGATCGCCATCGTGGCCGGCACCCGCACCAAGTCCGGTTCCACCAACTTCCTCCGCCTTCACGTCCTCGGCGAGCACCAGGAGGGAGTGCGCTTCTTTGCTTCCCGCGAAGAGGAAACCATCCCCGATCCCGCTCCAGAATCCGTCGTCTCCAAGCTGAAGCGCCCTGCACTGAAACCAGCCAAGACCCCCGCGCGGCATAAGTAACCAGCCCCAACGCCTCACAAAAAACGCCGCCCCCAACACGGGAGTGGCGTTTTTTGCTGCGCCTGGTTTCTCGGTCTTTCGCGCTCGGAAAGATTGGAGAAATGGTCTTCAGTAGTTTCTACAGGTTCGCCACGAGCTTATATTCCTGCGCTACAGACTCCACCATCTTCAGCCGTCCGTGCCCAGGGTTGGACTCGTATCTGGTACGCAGCAACCCGGCCTGCTCCAACAGCGACACATCCCGGCTGACCGCTCGCACATCGCGCTTCAATCCTGTCGCCAATGCGGAAATCCGCAACGATCCACCTTTGACCTTGCGCAACAAACGCACCCTCTCTGAGGTGAGAACGTCCAGCAAGTCCTCGGGGTCTTCAAACGTGATGGTGATGCCAGCGGGCAGAGTCTCGCCCCTGTCCAGTTTCTCTGCACGCTCCCGGAGTCGGTCGAAAAAGTCTTCAGTGCTACCCACTCTTAGGGTGATCTTCGTCTTCCTCATCTTCAATCCTCCAGAGTTCGTGGACTTCCCTGATGAACCGTTTCAACTGAGCCGGGTACGACGTGTACTCGACGGCTTCAACCTTGCCCATGAAATGCCTGTGGTGAAAGCCGTGGCTGTTGTCGTATCCCAGAACCCGGCCATGATCTACCCGGCAAACCCTCAGGTTGATGTACGCCAGGTTGTAGGCGACAACCTCCCCATCCTCATACCAGACCTCATCTTTGAGGATCGCGCCCTCACGCTTCCCTCCGAGGCGATTCACCTCTACCGATACAGTCTTGATCGGGCGCGCGTTCTTGCTCACAGAACCATCCTACCACAGACAGGAGCTTAGATGTCCCATCTGTCGGGCGCCCTTTTATAATGCGTGGCCCAGATCTGACGAGTAGAAAATGTGGGGTGGAGAGCCGGGGTCCCCGCGGACAGGTCTTCGTCCGTGGGGTGGAGAGCCGGGGTCCCCGCGGACAGGTCTTCGTCCGTGGGGTGGTGGGCCGGGGTCCCCGCGGACAGGTCTTCGTCCGTGGGGTGGTGGGCCGGCCCTGAGCTTGCGGAGCTCTCTCGCTTTGAGACCTGTGAAACCACAACCATCCTCATCAGCCGTTTGCCGAAAATTAGACCCCGCTGGCGCATACTGACTGCATGTCAAGCCTGCGCCAGATCGATCTGTCAGGGATGCCCCCGGTCCGTACCCCGGTGCCCCCCACCCCCCTCCCCCCAAAAAATGCCCATTCCAGTGCGTGTTTCTTGCCCAGAGGATTCAATAAGCTGCATAGAATCAAAACCTTACCGGACGCAGTCGATGGACAACCTGTTATCTTTGTGGTAAACAACAACCCCTGAAAACCGCCGCTTTAGGGCTCAAATCTCGCCCTTTTGGGCCATATTGAGCATAAAACGGCCTCGATAGGACGTAGGTGCCCCATCCATCGAGCGCTCTCTGCTCGATGGGTGGGAGACCAACAAAGTTCGCACCACGAGCCGAAGGCGCCCGCCCCACCGCAGGTGGTTACTTCGCCGCCAACTGCCGCAGCACATACTGCAGAATGCCGCCGTGCTCAAAGTACTCGATCTCCTGCGGCGTATCGATGCGGATCTTTGCAGTGAACTCCTTCGCAGTCCCATCGGCGGCTGTGGTTTTCACTGTGAGCGTGCGAGCTCCGGCAAGCCTGTCTCCCAGCAGAGCCGTGAATCCAGGGAAGTCGAAAACCTCCTCGCCCGTCAGGCCGAGCGACTCAGTATTCTGCCCGGCTTCAAATTGAAGGGGCAGAATCCCCATCCCCACCAGGTTCGACCGGTGAATGCGCTCGAAGCTTTCCGCAATCACCGCCCGCACGCCCAGCAGCTTCGGCCCCTTGGCCGCCCAGTCGCGCGACGATCCGGAGCCGTACTCCTTGCCCGCCAGGATCACCAGCGGCACGCCTCGCTCCGCGTACTTCACGCTCGCGTCGAAGATCGACAGCGGCTCGCCCTCGGGCAACAGCCGCGTCACGCCGCCTTCAGTCCCCGGCGCCAGCTTGTTCCGCAGCCGCACGTTGGCAAATGTGCCGCGCACCATCACCTCATGATTCCCACGCCGCGACCCATACGAGTTGAAATCCGCCGGCTTCACTCCGTGCTCCGACAAATATTTCCCCGCCGGCCCGTTCGCCTTGATCGACCCCGCCGGCGAAATGTGGTCCGTCGTTACCGAGTCGCCCAGCACCGCCAGCACTCGCGCGCCCAGAATATCCGTCACCGCCGCCGGTGTCTTGGTCATGCCGTCGAAATACGGCGCCTGGCGAATGTAGGTCGAGTCCGGCTCCCACTGGTACACATCGCCGGTGGGGAACTTCAATCCCTGCCAATTCGCGTCCCCGTCTGAAACCGTCGCGTACTCCTTGCGGAAGCTCTCGCTGGACAATCCTTTCTCAATAGCCTCGGCCACCTCCTGCTGCGTCGGCCAAATGTCCTTGAGATAAACCGGCTGCCCGGCTTCGTCCATCCCCAGCGAATCCGTCTCGAAGTTGTGTCCGATCCGTCCCGCCAGGGCATAGGCCACCACCAGCGGCGGGCTCATTAAATAATTGGCCCGCACATCCACATTCACGCGTCCCTCGAAGTTGCGGTTGCCGCTCAGCACGCTCACCGCAACCAGCCCATGCTCGTCGATGCTCTTTGAAACATCGGCCGGCAGCGGACCCGAGTTGCCGATGCAAGTGGTGCAGCCATAGCCCACCACGTTGAACCGCAGCTTTTCAAGGTACGGCAGCAGCCCCGCCTTGGTGTAGTAATCGGTCACCACCCGTGAACCCGGCGCCAAGGAAGTCTTCACCCACGGCGGGACAGTGAGACCTTTTTCGACCGCCTTTTTCGCCAGAATCCCCGCAGCCACCATCACCGAAGGATTCGAGGTATTCGTGCAGCTGGTAATAGCCGCAATCACCACCGAGCCGTGATCGAGATACTTGTCCGGATCGACTCCAAACCTCTCCTTGACCGTCGTGGTCAGGTGGACCGGAACCTTCTCCGCAACGCCTGTGTCGGTCACTGCCCCGCGTTCCCACCGAACAGCCGTCCGCGACCCCAGCGGCTTGGCTGTCGGCGCCAGCAGCGTGGGCAGTTGCTGCTGAAAGCTGACCGCCGCGTCCTTCAGCAGCACGCGATCCTGCGGACGTTTCGGTCCGGCCACGCTCGGCTCCACTGCGCCCAGATCCAGTTCCAGCGTCTGTGTATACTCCGCTTCCGGCGACCCGTCTGTATGGAAGAGTCCCTGCTCCTTGTAATAGGCCTCCACAAGGCTGATTTGTTCTTCGCTGCGCCCGGTCAGCCGCAGGTAACGCAACGTCTCCGCATCCACCGGAAAGATGCCGCAGGTCGCGCCGTATTCGGGAGCCATATTGCTGATCGTGGCCCGATCGGCCAACGCCAGCCCGGCAATGCCGCTGCCATAAAACTCCACAAACTTGCCCACCACGCCCAGCTTGCGCAACGCCTGGGTCACGGTCAACACAAGGTCAGTTGCGGTCGCACCCTCGCGCAGTTTGCCCGTCAGTTTGAAGCCCACCACCTGCGGCACCAGCATGGAGACAGCCTGTCCCAGCATCGCCGCCTCGGCCTCGATGCCGCCCACGCCCCAGCCCAGCACACCCAGCCCGTTAATCATGGTGGTGTGCGAGTCGGTGCCCACCAAGGTGTCTGGATACGCGACTACCTCGCCGTCGATCTCCGTCGTGAAGACCACGCGCGCAAGATACTCGAGATTCACCTGGTGGCAGATCCCCATCCCCGGCGGAACAGCCGAGAAGTTGCGGAACGCCGTCTGCCCCCACTTCAAGAACGCATACCGCTCGCGGTTGCGCTGGAATTCCAGCAGCGTATTCGCCTCGAATGCTCCAGCGGTGCCAAACTCGTCCACCTGGACTGAATGGTCTATGACGAGCTCAGCCGGCACCAGCGGATTCACCCGCTCCGGATCGCCGCCCAGCGTCTTGATGGCGTCGCGCATCGCGGCCAGATCGACCACCGCGGGCACGCCGGTAAAGTCCTGCATCAACACCCGCGCCGGCATGAAAGCGATCTCCCGGCTCGGTTCGGCCTTGGCGTCCCAGTTGGCCAGGAATTCAATGTCCCCGGCCGTCACGTTCACGCCGTCCTCGCGCCGCAACAGGTTCTCCAGCAGAATCTTCAGGCTGAAGGGCAGCCGGCTCAGGTTGAATCCGCGCGCCGTGAGCGCCGGAAGACGATAAATCGTATAAGAGGAACTGCCGGAGGTCAGTGTCGTCCGGCTCGAAAAGCTGTTCATTTGGGAAAGACCTTTCTACCCGCGCACCCGCGGATGGATCTGAAGAAATCTCATTGGCAGTCTCCCAGTGACGGAGACTCCACCGGACACCACTGCGCGGGTGCCCCAGGTCTCGATTCTGAGACCTGGGAGACCACGAATCAACCGGCTAGATTACTCAGAGGGAAGAACGCCGTCCACGGTCGGGCCGGCCGCGGTGGAACCGCTTGAGCACCGGCGTCGATGAAATTCGCACTGCGGAACGGCTAAACATAGCAAATACTAAAATTCTAGCGCGGCGCGGTGATTCAGGGAAGCCGTCCGCCACCTGCCCTGCCAATCGCTGCGCGAATCAAAGCAGCAAGAGCGGTGGTCTTACCAAGGTTGTGACTCAGAGAAGACGCTTCATACATCTGCTTTTGCGTAACCAGGCTCCAGTTCAGCCTGTACCCGGCTTCCAGCGCCAACTCGCGAAAAAACTCCCGCTGTGCCCGGCCATTTCCGTCGCGGAAGGAATGCAGCGTATTCAATTCACCCAGATAGAACCCTGCCCGGCTGACGAACATATCTGTCCCAAAGCCCTTCAGATGCCCCTCCGAAGCAAGCGTTTCGAATGTCCGGTCGAGTTCGCGTTGCAGGAATGGAATCAGGGTGAACGGGTAGGACGCAGGACGCGCAATGTTCACCGTGCGCAACTCTCCGGCCCAAGGGTACACCTTTTCAAATATTCGCTCGTGGATCGCTTGCAGATGAGCCTGATCGAAATTCCCGCAAACTGGATTCAGTTCCAATTCGTACAGCGCTACCGCGGAACACCGGCGCTCGTACTTGTCCAATTTGCTTTGTTCGGTGAACCCTTTCAGGTTGCGAAAGACCCCGCTGGTATTGTCAAAACACGGATCGCCTTCGTTCGGCTTGTCCTTCATCGCTGCGAGGAATGCGCTTCGCTATAGGCATCCATTTCGGCATTCAGAGTTGCAAGGTCGATCTCTCCTCGAACGTGGCGATCCAAAATTTCCCGCTCACCCGGTTCCAGTTCCATTCCCTCGATCCGCAATGAGCCGATTGCACTCTCAAGCGCAAGCCTGCGTCTTGCTCCCTCCGCAGGAGTCATCGCTGGAACGCTTTGCGTTGCGCTGGCCACGGTCCCCGGCCCCTCCGTCCAACAGCATTACCCGCGATTCTACACCTCATTTCCATCGCGCAACAACTCGTCCGGGGAAGACGCAGTTCCGATGAGATGACGTCGGACGGCGGTGCGCTTCTCACTGTAAGCATGAAGCAACGGAGACTCCGCGAATCGAAAAGATCGTCAATCTGTATGCCACTACTTTAGCCTATGCCCGCAGCCTAGTTGGCCGTATGAAAATGTTCCTTTTGGGAATGTAGCGCCGGCCTCCTGGCCGGCTGTNNCGTTCATTGGATAGAACATCTTCCTCCGGTCACGGACCTAAGGCCCCTCCCGACGAGTTCCGGCCGGGCGATCGGCAATCCGGAAACTGCACCGTTTCTCAATCTTTCATCCCTTTGCGAATTGCCCTCAAGACGCTATCCTCGAATCCATCAGCTCAGGAGGGCCTAATGCACCCACGCATTTTCCATTTCACAATTGCCGCCACATTCTTGCTCGGTGTGGCTGCTCATAGCCAGACCATGTCCCTTGCCCCAGCAACCCCGCCCGCCGCGCCGCCAGCC
>PLFY01000046.1 GCA_003138365.1 Acidobacteriaceae bacterium
AATGGAATTTTGCAAGAGGCTCATGAGAACGATTTGACATCCGGCTGGCAAGTTGGCTCGCCCTACATTACGCTTGACATAATTTGGAGGTCACGGCCATACTACATGTATATCCGTACGCTCGTAGGCGAGCATGTATACAGCAAACCCCGGAGCGAGAGCTCCGGGGTTTGCTATTTGAGCGCATATTGGTGTTAACATTTCGGACTGGGACTGGAGGCCGGAAGGGTGATGACCGAACTCTTTAAGTTCTTGCTTAGCCTAATTCTGCCTCTCTTTAGTGAGAGAAGGAAAATCCGCTTAGCCGTACACAGAGCCCGGTTCCTGCACAGTAACCGTGATTGCTACTTCGTCAATGTAACCAACCTGTCTCGCAGCAGAGAAATTGAAATCACGCACATTTGGTTTGATTGCACGCCGCAAGTCCACTGCTTGCCACCAGAGCGCCCGTTACCAAAGAGATTGAAGCCAGATGAGACTTGGGAGACGTGGGTTGAGGCGCGTCTCCTGCGCGCGTCCAATGATGGAGTTTTCGAACTTGCACGCGCAAGACTATCGACAGGTGTCGTCATCAAATCAAAACGGAACAAAAACGTCCCGCATGAAGGATTCGTACCCGGCGAACAGAGGGGCGTTTTGTATTCACCTCCGATAACAGGTGCATATTTCCCCCGCGAAACCCACCACACGACGGCTGTTCGCGCGCAGGAAGATTTACATATTCGGGAGTAAACGCCATGCCCTCATTTGAAGAATCGCTCAAGAAGCTGGAAACCATCGTCGATCAACTGGAAAAGGGCGACCTGGCCCTGGAAGAGTCGCTCAAGCTCTTCGAAGAGGGCGTGGGCCTGTCGGCTGCCTGCAAGCAGGAGCTGGACGCGGCCGAGGGCAAGGTGCAGATGCTGGTGAAACAGCGCGACGGGTCGCTGAAGCCGGAGGCCTTTCTGACGGAAAAGCCGTTTTAAAGACAGGGATCAGGGAACAGGGATCAGGGATCAGTCCTGCTCGGGAACCCGCCGTTCCATTAAACCTTAGAATCTGTCTAAAAACTCGTGAAGGAAGCTTCGCAAGGATTTGCAGTTAATTAAGTGCCCGCGGCGCATAATGTCAATTGAGTTCGGCGTCGATGACCCGATAGCGGGGCGGAAGCTCCATGAGTAGAAACATATGGCCGAAAGCCGCGCACAGGCAGGCGCGGGAGCACAGGGTATTGTCTGCCTGAACGTGGTAAGAAAAAGTATCCCACGCACCCCGAAAAGCGGCCTAACTCCTTTAATGTCTAGATTCTGCAAATAACTCCTGTGAAATCAAGAATTTGGAGCGATACCCCTGCCCTAACTCATTGAAAACAAGGAATTTCTTTACAGAGACGGGGTGGGGGTGGGGGGTACTCATGCGTTAACAGAGCCACTGCCCCCACACTGCCTGGCGCTTTCCTGGCGATGCCGGCCCTCTGTTTCCGTGCGGGAACGGCCCCTCCAGTTCTTAGACAGGTTCTTAGACGCAGCCAGCTCAGCATCGCCCGAGGAAGGATGCGTTAGTGCAACATTGGCAAGGAAGCCCGGAACGGTGGCCTAGCCGAGTTCCTCAGGCTTGCGGGCCGTGCCGTCATTGTGGTTGGTTGTCTTGTACAGCTCGTAGCGGCCTTCCTGGGCCACGGGGCGGGTGCGTTCCAGCAGGCTGGCAACCTGATCTGAGGTGAGCGGGCGGAAGGTTCGCGCCGCCTCCAGCGCCTGATCGAGAACTGCCTGCGTGTCGATGCCGGTAATCTGCACGCAGATGGGCAGGTTCAGGCAATAGTGCAGGCACTCGATGGGCTTGACGGTGTTGCTGTCGAGGATGACGTGGTCGGCAAACGCCTTCATGCCCAGCGCGCCGATCTCTTCGCGATTCAGTACCGGCAATACACCTTTGGCAAAGCTGCGGAAATGCGCGTCCATCACGTTGAGCGGCATTTGCACGGTATCGAAGTGGAACTGGCGCGCGCGTGCGTAATCCAACATGCGCAGGTGGACATACGGATCCTTGTGGCCGGTGAAGCCGATATAGCGCACCTTGCCCGCCTTCTTTGCATCGAGCATGGCCTCCATTGCGCCACCGTCGGCAAAGATGCGGTCGGGGTCTTCCAGGCGGATCACCTCGTGGAACTGCATCAGGTCGACGCGATCGGTTTGCAGGCGGCGGAGCGACTCGTCGATCTGCTGCGCGGCGGCTGCCCTGGTGCGGCCGTCGATCTTGGTCATGAGAAAAACTTTGTTGCGGTAGCCGCCCTCGAGGGCCTTGCCCATGCGGATTTCGCTGACGCCGCCGTTGTAATCCCAGCAGTTGTCCATGAAGGTGATGCCGCGATCGATGGCCTGGCGGACGAGCTGAATGGCATCCTGCTCCTGGAGCGGTGGTTTGCCGATGTGGTAGCCGCCCAGCCCGATGGCCGAAACGCGTTCGCCGGTGCGGCCAAGGGTTCGATAGATCATTCCGCCGGCCCCGCTGTCCGGAGCCTTCTCGTCCGCGCGCAGCATAGGCGCGAGGAATTGCTCTGTGGCGGCTGCGCCTGCCGCCGTTGTCGCCGTCTTCAAGAAATCTCGCCGCTCCATGATCCCTCCCGATCCGCGGACGAAAGTTTTCAGGCTTTTCGCATCGCCGCGCAGAAGCTTCGGTCTATCTCTTCATTGCATCTACAATAAAGCCCGGCCATGCAAGCGGTCACGAAGCCAAAATAACATCTCCGGAGAAATGTGCTCAAGGGCTGTGAGGTTGAAGACAGGCTTTGCAACTGAGCTGGACTCCTGGCCTCGCGGGCAAAATCCATCTGAAATTACGCGATTCAAGGGAGTATGAGCCACCAGAGCGTCCGCGTGCCGCAGAGCCGCCGTGAAGGATGGTTTACGACGATCATGATCCGATGCTCCCTGGACGAGGAGACAAAGATTGGGTTGCAAGTGTTCGAGGATGCTGTTGGACTCGAAGATAAGGTTTGTGCCAGGGCCGAAGTGGGGCCAGAGTTCGTCGAGCATCGGCGGGAGATCGCGTGTTGGCGGGTGATTGCGCATCGGCGGCGTGGCCAGGAAGGCGCGCACCGCTCCGGCAGCCAGATAGCGGGCGGTGTCGGTTCCCTTCCCTGCGGTGGTTTCTTCCCATATGGGTTTGGGTTGGCCGTGATCGTGGGTGGTGATCTTGACGGCGGTCCAGCGGAACTCGGGCAGAGCCGCGATAAGGCCGCAGACCAGCGGGGTCTTGCCGACGCCCCGGCTGCTGCCGCCTACAACGATGATGGCCATCAGCGTTCTTCCTATTCCCTATTTCCTATTCAATGTCTCGCGACTTGCGGGAAGCCTTCGCGAGGCGGGCGAGGACGACTTGCTCGCGAAGGACTTGTTTCAGCGGACGCGCTGGAGTTCCCCAGAGGACGGTTCCGGGCTTGAGGCCTTCATTGGTGAGCGTCTTGCCGCTGAGGACGCCGGCCTGCCCTCCGAGAATCACGCCGGGGCCAATGTGGGCGTGGTCGCCGATGCCTACCTGTCCGGCGATGACGGCGCCCTTGCCGACAGTCGAGGAGCCGGAGATGCCGGTGAGGGCGACCAGGATGACGTCTTCGCCGATGTCGCAGTTGTGGCCCACGTGCACGAGGTTGTCGATCTTTGTGCCGCGGCGGATGCGGGTCTCGGCCAGTGCTCCGCGATCGATGGTGGAGTTTGCGCCGATCTCGACGTCGTCTTCGATCATCAGGGTTCCCTGCTGTGGAAACTGGGTGTACGCACCCGTGGCGTTGTCGCGGACATACCCGAATCCATCAGCCCCGAGAACAGCGCCGGCGTGGACGACAACGCGATTGCCGAGGGTGGTTCCGGGATAGAGGACGGCGCGCGGGTAGATGCGGCATTGCTCTCCGATGCGGACGCCGTCGCCTACCACTGCGCCGGCTTCGATGCGGGTTCCTGCGCCGATGGACACATGGTCGCCGACGATCGCACAGGGGCTTACGGTCACGCCCTCCCCAAGTTCGACAGGATCGCCGAGAACAGCGGTTGGGTCGATTCCGGCTGCGAGCGGGGCAGCCTTGAGGAGTTTGGCGGCGCGCGCAAACCACAGGCGGGGCTGGGCAGTCTCGACGATGCACTTGTCGGTCGATTGCGTTTCCTCGCTCCCTGTGCGGAGTTCAGAGCTTCCCGTGCGCACGACGAGGACGCCCGCGTTGCCTGCCAGGGCTTCGGCAGTGGAAGCTGCGTCTTCGGCAAAAGCCAACTCAGAGTGACCGGCGAGCGGAGAGGAGTTCACGCCGGTGAGAACGATCGCAGGGCTTCCCTGCACCAGTTTGCCGCCCAGGATTTCGACCACTTCGCCAAGCTTCATGCGTTTCTCCTCGAGCGCGGAGTTTCAATACAGTCCCGGCTCACCCGCCGGCCTGGTCTTCCAGCGGCGGTGAATCCAGAGCCACTGGTCAGGATAACGCCGAATCCAGGATTCGATGGCTTGCGTACACAGTTGCGTGGCGGCGAGGATGTCCTCGGCTGGGTTGGCGGTGTGGGGAATTTGGATTTCAGGGCCGAAGTGGAGGACGTAGCGGCGCTCGGAGGGCTCCCAAAGCATGAACCCCGGCAGCACGGCGGCGCCGGTCTTGCGAGCCACATGGGCCAGGCCGGTTGCGGTGCAGGCTTCAAGGCCGAAGAATTTTACAAACGAGCCTTGGGGCGGGGTCATATTCGTATCCATCAGAATGCCGACGGTCTGGCCGGAGCGCATGGCGAGCAGCAGTCCGCGGCCGAAGTCGTCTTTGTGAATGACCTTGTTACCGTGAAGGCAGCGGATGCCATTCACAAAGTCGTCGAGGCGGCGGTTATCGAGCCGTCGGATGACCATGCCCATGGGATGGCCCATGAGGGAGTGGTAGAAGCTGGAGAGCTCCCATGCGCCCAGATGGCCGGTGACGACCAGAACACCCTTGCCGCGGGCCTGTGCGGCGAGATAGCGGTCAAGGCCCTCGGTGCGGAGCCATGCGCTGGTGTTTTGCGGGGTGTAACGGGTCATGCGGCAGAACTCGACCAGTTGCCAGGCCAGATGGACATAGACGCCGCGCAGGATGCGGTTTCGCTCGGCGGTTGAAAGCTCGGGGAGGGCGAGTTTGAGGTTGCGCACGCCCACGCGGCGAAGCCGGCCCAGCGCCCAATAGACGGCGATGGCGATGAGGCTGGCCAGCAGACGCGCCAAGGCGCGCGGTAGACGCCCCAGCGTGCGCGCCACAGCTACGACAAGCCAATACTCGAAATTCTCCCGCATGGTTGAAGGCAAAGATCAGTTTACCTTTCGATGCGGCTTGTTTTCTCGCCTACTGGTGGTATTTGGCCTTGACGAAGTACTGGGCCACGTCGCGGACAAACGCGACGGCTCCGGGCGGGACATCGACATTGCCCTTGAGGATGTCCTGAAAGGTGTGCGGCTGGCCGTAGTAAAGCTCAGTATCCTCGGAGTTCTGAGTGACGCTGGTGCCGTCCAGGTCAACCCCGGCAAAGAGGCCCTTGGCGCGCGAGTAGCTGAGCAGCTCGGCGTTCAACTTCCAGTCGGTGGCGGCCTGGCCGGCGCGGCCCACCGGACCGGCTGCCGCGGAGGCATCGCCGCCGATCTTGAACTTGCTCTTCAGCAGGTCCTGGAAGCCGCGGTCATTGACCGCAACCAGGACCAGATCGGTCGACTGGCCGCCTATTTGAAATCCAAAAGACCCGCCGGCCATGCGAATAAAGACCGGCGCGCTCCAGCCGTGGCCGGTGCGGCAGGTCACCACGCCCTGGCCGTATTGCGCACCCACCAGGATGGCGCCCTTGAGCATTCCGGGGACGACGCCGAGACAGGTGGCCTGCTGAAGAATATTCATGGGGATGGTGCTGTCCTTGGCGGCCATGATGTGGTCCAGGACGAGCTTGGCTTCGTCGATGCGGGCCTGCAAGTCGTCGCGCGTGGAGGCGGCAAAGGCGGTGCATGTGAGGATGAAACAGAGGCAGACGGAGGCAATGGTTTTGTTCATATCCGTATCCTTTCCACAACAGCCTAAATCATGCGAGCGTACATGCGAGTGCATCGGCCACCAAGGCCGGGCCTTGGAAGGCACACACATGCACAGCGAAATGAACCGCCCTGAATGCTGGGATGCACGGATAGGCGTTGGGGAGGGCTGAATGAGTGAGGCGCAGAGGCGGTTTTCACTGGTTAGAGAGAAAAAGCAAAAAAAGAGGAGTTCCCAGACATCATGGAAAACATGCTGTCTAGAAACTCCTTTCCCCAGATCTGCGTTGTTTCTGTAAACCAGTCTGTGGGAAACGTGGACATGTTGCAAGGGTACGGAAGGAGCGTGGCGCTAAGTAACCACAATGTTTACTAGTTGGTAAATGGGCTGAAAAGAGAGCGGGGGTTCGCGGAAAGCAGCGCGGTTTTCGGTGATGAACCATAGAAAGCCAACCCAAAAAGAGGAGTTCCCAGACGTCGCGGCGCAGAGAAGAAGGCGCCTGGGAACTCCATTCCCCAGATCTGCTTTGGTTCTGCGAATAAGTCTGTGGGAAACTAATCCTCAATGGTGGTCAATATTGCTCAGTCTTTGGATTACGGAAGTCGCATGGCCGTAAGTAACCGCATATTTTACTAATTGGTAAATGGACTGAGAAGGGGGCCCGAGGATCGCAAAGCGGGTTTTCGTGGTGGGAGACGAAAAGACGAAAAAAGAGGAGTTCCCAGGCATCATGGAAAACATGCTGTCTAGGAACTCCTTTCCCCAGATCTGCGTTGTTTCTATAAACAAGTGTGTGGGAAACGTGGACATGTTGCAAGAGTACGGAAGGAGTGTGGCGCTAAGTAATCGGAAAGTTTAATGGTTGATAAATGGCCGGCGGGACTCGTGGAGAGCAGAGCGGGTTTTCGGGACGAGAGACGAAAAAAACAAAAAAAGAGGAGTTCCCAGGCATCATGGAAAACACGATGCCTGAGAACTCCTTTCCCCAGATCTGCGTTGTTTCTGTAAACAAGTGTGTGGGAAACGCGGACATGCTGCAAGAGTACGGAAGGAGTGTAGCCATCGGTGACATGGCGTGTGTGAGGCGGGTCCGGGCTTTAGCCAGAGCCTAAACTGTGCATAATGAACGAAGCTTTAGCCACTGAGGTTGAGCTCTTCGAAGCCAAAGCATGCCTCAGGGGCTAAAGCCCGCGTTGATTCTGCTGCCTTTGTGCCGGGGATAAATCCCCGGCCTACCGCCCGAACGAGTTTTTCCGCAACCTGCAAAGGCCGCCATTTTTAGCGACCTGAATGTCAGTCAGGGCTGAGGCCCTGACCTACCGTTGTCCCATGTTCCAGCCGAGTTCTTAGACAGGTTCTAAGGAACTAACCGAGACGGCGCGCTTCCGCGCTCTGGCGGCGCTCGCCGCGGCGGCGCTCGATGGTCACGGCACTGGGCTTGATGGGATGGTTCATTTCGCGCATGGAGAGCTCCGTCCGGTTTTCGGTTCCGGTCTTGCGCATGAGGCGGCCCACATGGGCCTTTACGGTGCGCTCCTCAATGCCCAACTGGCGGGCGATCTCGCGATTGGAACAGGCCTGCATGATGAATTCCAGCACCTGGTGCTCCCGGTCGGTCAGGTGGGGGCTGCCGTTGGTGAGGCTGGTATCTGTCCCCTTCAGCAGGCGGTCAATGAGTTTGGAAAGCAGGCGGCGGGGCGCCCAAATCGAGCCGGCGGTGACCGCATCGAGGGCTTGGAGCACCATGTCCGCATCGGCGGTCAAATCCAGGTAGCCCCTGGCCCCGGCAAGGATGGATTCCAGGACCAGTTCATCGTTCCCATCCGGGCCGATGACAATCAGCCGGATGGAGGGACGCGCGCGGCGAACGGCCTCGATGATCTCCAACCCCTTGGACGAAGAATGCAAGTCCACGAGCAGATACTCGAGCGTAGAGCGGGCCAGCAACTCTTCGACGCTCCCCAAAATCGGAAGCAGACGGGGCTTCCCTGGCAGAGGAGGCTGCTCGAAAATGCTGGCGAGCCCCTCAAGGCGGATAGGTTCATCTGAAACCAAGCCAATATAAATTGGATCAATGTTACGGATCGAAAACATCTTGCTCTCCCGGTAAAACAGAAGGAGAGCTGGGCCCAGTGCGGTCGGGGAGCGAGCTTGGGCCCCCATCGCCGCACATTACGTACTTATCCAACCACCCCAACCAGATTGCTTGCGGCCACCCTTAAAGCTTGGGCAGCACAATTCCTTGCTGCTTCTGGTATTTGCCCTTGCGATCGGCATAGCTGACCTCGCAGGCTTCATCGGAGCGGAAAAACAGGATTTGGCACAGCCCTTCGTTGGCATATACCTTTGCCGGTAGCGGGGTAGTGTTGGAGATTTCGAGTGTTACGAATCCCTCCCACTCCGGCTCGAATGGCGTTACGTTCACAATGATTCCGCAACGCGCATAGGTGGATTTTCCAACGCAGATCGTGAGTACATCCCTGGGGATACGAAAGTATTCGATGGAGCGGGCCAATGCAAACGAATTAGGAGGGATAATCACTGAGCCGGCCTGGACGGAGACAAATGACCGCTCGTCAAAGGCCTTGGGATCGATGATTGCACTGTTTACATTGGTAAAGATTTTGAATTCATCGGAGACGCGGAGGTCATAACCATAGGAAGAAAGCCCGTAGGAGATGACGCCTTGGGCCACCTGCTTCTCGCTGAATGGCTCAATCATGCGGTGTTTGGTGGCCTGTTCGCGTATCCAACGGTCACTTTGAATCGACATGGTTCTCCCGTTCCGGAGCATTTTCCTCTCCGGACAAAAAATAAGATGGTTCGTTGCCCGAGTCGCAATACCTCATAGTACGAAAATGCGCTGGGAATGCACAATGGTTTCTTGAAGATTTGCCTGCCGGCCTGTGGAAAACAACGATCGGCGCATTTGGATGGGCTGCGCAGGCGCATTCAACGGGTATTTCGGCAGCTTTCCTGGGATGAAAGTCCCGCCGGCAGGCTTCGGTTGTTTCACAATCGCATTAAAACTTGTAGCGTCATTCCCATCGGTCGTAGTAAAGTCAAACTTGCCAGCGAGGTTACCCCATTGATTAAGCAGGACATCGTCCATCATGTAATCGAGCGCACGGGCCTGCCCCGCACCAAGGCAGAGGCCGCGGTGGATACGGTATTCGAGGGCCTGAAACAGGCACTTACCGCCGGTGAGCGCATCGAACTGCGCGGATTTGGCGTATTCAGCGTCCGCGCCCGCAAAACCGGCATTGGCCGCAACCCCCGAACCGGCACCGAGGTCAGCATCACTCCCGGCAAGGCGGTGCGCTTTAAACCAGGCAAGGAACTGCATTCGATCGAGTCGGGCGGAGCGCAGAAGAGTTAAGGGAGTCTCCGATTCGGTCCCAATTCATGCGGCGACATTCCCGAGGCGGCTAAAGCCGTATCCCTGTTTGGCCTTCTTGCGGCACGGCTGAAGTTCCACGCCATCGACGAAGACCTGTCGATGGGGACCCCGGATGCGCTTTGCCCTTTCTGAAGCGGGCCGATCCCAATGATTGATTCAGAGGCTGGCTAACGCAAGAGGAGTTCGGTGCGCTCAACCTTCAGGGACTATGGCCTGCCCTTGCTGCTACTGGCGGCCAGCGTGGTTACGACAACCGCGAACGGCGCCCGGTTCATGCAGAATTTTGTTCAAGGCCTGCCGCCGGTGGTGCGCGACAGCGACCTGTGGCCCTGGGGTTGGCTAGCCGGCCATCCAGCACTCTTCAAGACGGGCTGGGCCTTTTCTGTGTCCCTGCTGGGCATTCTTCTGATCCACGAGTTTGGCCATTACTTTGCGTGCCGCTGGCATCGAATCCGGGCAACGCTGCCGTGGGTGCTGCCGGCGCCCACGCTCAGCGGCACGGCCGGCGCCATCATCAGAATCCGCTCCCACATTCCCAGCCGCGACGCGCTGATGGATGTGGGCGTGTATGGCCCGCTAGCCGGTTACGTGGCTTCAGTGCTGGTCGTGGGGCTGGGTTTTGCGCTCAGCCATCCTGCTCCGGCCAACGCGCCAGAGGCCCTCGTCCGCTTTGGAGGCGAACCGCTGACCCTGCGCATGGTGCACGCGCTTCTGGCGCACTGGAACCCAAGCCTTCCCTCATTCGAGCACCTCACGCCGCACCCGGTGCTGGTGGCTGGCTGGATTGGCCTGTTCATGACCTCGCTGAACCTGATCCCCGGCGGACAGTTGGACGGCGGCCACTTGCTCTATGCACTCTCGCCGAAACTGCACCGGGCTTTTACGTGGATACTGCCTCCGCTGCTGTTGATCGCCGGAACGCTGTTCTGGGTGGGCTGGATTCTATGGGGACTGATCTTGCTGCTGCCTGCGATGCGCCACCCGAAGGTTCCTTTGCAAGGTGGACTGCATCGAGGCCGTGTTCTGCTGGGCATTGCCGGGATCGTGATTTTTGTGCTCACATTCACGCTTGCGCCGTTCTATGACAACTCGCTGCTGCAAATCCTGCATGTGAATCTTTTTTGAATGCCGCCGATCTCCTCCATAAGCTGGGCATCTGATGCGAGTTAGGATGGAGATGAGCGAGCCGGGCTGGTCAAGCCGGTTTCAGCGCGACTTGAAGCGGCTGCAAATTGAGAATAATCGATGACCAAAACCAGGTTTGCTCCTTCCGCTCTGTTTGAGAGTCAGCCGATACGCCGTGTGTACGACGAATCCACGGATACATGGTTTTTCTCGGTCGTCGACATCGTCCGTGTCCTCACGCAGCAAGCGGATGCCACCGTTGCCCGGAAATACTGGAACAAGCTTAAACAGCGGCTGCATGAGGAGGGAAGTCAGTTGGTGACAAATTGTCACCAACTGAAGCTGCCAGCCTCCGACGGCAAGAGTTATCTCACCGATGTCGCCAATGCGGAGACGCTGCTACGGCTGGTTCAATCTGTTCCCAGCCCCAAGGCCGAACCCATCAAACTCTGGCTTGCGAAGGTGGGCTATGAGCGGCTGCGGGAGATCGCCGATCCGGCCTTGGGGTTGGAGAGGACGAGGGAAAACTGGCGCAAGCTGGGACGCAGCGAAAAATGGATCACCCAGCGCATGACTGGGCAAGAGACGCGCAACAAACTGACCGACTACTGGGTCGCCCACGAGGTCAAGCAGGGGGAGGAGTTCGCCATCCTCACCAATCTCATTCACGAGGAATGGTCCGGTGTATCGGTCAAGGAGCATAAGAACCTGAAAGGGTTGGAAAGCCAGAATCTTCGCGATCACATGAGCGAGGCCGAACTTATCTTCACGGCCCTGGCCGAGCTTTCCACCCGTCAGATCGCGGAGACGGAAGTGGCGGTGGGCCTGCCCGCTAACAAGAAGGCCGCGCAGTCAGGCGGCAAGATCGCCCAGCGTGCACGTGTCGAGCTCGAAAGCAAGACTGGCCGCAAGGTCGTCACCGGCGAGAACTATCTGCCGCCGGGGAAATCGAAAAAAGCACTCATGTCTTGAAAGAAGGCTGCGTGATTAGCCGGGTGCCCCATCCATCGCGTACTTTGCGATGGGTGGGATTCAGAACTGCCTGCCAGCGTGCGTTCCTAAGCAGCCCGGTTGAAAGGCTCTATCTTTGGCTGTTTCTTTATGGATGCCTGCCACATATCGTAGTCGGACTGCAACTCATACCAGATTTCAGCGTGGGTGCCGAACGCGGCGGAAAGACGCAGCGACATGTCGGCAGAAATGCCGGCCTTGCCATTGAGGATGCGGGAAAGCGTTGCGCGGGAAACCTGCAAATGCCTTGCGGCAGTTGTTACGTCCACGTCGCCCAGGAATTCCCGAAGCACTTTGCCTGGGTGTGGCGGGTTGTGCATGCGCATATCGTTTCTCCTAGTGGTAATCAGCACTTCATACCCCATCCACATTCTTACATCAAGCGCAGCGCATCGACATCGACAACCAGATTGCGGCGGGGAACCTGGGCGGCTTCGGCGTGGACCAACATCCCACGCAGCGCTGCATTGAGAACGCGGCGTGAGGAGGCTTTGAGAATCAGGTGAAAGCGGTACGTGCCTTTGATGCGGGCGATGGGCGCGGTGCAGGGGCCAAGCACACGCACGCCTGCGGGAGAGGCCTTTTGAAACCACTTGCCCAACTCCGCCGACCAGCCGGCGGCTTCTTCCAGCTTTTGCGACTGCACCAGCACGTTGGCGAGCACGCCGAAGGGCGGATAGTGCATCCAGCGGCGATATTTCAACTCGCGTTCGACGAAGCTGGCGTAGTCGTGCTTGCTGGCGGCAACGATGGCGTAGTGGTCGGGATAGTAGGTTTGCACCACGACGCGGCCGGGGAGATCGCCACGGCCGGCGCGGCCTGAGACCTGGGTCATCAATTGGAAGACGCGCTCGGCGGCGCGGAAGTCGGGCATGGACAGCGCATGGTCGCAGCCAACGACGCCCACCAGCGTAATGCCGTGGATGTCGTGGCCCTTGGCGATCATCTGCGTGCCAACGAGCAGGTTGATCTCGCCGGAGTGGAGGCGGGCTAGCAATCGTTCAAGGTCGTAACGGCCGCGGACGGTGTCGCGGTCCATGCGGCCGATGCGCGCCTCGGGAAAGATCTCGCCCAACCGGGCTTCGCCTTGTTCCGATCCTGCGCCGAGGTAGTAGAGGTGCTCGCTGTCGCATTTGGGGCAGCGGGCGGGGACGGCGCGGCGGAATCCGCAGTAGTGGCATTCGAGGCGCTGGCCTGCCCGCGCCAGGCCCGCATCTTCAGCCGGCGGCTTGTGGTGAGTCAGCGAGATGGCGCAGTTCTGGCATTCGAGCTTTTCTCCGCAGGCGCGGCAGATCACAGCGAAGGAGTAGCCTCGGCGGTTGAGCAGGATGAGCGCCTGCTCGCCGCGATCGAGGGCCTCGCGCGTTTGTTCGACCAGGGCACGGGAGAAGAGCTGGTCCTGACCGGTTTGCTGAAACTCCTGGCGCATGTCGATCAGCTCGACTTCAGGCAGCGGGCGGTTCATGACGCGGTCACGCATTTCAATGCGCGCGTACTTGCCCGTAGCCGAGTTCTGCCAGCTTTCAAGCGACGGCGTCGCGGAGCCGAGGACAACCACTGCGCCGAGGAGCTTGGCGCGCATCACGGCCACATCGCGGGCGTTGTAGCGCGGCGTCTCCTCCTGCTTGTAACTCTGGTCGTGCTCCTCGTCAACGAGGATGAGGCCGAGATTAGGCGCGGGTGCAAAGATGGCCGAGCGCGTGCCGACAACGATGGGCGCTTCGCCCCGCCGAATGCGGCGCCACTGCTCGCTGCGCTCCTCTGGCGTGAGCGCGGAGTGGAGCAGGGCGACGCGTTGCCCGAACGCCTGGTCGAGCAGGCCGGCAGTTTGTGGCGTGAGGCCAATTTCCGGAACCAGCAGGATGGAGGAGAGGCCGCGATCGAGGGCGCGCTGCATGGCGGCCAGGTAGACGGCTGTCTTCCCTGAACCCGTCACTCCGTGCAGTAAAAAGGGATGGAATGCCCCCAGAGCCGTGGCCAGGTCGGCCAGCGCGGCGGTCTGAGGCTCATTGAGGAGGAATGGAGATGCGGCGGGCTGCAGGCCGCCCAGGCGAAAGGCGGCGGGGCGCTCGTCGATGCGGACAAGGCTGCGGCGGACGAGGGTTTGCAGCGTGGAGGAAGGCAGATCGCGGCGGCGCAGTTCGGCCAAGGGCAGTTCGCCGCCGCAGGCCGCCAGCTCGGCCAGAATGGCCTGCTGCTTCTGAGTGAGAGCGGGAAGACGCGGCTCGGGAATCAGCACGGCGAAACGCTCCGTACGGCGCGCATCGCGCTCCACGGCGGTGGTCTCGCGGGCTATCCATTTTTTGCGCAGGAGGGCGGCGAGGACCGGCAGCGTGGCCGCAGTGGCCGTGCGCAGCGTGGAGACCTTTACCGGCTCGCCCGCGGCCAGGCGAGTCAGAACGCGGTGCTCCATATCCTGCTCTTCGGCGGACAGCTTTCCGCGCCGCTTCCCGCCGCCGCTCGATCCTGAGGCCTGGGAGTCCCCGTCCAGCGCTCCGGCCAGCACATCGCGGCCCAGGTCGGTAATGCGGTAGTAGACGGTGCGGCGGACCTCGGCCATCAGCGGCAACATGCCGCGCAGCACCTCGCCCAGCGGGGCCAGATAGTACTGCGCCATCCACTCGGCCAGGGCCAGCAGGTCGTCGCTCAGCAGGGGTTGGTCGTCCAGCACCGCCTCAAGGAAACGGACCTCAAAGTCCGCTGGGGCCGTGGTGCTGAGCGCGGTGACCACGCCGATAAGCTTCTCATTGCGAAAAGGCGCGATGACCCTGGCGCCCCGCTGCGGAAGCTGGCTCTCACGGACCGCGTAGGTGAAGGTGCGGTCGAGCGGGACGGGCAACGCGACTTCGCAGTAGGCGGGCATGGGAGGCAACTCCCAGTGTATTGGAACTGCCCTTTAGACTGGGCGAAGTGAGCGGCGGATGGAAGAACGCCCGAGAATACACTTCGCGGATGGCTTTGCAATGAGCGCCATTTCAACGGGCATCCAGTCCTATCCCAATTCGCAGGAAGGTGAAATACTTTCGAAATGAGATTTTCCGGGAGATTTGCCTGCATTTTTGCCCTGTGCTTCACGGCGTTTCAAACCACTGCGCTGGAGATGGCCGCACAACAGCCTGCCGTGGACCCTCTTCATTCCTGGGTGTCCGCCAAAGACTCCGCAGCGCTTGAGTCCTGGGTCAATCAGCGCCTGGCCGAGGAAGCCGCCGACATAGCCAAACTGCTTGCGGTCACCGGTCCGCGGACGGTCGAAAACACACTGCGTCCCTTCGACGACGCCCAGAATCAGCTCGCGGTAGCCAACAACAACGCGTACATGGCTTACTCGCTGGCAGACGCTGCGGCTTTGCGGGACAAGGGGCAGGCGCTTACGGCGAAGATCTCCTCCGCGAATACCGATCTGAGCCTGAACCAAAAGGTGTATAGCGCACTGGCGGCGGTTCCCTTGCCGACCAACAATCCGGCGACTCGGCACTACCTGGAGCGGACGCTGCTGGAGTACCGATTGAGCGGCGTGGACAAGGACGAAGCCACGCGCGTCAAGATTCGCGCACTCCAGGATAAAATCACCGACCTGGGGCTGAAGTTTGGCCGCAACGTGGCCGACGGCACCCTGAAAATTACTGCTACAAAAGCTGAGCTCGACGGCTTGCCCGCCGACTATATTGCACTGCACAAGCCATCCGCCGACGGCGCCTATACGCTGACCACCGAGCAGCCGGATGTGCAGCCTGTCATGAGCTTTTCCAAGAGCCCGGACCTGCGCCGCAGGATGTATCTTGCCTACAACGCGCGCGCCTATCCGCAAAACGTGCAGGTGCTCAAAGACCTGCTCACGGCACGCCAGGATCTGGCAACCATCCTCGGCTACGCCCACTGGGCTGACCTGGCAACGGCCGACCAGATGATTGGCTCCGCGGCCAATATGGAGCAGCTCATTCAGCAGGTCGACGACGCATCCCGTCCGGCTGCGGCCCGCGAGTACGCCCAGTTGCTGGCCTTTGCGCAATCGAAGGAGCCGGGCCTGAAGAACATCAGTCAATCGGATGGAAACTACTGGTCCGAGCAGTACCGCCGCGCGAAGTACAACTTCGACGCGCAGAGCGTCCGTCCTTACTTCCCCTACGCAGCGGTTCAGGCCGGAATCCTCAAAACCGCGGCCCGCCTTTTCCACGTCGAATTCAAGCAGGTTAAGGACGCTATCGTCTGGGACCCCTCGGTAGACACATTCGATGTCTTCGACGCTGCCGAAGGCTCCAAGGGCAAGCTGCTCGGCCGCATCTATCTCGATATGCACCCCCGCGAGGGCAAGGACAAATGGTTCTCGAGCGCGCCCATTCTTCCTGGCATTCGCGGCCGTCAACTTCCTGAAGGCATGCTGGTGTGCAACTTCTCCGGCGGCAAGGCGGGTGACCCTGGACTGATGCAGTACAGCGAGGTAGTTGTCTTCTTCCACGAGTTCGGCCACCTGATGCACCACATTCTTGGCGGACAGGGCGAGTGGTCCGGAGAAGGCGGCTTCAGCGTGGAGGGAGACTTCATCGAATCCCCGTCGCAGATGTTGGAGGAGATGTTCCACGACACGGCGATTCTGCAGTCGTTCGGCAAGCAATACCAGACGGGGGAGACGATTCCAGCCAGCCTGATTGCGAAGATGAACGCGGCCAGCGCCTATGGACGCGGACGCTGGCTCCAGGGTCAGCTTTGGGCCGCGACCTATGCTCTTGAGGTCCATGACATGGCCCCGGCCAGCGTCGATTTCGATGCCCTGCTAAAAGCCGACGACGCGCGCTTCGACCCCTATACGCCGCTCGAGGGCGACCGCTTCTATGCCTCCTTCACTCACCTCGTCGGCTACACTTCCAACTACTACACCTATGTGCTGGACAAGGTGATTGCCATCGACTTCTTTGCGCAGTTCGACAAGCGCAACCTGCTGGATGGGCCGACAGCCATGCGCTACCGGCGTGCGGTGCTGAAGCCGGGAGCGAGCAAGCCGGCAGCCGAATTGGTGAAGGACTTCCTGGGGCGTCCGCAAAGCATGGACGCGCTGAAGAGCTGGATGAATGAGGAGTTTCAGCCCGCGGCGGACGGAGGCAAATAGGGGACGCTTTTTCCGTCCGTTGCAAATGGGGTCGAGCGCAGTACAATTCATTTCTGATGACTCCCAAGACCGAAACGCCCGCCCCTGCTATGCCCGCCTCTGCCGCGCCCGGTAAGTCGCCGAGCGCTTCGCCCAAAACCGTTTCGCCCGTCACCATGTCGATCGACATTGGCGGCTCCGGGCTGAAGGCCATGCTTCTTGACCCGAGCGGCAAGCCGGTGAGCGAGCGGCAGCGTGTAGTCACTCCGGCCGTTCCCACGCCGGATGCGGTGCTGGCCGGGCTGGAAGAGCTGCGCAAGCTGCTGCCCAAATTCGATCGCGTGTCGGTTGGATTCCCTGGAGTCATCAAGCGCGGAACCACATGGACGGCGGCGAACCTGAATCCAGGATGGGTCGGCTTCCCACTGGCGGCGGAGCTTGAAAAGCGCTGGAAGAAGCCGGCGCGCGTATGCAACGACGCCGCGGTGCAAGGTTACGGCGCCATCAAGGGCGTCGGCGTGGAACTGGCGTTGACGCTGGGCACGGGACTGGGGTCGTCTCTGTTTACCGATGGCCGGCTTTGCCCCGGACTGGAACTGGGCCACCACCCCTGGCGCAAGAAGGGCATGTGCTACGAGGACTACCTGGGCCGGCGCGGGCTGGACAAATTCGGCAAGAAGATCTGGAACAAGTATCTCCAGTCGGCAATCGCGCAGACCTCGGCCACGTTCAACTGGGACCATCTCTACCTGGGCGGCGGGAATACCAAGAAAATCGACTTCGAGCTGCCGAAGAACGTCAGCATTGTCTCGAACGAGAGCGGGCTGCTGGGCGGGGTGGCGCTGTGGCGGGATCAGGGATAGGCTCAAAATGGGACGCTTGTTGAATTACTCAGCTGCCCCTTCGCGGCTGTTCAGAATGGTTGCTCATCTCCTGCTTCTGACAGGAGTTTCCCTGGCCACTTCTTCGCTTGGGCAAGACGCACCGCCTACGCAGACAGATCAACCGCCTTCTCACACGCCGCCCGTTACCGCCAAGATCTCCGCACTGGCTGACCGGGTGCTGAATGCCGGACTGAAGGCGAATGCTCTGGACGGCGACGATCTCCAACCGTGGCATTTGAAGGCGGATTTCCAAGTTGTCCTGGCAGGAACGCCGAAGCCGGCGGCCGGAACACTGGAAGTATGGTCCACGGGCCGCTACCAGTGGAAGCGCGCCTATATAGGCGCGCTTCCACAGTTCAACGGCATCGAGTGGAGCGTCTCGCAGACAGAGCGCTACCGCACCAAACCAGGCCAAAGCGGTTTTCAAACAGCATGGCTCAACCTGCGCGTCACGCGGCCGGTGATCGCCCCTCTCTACCAGGCGGCCAATATCAAACGCGATTTCGACATGAATATCCAGCGGGTCAACACTGGCGGGCTGGTTCTGAATTGCGTCTCGGTTGCCGATCCCTCCCGCTATGCAGACCAGACTGACCCCGATTGGCTTTTCCCAACGATGTGTTTTGACGGCGACATGCACCTGAGGCTGGTTTCAGCCTCCGATACGACAGTGCAGTTCGACGACATCCAGATCTTCCAGAACCGCGCTGTCGCCAGGGATGTGAAGGTCATTGTGAAAGGCAACCTGATCGCGGAGATGAAGGTGTCGCTGCTTGAGCCATTGGCCGCTACAGATGCGGCGGGTGTCAAGCCGGATAAGGGCGCGGCTGCAGAGCCGTATACCATCGAGCCGGGTAGTCCCAGACCTGAATCGGTGTATGAAGTTGGAGCCTCCCTTCCGATCAGGCCGGACGGCCTTCCCTATAGCGGAGTGTTCCCGTTCCCAGTGTTGATACATAAGGACGGCAGCGTCAAGGCCAACCCTGAGGGGGTTTCCTTCGCGCTCAGGGCTCTCTCCGATGCGCTTGAACTGGCTATTTCCAAATGGAAGTACAAGCCGTACATGGTTGACGGTCAGCCGGTTGAAGTAGCGATAATCATCCCCTACATCCTGAACGGAAAGCCGTTTGTTCCCTCCTATGATCGTCCCAAGCCAACCCCGGTAACCACCAGTCCGGAAGACTTCTCCAGCGCTTACGACCCCAAACGGGATCCGAAGAAGGATCTGGCGATGGCAGAGGCGCAGGCCCGGCCGGGAAAAAAGCGAATCCTGCTGGACGTGGGCGGCGATTGGTGCATCTGGTGCAAGTATCTGGACAACTTCTTTGCCGACCACGCGGATATCCGGGAGCTGCGGGATGAGAACTATGTGCTGATGAAGGTCAACATGAGCGCAATGAACGAAAACTACGCATTTCTCAGCCAGTATCCCAATATTCCTGGATACCCCTGGTTGTTCGTGCTGGATTCAGACGGCAAGCTGCTCAAATCAGAGAATACAGACGAACTGGAAAACGGTGCAAACGGCTATAGCGCCCAGCGAATCAAGCAATTTCTTTCCGCCTGGGAGTCGCAGTAGGCGTTCGCAGAACCCTCCCTTTCCCTAGCTCTGCGGCTTCACAGGCTGCGGAAAAACTCGGTATTTCGGGTGAAATTGGCGGAAAGCGTCCCGCCGGGGCTAAAGCCAGCATTGATTCTGTTGGCTTTATGCGGGGGTTGAAACCCCCGCCTCCCTCCGAATCGAGTTTTTTCGCCGCCTGTTCAGCCCCAACTCGCGCATGGCGAGCTTCGGGCGGCCCAGGCTCGTCTAGTGGTGGTAGCCAGCGCCATCCAATGTGAGATGGAAACCGGGCTGGGTGGCGAACCAGTCGAGATGGCGGCGGATGTCCCGGAGCAACATACTGGCCAGGTCATGGGTGAAGCCGTTGCGGACCACAACGCGCTGAATGATCGCGTCCTGCCGGTTGGCGGGCATCCTGTAGGTTGGCACCTGCCAGCCGCGATCGCGCAACCTGTCCGACAAGTCATACAGCGACCAGTTCAGCGTTGGGTCCTTCAGGGTCCAGGCGATGACGGGGAGATCGTGGCCGGTGGAGAGCATCTTGAAGGGACCGAGTTCGGCGATCTGGCCGGCGAGTTCGACGGCCACTTCCTGACAAGCCTCGTGGATGGCGCGATAGCCCGACTTGCCGAGCCGGATGAGGTTGTAATACTGGGCCACAATCTGGCTGGCGGGGCGGGAGAAGTTGATGGCCAGAGTCGGCATGGCGCCGCCGAGGTAATCGACGTTGAAGATCAGGTCGGGGTCGAGATCAGCCAACTCCCGCCAGACGATCCAGCCCACACCTGGATAGACGAGCCCGTATTTGTGGCCGGAGGTGTTGATGGATTTGACGCGCGGCAGGCGAAAGTCCCAGAGCAGGTCCGGCTGCAGGAAAGGCGCGACAAAGCCGCCGCTGGCGCCATCGACATGAATGGGGATGTCGAGGCCGGTCTTTTCCTGAAGCTGGTCGAGAGCGGCGCTGAGCGCAAGCACGTTCTCATAGTGTCCGGTAAAGGTGCTGCCCAGCACGGAGACAACGCCAATGGTGTTCTCGTCACAGGCCGCGGCGACGCGCTCAGGGTCGGTGACAACCTCGTTTGCTTCGAGGGCAACCTCCCTGGGCTCGACGTCCCAATAGCGGGCGAATTTGTGCCAGCAGACCTGGGTATTGGAGCCCGTGACCAGGTTCGGCTTGTCTGTCGGCTTGCCCACCTTGCGCATCTTCTGACGCCAGCGCCACTTGAGTGCAAGGCCGCCTAACATGCAGGCTTCGCTCGATCCAATTGTCGATGTCCCGATGGTGCGCTCAGGCTGGGGAGAGTGCCAGAGCTCGGCCAGCATGTGGACGCAGCGCATCTCCAGTTCAGCCGTCTGCGGATACTCGTCCTTGTCGATCATGTTCTTGTCGAAGGTCTCGGACATGAGGCGGTGGGCCTCGGGCTCCATCCACGTGCCGCAGAATGTGGCGAGGTTGAAGCGCGAGCTGCCATCGAGGATCAACTCGTCGTGGATCAGGTTGTATGCGGTACTCGGCGCCATGCCTTCATCGGGGATGGAGTGGCGCGGGGTTGGGCCGAGCAGCGACTTGCGGGCATACATGGGGCGCATCAGGTCAGTTCTTTGCTGTTTCTGGCCAAAATGCGGGATTGCGGCGTCCTTTTCCATTCGGGTTGGGTTCCTCCGGAGTCCTGATCATAGTCGCCGGCGTCGCGATACGTGCGTCAATTGTGGGCGAATCGTTGGGGAATTCGGAGGATTGCAATGGCCGGCTGCAGGTGATCCGGCTCTCTTCAGCCCTTCGCGGGCGGCTTGAGGCCGAGTTCGCGCATGGCGATCTGGAGGTCGGCCCACGCTTCTTTCTTCTGCCGCGGATCGCGCAGCAGATAGGCCGGATGATAGGTAACGATGAGCTGCATACCGCGGAACGCGTGTACCCGTCCGCGAAGCCCGGCAAGGGGCTGTCGCTGGCCAAGGAGATAGGTGGCCGCGGTTGCTCCGAGAGCTACCAGGACCTGGGGGCGCACGACATCGATCTGGCGGAAGAGGAATGGGGAGCAGGTGTTGGCTTCCTCAGGTTCAGGAGTCCGGTTGCCGGGCGGCCTGCACTTGACCACGTTGGCAATGTAGACTTCTTCGCGCTTGAGGCCCATGGCGGCGATCATGTTATTCAGAAGTTGCCCGGCCTTGCCGACGAAGGGCAGTCCCTGCGCGTCCTCGTCGGCGCCGGGGCCCTCGCCGACAAACATCAGGCGGGCAGAGGGTGAGCCGTCGCCGAAGACGAGCTTGTTGCGGCCTGTGTGGAGCGCGCAGCGGGTGCAGTCGCCGATTTCGTCGCGGATGAGTTGGAGGGCGGAGGCGTGATCGGCGGGGGAAACGGCGGCGGCGATTTGCGGGGGCGCGGAGATGGGCTTGCGGGGGGGAATTGGCTGGTCCTCCTGAGATGAAATGGGCTGGGAGTCTGGCTGGGGGATCGACTCCCAGGTCTCAGACGCGAGACCCTTCGACAAGCTCAGGGCAGGCTCTGGGGCACCCGAAGTGGAATCCACAGGGCGGCGGTAGAACTCGGTGAGGCCGAGATCGCGATAGAAGCGGACGCGCGCCACAAGGGCTTCGCGAGTTTCGGGGTCGAGCGTTCGCGCCACTTTCCTTTACTCCACAATCAGTTGCCGGCGAGCAGCCGGGATGGGAGCGGCTTCGTCCCGGACTATATCCTGTCTCGATTTTTGATCCTGATGCTCATCCATTTCCAGAACCATCGAACGGGGACGGCGCAGGGTGACGATCTCGTCGAGAATGCGGTCGGCGAGCTTGCGCTTGGGCATCTCAGGCAGCTCGATCGAGGTGGTGAGGGTGAGAAACGTGGCCGCGTTCCGATCCGCGTCAATGCCCACCCCATCGCCTGAAACATCGTTGACTACAATCGCATCCGCGCCCTTGCGCAGCAGCTTGGCGCGACCGTTTTCCATCAGGTTGTCTGTTTCCGCGGCAAAGCCCACGATGAGCTGACCGGGGCGGCGGCGGCGCACTACCTCAGCCAGAATGTCTTCAGTGGGGGCGAGCTCGAGGACGAGGTGACCGGTGCGCTTCAACTTCTGCTCGGAGACGTTGATGGGGCGGTAGTCAGCCACCGCAGCGGCTTTAATCACCAGAGTGGCTTCGGTCATTCGCTCGAGCACAGCCTGGCGCATCTGGTCGGCGGTCACGATCTTGATGAGTTCACAGTGTGCGGGCGGATGCAAGGCCGAAGGGCCGCTGATGAGAATGACTTTTGCGCCGCGGCTCTGCGCGGCTTCGGCCAGCGCGTAACCCATTTTGCCGCTGGAGCGGTTGCCGAGGAAACGAACGGGGTCAAGGGCCTCGCGCGTGCCGCCGGCGGTGACGAGAACAATTTCTCCTGCCAGGTCATGACGGCGGCCGAGCGCATTGAGCACCGCGTCGGCAATGGCCTCAGGCTCGGCCATGCGGCCTGCGCCGACCATGCCGCAGGCCAGATCGCCTGTGCCTGGTTCAACAACGCGGACGCCGCGCTGACGCAGCGTTTCAAGGTTGGCCTGCGTGGCTGGGTGGTCCCACATATTCACGTTCATCGCGGGAGCCACCAGGACCGGCGCCTGTGTGGCCAGGTACATTGTGGTGAGGAAGTCGTCGGCGATGCCGTGGGCGAATTTGGCCAGGATGTTGGCCGTGGCAGGAGCAACGACCAGCGCATCGGCCCACTGCGCCTCGCCGATGTGCTCAATGCCATTTTTTTCGCTTGCGGCCTCACAGCAGCCATCGACGGCGCCCGAGTCGTCCCAGAGGCTGGTGATGACCTTGTGGCCGGTCAGCGCGGCGAAGGTGAGGGGCTGGACAAACCTGGCGGCCGACGCGGTCATGACCACGTGGACTTCAAGGGCCTGGCGCTGCAGGGCGCGCACCAGTTCCGCCGCCTTGTAGGCGGCAATTCCGCCGGAGACGCCCACGGTTACTCTCATGGCTCGATTGTAGCCGGTTTCGATTGTGGCCGGCGCGATGCGGGATGGAAGAAATTGACGGAGATTGCGCGGGAGTAGACCAGGCTGTATGATCTTTCCATCATGAGTCAAATCGCCGGCCCAAAGCGAAACGCCTGACTTGCGAATCCCATTCAAAACTCAATTGCCGGCAATCGCTTGCGCGCTGTTGCCCGCTCTCTGTGCCCTCCTGATCCGTCCCGGCGTGGAGACGGGCATCAGTGACGACTGGTCTTATATCAAGATGGTTCAGGTGCTGGCGCAATCCGGCCACATCGTCTATAACGGCGCGGAAACGCCGATGCTGGGCTGGCAGCTTTTTCTTGGCGCTTTGTTTGTCAAGCTCTTCGGCTTCTCCTTCACAGTGGTTCGGTCCAGCACGCTGATCGTAGCCATGGCGATCGCCTTTCTGCTTCAGCGCACCTTTGTACGAGCGGGGATTGGCCAATGGAACGCGGCTCTCGCGACATTGACTCTGGTTCTTTCACCTCTGTTCATGCCGCTTGCTTTCATGTTCATGTCAGACCTGTCCGGCCTGTTTTGCATCGTGCTCTGTCTGTATATGTGCTTGCGCACTTTGCAGGCCGCAACACTCCGCTCCACCATAGCCTGGATCAGCTTCGCCGCCCTGTTGAATGCGATCGGAGGAACCGCACGCCAGATCTCTTGGCTTGGCGTCCTGGTGATGGTTCCCTCCACACTCTGGCTGTTGCGACGGAAGCCGCGGGTGCTCCTGATTGGAGGGATAGCGAACCTCGCCGGCATTGGAATCGTCTTTGCGTCGATGCACTGGTTTAGCCAACAACCCTATTCGCTCCCTGAACCGTTGATCCCGAATGCCGTCAACTTCAAATCTTTGGAGAACGTTGTCGCAAACTTCCTCCGCGGTGGCGCGGAAGTAACTTTCCTTTCGCTTCCGGTGCTCCTGATGTTCGTTGCAATCCTCGCCAAAGCTCGCCAAAAGATGATTGCCTGGTTCGCCGCGGGCAGTCTTTTCGTCGTGCTGGTGGGACTATTCATGTTCCACCACCATGGGCCGGAGCACTGGCTCGCTCCATTTTTCGGGGATTATTTGAGCGCTCTCGGTGTGGTTGACGCTTACTCCATCCTGGGTGACCGTCCGGTGATTCTGCAGCTTGGCATCCGCGTCCTGCTGACTGTTGCCACCATGATTGGCTTGCTCGGCTTATTGACGGTTGTCTTCGGAGGCCTGCCCAAGCTGCCATCCCTTCCAGGCAGCGTTGCTTCCCTTTCGTGGCGTCAACTTGGCATCGTCGTTTTGCCGTTCAGCCTCGCCTACATTGCCCTGCTTATACCAAGAGCCGTTGTCAGTCGAGCGGCTGACCGCTATTTCCTGCCTTTGATGATGCTGGCTCTGCTGGTGCTAGCGCGGTACTTTCAGGAGAATGTCAGGCCAAACCTGCCGCTTGCCAGTCTGTTTGTCGTCGGAATCTTCGCAGCCTTTGGTATCGCTGCCACACACGACATGTTTGCCATGTATCGTGGCTACCTGGCTGCAATTCAGGAGATTCGGTCAAGCGGATTGCCCGCCACTTCCTTCAAAGGAGGATGGGAATACGACGGCTGGACGGAACTGGAAAAGGACGGGTACATCAACGACGATCGGATTCGCATTCCCCGCGGCGCTTATGTCCCTCAGCCGGTCACCGTCTTCCCCGCCGGATGCAATGGGGACTTCCTGGACCATACTCCTGCAGTCAAACCGCTTTATGCCTTGTCGTTTGATTCATCGCTGTGTAATGGGCCGGCCGGATTTCCTCCCGTGACTTACACCACCTGGCTTGCCCCGCACGCCACCTCGATTTACATCGTTAAATATCCGGCCCTGTCGGATCGCTGAAGAATGCGGACTGCCGCTGTGCCTTGCTGTTGCATTCGACTTTGAATCTCACACTTCAAACCTCAAGCTTCTCGCTTCCATTTGATGTCTGCACATGGCGAGTGCTCGCAGCAGCCCGTTGCTGCTGCGAGGTGTTTCAGACCGGCAGGTGTGGAGCGGCTTCAAACTCAATGTGCAGGCGCAACAGTAGATTCCGTGTCCGGCGCCGCGAAGCACAGGCTACGGAAGAACGCGATGGGTGGTATATATTGTTGCAGAGCAACTTTCTCTCGGAGATCTCCGTATCCTATGATTTCCACACTATGCTTTCCGTCGTAATTCCCGCCTATAACGAGGAAGACGGCATCGCCGAAATGTACCGCCGTATCGTGGCGGCGGCTCCTGCCTGGGGCGAAGAATTTGAGATTCTGATCGTCGACGATGGAAGCCGCGACCGGACCCTGGAGATTTGCGAGCAAATAGCCGCCGCCGACAGCAGGTTCAAGGTCATCAGCCTTTCCCGCAATTTCGGCCATCAAGCCGCCGTTTCAGCCGGTCTTATGCACGCGCGAGGAAAGATCGTTACCGTGATGGATGCGGATCTACAGGATCCTCCCGAGGAACTTCTCCCCTTCATCAAGAAGATTCACGAAGGCTGGGATGTAGTCTATGCGATACGCGCCAAACGGAAAGAAGGCCCCCTGAAACGGCTCTGCTACTGGAGTTACTACCGCATCCTGAAGCGGCTCTCCGTTCTGGATATTCCGCTTGACACCGGGGATTTTTGCGTCATGCGGGGCGAAGTCGTGGATGCCATCAATCAGCTTCCGGAGCGCAACCGGTTCGTGCGTGGCCTTCGAAGCTGGGTGGGTTTCCGCCAGACGGGAATGGCCTACGAACGGCAGGCCCGTTTTGCCGGAAAACCCAAGTACAATTTCCCAAAGCTATTCAAGCTCGCCATGGACGGCATTATCAACTTCAGCTACCGGCCGCTCCAGTTCATCATGTCAATCGGCTTGGTTCTCGCTGGTTTCTGCATGCTGGCAGCCGTGTTTGTAGTCGTCCAGTATTTAACCAACTGGACGATTATCGGCTTCAATCCTCGCAATGCGCGCGGATGGACATCCACCATCTTTATCATCTTGTTCTTCTCCGCGGTCAATCTGGTATGCATGGGCATACTGGGCGAATATATCGGCCGGCTATTTGAAGAGGTGAAATGCAGACCGAGCTGGATCGTCAAGAAGCGGATCAACCTCTCCCATGATTCCTGAGGCACGCCGGTCTTAGATCGTGTCGAGAACAGCCATGACCGAGGTTCCCGCAATGCGTTGCGGCAGAACTTCACATCGGGAGAGGTGATACAGGCCTGTGTTTATCAGGTTCCAGCGTGCATCGAATCCGGCAGAGTGGATATCTGTTCGAATCTTTCCGATAGTCAGAGCCGCCTTGCGCAACGCAAGGACAGGTACCAAAGGCCAGCCCCAATACGTCGCCTTGCTTACGTTGAACCCATTCCTTCCGGCGACCTCCAGCAGGGAAGCCAGCGAATACCTGCGGTGATGACCCTGAGCCCAGTCATAAGGCGAGAACAGCCACTCGACTGCCGGAACATTGATGATCAGGCAGCCACGATCAGCCAGGAGAAACCTGACGGAATCCAAAAACCGATCCTGATCTTCGATGTGTTCGAGGACGTCAAACATCAGCAATAAGTCGAATGCTTTCCTAAACTCATCCGCACGATCGTGAATATCGTAGCAATACACTTCTCCTCGCCTGCACATGTTCCGGCGCAGAGCGAATTCGTGCAAATCATATCCCGCTGGAGCAATACCGTAGGCATCTTCGAGTTGCCTCTGCAGAACTCCATTTCCACATCCGATTTCAGCAGCGCTTTTAACTGATCGAAGCCGTGCGTCGGCAAGCTTCTGCAAGACCTGAAATCGCCGCCTGCGCCAGAAATGCTGGGGGGTGCGAGATCGAAGTACTGGCCCGGCATCATGCCACTGCGCGGCCTTGACTTGAAAACGACCCGGTTGGCCATCTCTAGCGTGTCTGGTTCACGTTTATGCGCCATGTGCGGAACACAACCCATGATCCCATGCTTGATGCGGCTTCCTCTTGGGGCGGTGAGGGCGGCGAAGGTGCGCGGCTGAACAGCGTTGCCGGCAGACGCGGTCATGACACCGGAGACTTCAACAGCCCGGCGCTGCAGAATGCGCACCACTTCCGCCGCCCTGCAATCGCGATCCTGCGGGAGATGCTCACGTTTCCTCTCGTGGCTCGATTTTAGCTGGTTTCGATTGCTGCGGGCGGGCACCTTGAACCAGGAGATCCGGGCGCTTGCGCGGTGTTCCGCGAGAGAGGGCGGGCGAAGCGGCTCCGAAGTCACTCGACGGCGGTATAATTTGGGCTGTTCAAGGCCGACGAAGAAGACTCCAACTCATGGGAGAAACCCTGCGGCAAATGTACTTTGATTCTTGGAGGGGGCGCCAACATGCAAGGCAAGTTGGAATTGATGCTGGGACCGATGAGGAGCAACAAGACCGCGGAACTTCTGCGTCGCGCCGATATGCGGCGTCAGTACGCAGGCCAATATGTCATGGTGCTCAAGCCCAGCGATGACACGAAGGGCGGACCTGGGGTGGTTGAGAGCCGCAACCCGAGAGGTCACGGGAAGATGCATGCCCTGGAATTCAAATCCAATGACCCATGGGAGATTCTTCAAGCGATCTCAGACAAGGAATTGGAAATTGGGAAGAGAGTGGAATGCATCGCGATCGATGAGGGGCAATTTGTGGATGAGCTATTCCCTTTGACGCGGCGCCTGCTCGATGAAAACCATGACGTCCTGGTCGCCGGGCTCGATCTGGACTTTCGAGCTATTCCTTTTGGAGAGATGCTCAACCTGGCGTGGTTTGTGAATGCATACGGCGGCAGTATTACCGAATGCATTGCATACTGCTCCTGCGGAAACCGAGCCCTTTACTCGCAGCGGCTGATCGAAGGTGAACCTGCGCCCTATGACAGTCCCATCAAAATGCCCGGCGACTCGTACGAGCCGCGTTGCGCGGAACATTTTGTACTGCCGGGGCGTCCTCACTGACAGATGGAACTAACTCAGCAGAATGGGAATGGCTGGACCATCGATCAGCGGCTTCACCACGGGAACATCGGTCTTGACGTAGGCGATTTTGCCCGCTTCGATTTCATCCTGGGCGATGCGGCAGGCCTTGGTGGACTGGCTGTGGACCAGAGCGTGGGAGCCACTCTGCAACTGCCGGGCGCGGCGGGCGGCTACCAGAACCTTGCGGTAGTTGGAATCGAAACCGGTCTCAATCGTCATTGGGGTCCTCACCATCCTGAGCGGGGTCCTCCCGATCGGAGTCCTCGCCAAAGTCAAGCTGCTGCTGGCCGGTGGAGCCGAGAATGCCAAAGGCCTCCAGCACGGGCTTTAGGCGCTCCTGCGAGTTGAACTGCAAACATGCAGCGGCAACTTCCAACACCCGGCGCGAGCGGTACGCGATCACTTCCCCATTGCGATAATAGCGCTCGGCGAGCACAATCGCCTCGAGTTGGGCTACCGCCCTGTCCAGAATGTCGTTGACCAGAATATAACCGTACTCGCGATAATTTTCAATTTCCTTGCTGGCCTCGTTGAGCCGCCGGTAGACTTCTTCCTCGTTCACAACACCTTCGGCGCGGCTGCGATTGCGCAAGCGGGTGCGCAGAACTCTGGGGTTGGGCGGCATGACGAAGATGCTGACGGCCTCTGGCATTCTGGCGCGAACCTGGGATGCGCCTTGAACGTCAATATCCAGCAGCAGGTCGTGGCCGGCCGAGCGAGCCTCTTCAAGCGACTTGCGGGCAGTGCCGTAGAAGTTGCCGAAGACCTCGGCGTGCTCAAGGAAGACGTTCGTGTCGAGCATGCGCTGAAACTCTTCCCGGGAGGTGAAGTTGTACTCGCGCCCATTCTCCTCAGAGCCACGGGGCGGCCGCGTTGTCCACGAGATGGCGAACTCGACGCCGCTCACCTGCTTGCGCAGTTCGCTTACCAGCGTGCTTTTGCCCGAGCCCGAGGGCGCCGAAATGATGAAGAGAATTCCTGCCACTGTTGTCCTTCAGGGAGTCTCGGATCACGCTGCCGAAAAGGCATATTCCGATAAGAAGCATTCCCTCGGGGGCTAAAGCCCATTGAATTCTTGCGTTCGTTGCGGCACGGCTGAAGCCGTGCCCTTTCAAAGCAACAAGTTTTGCTGCAACCTGTAAAGTCGTGCCCCTTGAAAGCAGCGCGTCTTTCAAAGCCAGTAAAGCCGTGCGCTTTCAAAGCCTTGCTGTCCGACGCGCATCAAAGTTCGTTGGTTCATGTCCCTCAAGACTTGTTATTCCACGTTTTGAATCTGTTCGCGAGCCTTTTCGATCTCCGACTTCATGGCCAGTCCCAACTCAGTAATTCGGGTTCCCTTTCCGCCCACGCCGCCGGTCTTGGAGAGCAGGGTGTTGGCCTCGCGGTTCATTTCCTGGAGGAGAAAATCGAGTTTCTTGCCCAACTCGCCGCCTGCGGCCAGCAGCTCACGGAAATGCGCGATGTGGGTGTGCATCCGGGCCAGCTCCTCGGCAATGTCGCTGCGTTCGACGAGCACGGCAACTTCCTCGAGCAGCCGTTGGCGGTTGAACTCCGAGCCGGTGGCGGCAACCAGCCGCTGGGTCAGACGCTCCTGGTAGCGCTGCTCGATTTCGGGGCGCAACGCAGCCACTCCGTCGGTTGCCTCGGCCAGCCGGTCGAGCGTGGCGTTGAGGATCGCATCGAGCGCCTCGCCGTCGCGAGCACGCATAATCTTCAACTGGTCGAGCAGGGGCGCAATCTCCTTCCGCACGCTTTCGGCCAGGGCCGCCAGGTCCTCGTCGCCGCGATTCTCAGTTTGCAGAGCCCCGGGCAGGCGCAGAACAGAGTTCAGGTCCGGTTCTCCGGTGAGCCCATTCTCGTCGCGCGCCGCGGCAAATGCGGCAATGTAGCCGGCCACCAGTTCGCGATTGTAGCCGCCCTTTTGCTGGTTGCTGCGATCGACGGTCAGAGTCAACTCGACGTGGCCGCGGACGAGGGAGTCCTTGATCGCCTTGCGCAGTTCGGTCTCCAGCGCGTCGAGGCCCGAGGGGAGGCGCAACTGCACGTCGAGGAAGCGGTGGTTGACGCTCTTTACGCTCAGCGTGTAGCTGAGTTGCTGGTGCACCTGAACCCGCGCAAACCCTGTCATCGAATAGATCGGCATTTTCTGCTACTCCTGTGGCCCGGTGGTGAGCGCAAGATGCTACTGAGGCGGGTCTTCTTCCAGTGTGTCCAAACCTTGCGGCTCGGGCACGCCCATGAATTGCAGTTGATAGAGCCGCTGATAAGTCGACGATGAGGTCAACAGCTCGTCGTGGGAACCGATCGCGGTAATGCGCCCATCTTCAAGAACGGCAATGCGGCTGGCGCGGCGAATGGTTCCCAGACGATGCGCGATGACCAGCACGGTGCGTCCCTGCATCAGGTTGGCCAGCGCGGCCTGCACCAGCGACTCGCTTTCGGCGTCAAGGGCCGAGGTGGCCTCATCGAGAATCAGAATCGGCGCATCTTTGAGGATGGCGCGGGCAATGGCCAGGCGCTGGCGCTCGCCGCCGGAAAGGCGGAAGCCCTTTTCGCCGATCACTGTGTCGTAACCCTGCGGCATGCGGAGGATGAAGTCGTGCGCGAGTGCGTTCTGGGCAGCCTGCTGCACGATATCCAACTTGACATCCGGGCGACCGTAGGCGATGTTGTTGCGCACGGTGTCGTTGAAGAGGATGGTTTCCTGCGTGACCTGGGCAACCTGGCGGCGCAGCGAGCCAAGCGTGAGGTCGCGGATGTCGTGGCCGTCGATGAGGATTCGTCCCGAGGTCACGTCGAAAAAGCGCGGAATCAGGTTGACCAAGGTCGATTTGCCGGCTCCGCTTGGGCCCACCAGCGCCAACACTTCGCCGACCCGCATCTGGAGATCGACGTTGTGCAGAATCTGGTGCTCGCCCTTTTCAGTGCTGTAGGAGAAACCCACATTCTCAAACTGGACGGACTGCAGAAAGCCCTTCAACCTGGCCGCGCGGGGCCGCTCTTTCACGTCGTCCTTGGTATCGAAGAAGGCGAAGATGGACAATGAAGCGCCCATGGCCTGTTGGAAGCTGTTGTAGAAAGAGGCGAACTTGCGCACCGGGTCGTAGAGCTTGAAGAGCAGGATGATGAAAGCGCCGAAGAGCCCGATGTCCATGCGGCCGTGCTGAATCTCATTGCGGCCGACGAGCAGGAGCAGCGCGATGGCCACATAGCCGATGGTGTCCATCAACGGCGAACTGATGGACTGAATGCGCACGCTGCGGAGATTGGCGCGAAAAAGACGGGTAGCCGCTTTCTTGAAGCGCAGAATCTCCCACAGTTCCGTGTTGAAGGCCTTGACGATGCGATTGCCGGTAACCGTTTCATGCAGGATGTTCTGAATCTCGGCCAGCTTGTCCTGCCCGGTGCGGGTGCGGGTGCGGACTTCCCTGCCGATTTTGCGTGCGGAGGTAACCACGACAGGAACGAACAGAAGCAACGCCCAACTGAGATGGCCGCCCAGGCGGATCACGAGCACCATCCCCACCAGAAAGGTAAAGAATTGCTGCAGGAATTCGCCGATCACCGAGCTGACCGCGGTTTGCACTTTATCCACATCGTTGATGAGCGTGGAAAGGATAGTGCCCGTGGCGTGCTTGTGAAAGAAGCTGGAGGAGCGGCGCAGAGTGGCTTCGTAAAGACTGTTACGCAGATCCGTGATCATGCCGAAGCCGGCATAGTTGACCAGGTAGGTGCCCAGATAGTCGCAGAGGCCTTTGACGATGGTGGAGGCTATCAGAGCAAAGGCCACCACCGTCCAGGCATTGTGCATGAAGTGGGGAACCAGAATGCGCAGGTCGAAGTGCCATTGAGATTTGGGCAGGCCGAGAGTGATGGGGCCGTCGGGAGCCTTGGGGTCGAGGACATTATTGAGGATGGGCTGGAACAGGAGGGTGCGAAAGTTGTCGAGCAGGCCGACCATGGCCAGCAACAACACGCCGGGCAGGATGTGCAGCACGTAGGGAAGTCCGTAGCGCAGGAGGCGCAGGAAATTCTTCATGCTGGTTTGACCGCCTCGCGGCCGCATGACTCGGGGAGGAGCCATGAGGACTGGGTAAAAATCTCCATCCCCGTATTGTATCCGGCGGACGCTGGCTGAGCCGATGGCGCTCTAGGTGCCCGCGCCCCTGGCGATGAGGCGGGTGGTGGAGAAGCCTTCGACGATGGGGACGATTTTGACCTGTCCGCCCCAGGACAGGACTTCGCTGGCGCCGACCACGGTCTCCACGCCGTAGTCGCCGCCCTTGACGATGACGTCGGGCCGCGTGGCTACGATGTGTTCCAGCGGCGTTGGCTCGTCAAAGACCACCACGGCATCGACGGCGGCGAGCGCCGCCAGTACACGGGCACGTTCGTTCTGGCCCACGATGGGGCGGTTGGGGCCCTTGAGGCCGCTTACGGATGCGTCGCTGTTGATGGCCACGATGAGCCGGTCGCCGAAGCGTCGAGCCTGCTCGAGTACGGTGATGTGACCCATATGCAGAAGGTCGAAGCAGCCGTTGGTGAAGACTACACGCTCGCCATTGCTCTTCCACAGCGCCACACGGCTTACCAGTTCCTGGCGCGTGACCACCTTGTCCTCGGCGTGGAGGGCAATGTCCGGAGCCAGCGCAGCCAGCAATTCGTGCTTCTCCACGGGAACCGTGCCCACCTTGCCCACCACGATGCCGGCGGCAGTATTGGCCAGTTCCACGGCGGTCTCCGGCTTGAGCCCGGAGGCGAGGCACAACGCCAGCACCGCGATGACCGTGTCTCCGGCGCCGGAGACATCGAAGACCTGGCGAGCCACGGCAGGTGCGATGAACCGATTGCCGGGCCGCAATAACGCAATGCCTTTATCACTTAGGGTTGCGGTGAGGAACTCGATTTCGAGCGCGGGGACCATAGCCTCGGCCGCGTCCAACACGGCATTCAAATCGTGCGCGTCGAGATGTGTGGCCGTGGAGAGCTCGCCGAGGTTGGGGCAGATGGTGGTAGCGCCGCGGTAGCGGGCAAAGTCGGCGCTTTTGGGATCGACCAGCACCGGAATCGCCAGCTTGCGGGCGGCCTGAATCACAAGCTGGCAGACCCCTGGGGTGAGCACTCCCTTGGCGTAATCGGAAAGCACAACGGCATGGCTGCCGGGCAGGTGCGCAAGCACGGCGGCTACCAGGCGATCGTAGTCGGCCCGTGGACGCGTGCTCAGGCGCTCGCTGTCAAGGCGCAGCATTTGCTGCCGGCCGCCCAGAATGCGGAGCTTGGTGATGGTGGGAAAGCCGTCTGAGACGACGAAATGAGGCGAGATTCCGCTCTTGCGCAGACTCGCGGCGAGCAGCTTTTCGTTCTCGTCGCCACCGGTAAAACCAATCACCTGTGTGTGTGCGCCCAGGCGCGAGAGGTTCATGGCCACGTTGGCCGCACCGCCAGGCTGCTCGCTCTGGTGGGTAGCGCGAACCACAGGCACCGGCGCCTCCGGGGAGATGCGCCCCACGTCGCCCCAGATGTATTTGTCGAGCATCACGTCGCCCACCACCAGCAGGCGCTTGGCGGCCCATTTGTGCTCGATCTCCTGGATCACTTGGCGCAGTTGCTCGATCACCTCGGTGCCTCCGATTGGACTGCGGCGACTGGCGATTGCGCAGCGGCGACTGGAGCTGGCGCGGCGGTCTGGGTTCCGGCAGGTTGCGCGCCGATCCAATCCAGTTCGATCCAGTCGCAGAGCATGTGGCCGGCCAGAATGTGGGCCTCCTGGATGCGCGCAGTATCGCGCGAGGCAACGGCGAAGAGATGATCGGCCAACGCCGCCAGTTTGCCGCCGCCTGCACCGGTAAAGGCTACCGTAACCAACCCCTGGGAGCGAGCGGCCTCAAGAGCGGCAATCACGTTGCGGCTGTTGCCCGAGGTGGAGATGCCCACGACAAGGTCGCCGGGAACTCCCAGCGCCTCAATCTGGCGGGAAAATACCGCCTCGAAGCCATAGTCGTTGGCCACCGAGGTCAGGACCGACGAATCCGTGGTGAGCGCCATCGAGGGCAGACCGCGGCGCTCGCGGCGAAAGCGGCCCACAATCTCGGCGGCCAGATGCTGCGAGTCGCCGGCACTGCCGCCGTTGCCGCACCAGAGAATCTTGCCTCCGGCACGCAGGGTTGCGGTCATAGCCAGCGCAATCGACTCCAGCACGGGCTGCTGTGCTTCCATCTCGCGCACAACCTCCAGGTGCTCCGCAATGGCCTTCCCGAAGATGCTTGCGGCATCAGGACTCGTGGACATGACTTCCCTCTCGCTTTCGCTGACAAAACTTCCCTGGGCTTTACTTGCTGGGGCCTCACTTGCCGGCGAACTGGCTGGCCAGCGCAAGTCCCTCTGTTGCTATCATAGCGGGGTGACCAACGTCCTCAACCCATCGTATCCCGGTCTGGTGCAGACGGTGTTCCTTGACCGGGACGGTGTGGTGAACGAGAAGATGCCGGAAGGCCGCTACGTGACCTGCTGGAGCGAGTTCCAACTGCTGCCCGGCGCGGTGGAGGCCATCGGCCTGCTCAACCGGGCAGGGCTGCGGGTGGTGGTGATCTCGAATCAGCGCGGCATTGCGCTGGGACTGTACACGGCTGAGGATGTGCGGACCGTTCACGCGGAGTTCCAGAGGCTGCTGGAGGCGTTCGGGGCGCACGTGGACGGGTTCTACTTTTGCCCGCACGACAAGGGGCAATGCAACTGCCGCAAGCCGCTGCCGGGGCTCTTCGAACAGGCAGTGGCAGATTTTCCCGGGATCACCGCGGCAAGCAGCGTGATGATCGGGGACTCGTTGTCGGACATCGACTTTGGGCGGCGGCTGGGGATGGTCACCGCCTTTATTGATGGCGACCCTGAGCGGCGGAAGCCCGGCGCTGAGGCGGCGCGGGAGCTGGCCGACCTGCGCTATTCGTCTCTGGTTGAGGCGGTGAACGATTTGCTGGCGAGGAGACACGTTCAAGGCCAGTTGAGTGGAACGATGTGTCTCGGACTGCCCGCGAAATAGCGCTAATCCCCGATGGCGTTGAGTGTGGCGTAGGTCTCGACGATGCCCTCTTCGAGCGGGGTGGGCTCCAGATTGCAGCCAAGTTGGCGCAGGCCGGTGAGATCGGCTTCTGTGAAGTGCTGGTAGCGGCCTTCCAGATCGGCGGGAAAGGGAATGTACTCGATGGGGACTTCGCCATGCACCGCCATCAGCGCTTTGGCCACATCGTTGAAGGTGCGGCTGACGCCGGAGCCGGCATTGACCACGCCGCGATAGGTCTTTGGCGCCTCGCCAGGCTTGGGCGCGTAGGGGCCGATTTGGGCGAAGAACATGTTCAGCTGGGCCAGGTCGTGGACATAGATGAAATCGCGGCGCTGTTCGCCGTCGCCAAAGCCGCCCGTACCGGCAAAGAGGCGCACCTTGCCGGTTTCCTCCATTTGTTTCGTGAAGTGGTGAATGACCGAGGCCATGCGCCCCTTGTGCTGCTCGCGCGGCCCGTAGACGTTGAAATAACGGAGGCCGACGGCAGTCATCGGGACCCGGTCCAGAGCGAGTTGATGGCGAAAGTAGTGGTCGAAGACCAGCTTGGAATAGCCGTAGATATTCAGCGGGCGCTCATTTTCGATGGTGGGCGTGAAGTGCCCTGGGCCGGATAGGCCGTAGACCGCCGCAGTGGAAGCGTAAACCAGCGGCGCGCTCTGGCGAATGGCAAAGGCCAACACTTCCTTTGTGTACTGGAAGTTGTTGTCCATCATGTAGACGCCGTCGTCCTCAAGCGTGTTGGAGCAGGCGCCCTGATGCAGGATTGCCTCGATCTTGCCTGCAGCCAGCGCATTGTCTCCGATGGCGCGGCGGAACTCCCGCTTGTCCATGTAGTCCACATAGCGGGCGCCGTGCAGATTCTGGAACTTCTTCACGTTGGCGAAGTTGTCCACCACGAGGATGTCGGTGAGGCCGTGGGCATTCAGCTCGTGAACCAGATTGCTGCCGATAAAGCCCGCGCCTCCGGTAACGATCAACATATCCTACGGCTCCTCTTGAGCGCTGAGTATCTATCCGAGAAACGGCATCAAACAGCGACGATTGCGGGCTTCTCCCCCGCGCGTGCGTTCATTACCCTGCCTGCGGCTACAACCATCTCATCCACGGTGATGGAGGTGAGGCACCGGCGAGCCTCGACGATGCACGTCTCCAGGTTGCAGCCGTAACAACTGGTTTGATGATAAATGACCTGGTGCTGCGAGCCCGATGGGTACCAGATGCCAGGAAGCCCGCGCGCGGAAAAGGCAATCGCGCAGGGAACTCCAACGCTGGCGGCAAGGTGCATCGGCCCGGAGTCAGGCCCGAGAAAGACATGGGCATGTTCGAGTACTGCAGCGGTTTCGCGCGGGGTGAGCCGACCGCAGAGGTTCACCTTGGGGCCGGTCCACTCCTGGGCGGCATACTCGGCCACGCCAGCGTCTTCTTTGGCGCCGATCAGCGCAAGCCCATGCCGTGGATATTCTGCGTGCAACCTGGTGAGCAGCGATCGCCAGTTTTCCTGTCCCCAGTCCTTGGCCTGCATCTTGGTGCCAGGGCCGCACACGATCAGGGGCCATTGCGCGAGAGTGCCCAGCGCCGCAGCCGCAGCCTCGCGTTCCGGAGCGGTTAATCCAAGGCTCCAATTTGCCAACTCTCCAGATCTCGCGTCGCCCAACTCGCCGAGCGAGCGGCTCAGCCGGGAGGCCTCGGACTCGTAGAGCCGGGTCGTGCCGTCGAAGCGGTGTTCCAGTTCCTCCACTCCGGGCAGCCCGACGAATTGCCGCACACCGGCTACCCGGAAGAAAAGCCGGTCGCGGCGCACTTTCTTCAATGGGCGCACTGGCATCAGATAGACCAGGACATCGGGGCGGAAGCGGCGAATCTGCCACGCCAGGCGCACCAACTCGCCCACCCGGCGCGTGCCTACTGTGTAGCGCAGGTAGCCATGGACCAGTCCGGTGTTGCCCAGCACCGCCGCGGAGGCCGGCGCCTTGGCATGGGCGGGAAAGTTGGTGAGCAGAACGCGCTCCGCTTGTGGAAAGGTGCGCGCAATCAGGTGGAAGCACGGCAACGCGACCACCGTGTCGCCCAGGCTACCCAAACGGTAAATCAGGACCCTTCGAACTGTTAATCCAGGCTGCAGGCTGCTTCTCCCAAACCTACATCAGCAATCTTCCACTCCAAGGCAAAGGAACAATGACTCAGGGCCGCGTCCATTCTTCCCACTGAAACAGTCGTCCTGAGCGGAGCCAAAAGCCTGCTGTTGGGTTCCAAGACACTCTCATGAAACCAAGGCAACCGAATCGCAAGGACACTTCATCACGAACCAATTCTGATGCGGGATCTTAAAAACTGATCTTTCTTTCTGGGAACCAAGTGAGTTGGATAGTGGTTGTAGTGACGGTCTGCTGTCCGGGAAGATAGATGGGCGCCTTATAGTGCTCGTAGGCAAAGTTGCCGTTGACCTCGAAGTCCTTGCCGATGCGCTTGACCACCTTGAAGTTGATGTCGTTCAGGGTCGTTCCGCCGGGAATAAAGTCCTTGGCCGCCTTTTGATTGCGGACGCCCACCTCAAACCACTCGTTGCCGCTCAGATGATAGGTGATCCAACCTTGGCCGCCCTTGTCTTCGCGGCCGATCCAGTCGCCGAACATCTGGCCCGCGTTGGTGTAACCCTGCACCTGAATGGTCTCCCAGTACATGAATTTACCGCCATTACTGGTCGAGACGGGCGGATCGGTGGAGGCGCCTTCGACGCGCACATCGAGCTTGGGAACGCCCGGGACATGGGACAGATAGATGCCCGGCCTCCAGGAGGCGCGACGGGGCGCGTCGGCGGGCGAGACATCGTCGTGCACCTCAGAGTCGCAGTAGAGCGTAAGCCACTTGCGCACGAAAGGAAGGCGGTAGGTGAAATCGAATGCGCCAAAGCGTGCGCCTGGATCCTTGTTACTGAATTTGATCGCGGGTGTGACAGCAGTCAGGCTGAAGAAACTCCTCAGGAAGGACTTGATGGTAATTGCTTCGTGGCCCTCGCCTCCCCAGATCACGGTGCGCTCGAAGCCGAACTCCAGATCGGGCGTGGGCTTGAAGCTGACCTTCTCGACATGCACCCATGGATCGTTCGGATATTCGTGCCCCTTCAGGGAGCCGACGAGAAAGTCGTATCGAAATGGCCCGGTAATACGGGAGAGCAGTGGAATGCGCAGCGGCTCAATGCGGTTGATGCGAAACGAGTAGATGTTCTCGGCGTTATTGGAATAGGCCATGCCGCCGCCCATACCGGGTCCAAGCCAGTCGTCCTGTTTGCCGAAGGAAATCTCGTGGTTAAGGTAGTGGGCAGAGGCGTATGCCTCCATCACCCGCGCATCGATGGCCGCCGGTATCGGTCCCAACGGGATGGTCTCCTGGCCGGCTGGCGAGACGGGATAGTTGTAGTAGGCGGGGTCGTAGGGAGGCGGGAGGTCAATGTTGGAGAGCGTCTGGGCCAGGGCGGTGGAGTAACCGGCAGCCGAGGGTGCACCCTGAAACTCACCGCGCACATAGAGCAGGAACCGGCCGGCGGACGCGTAGCCGCTGGCGCCGGAGTAGTTGTTGAAGCCGTTCGAGTAGGGCCGGCCGTAGTCGTTGATGACCGTTGAGCCGAGATGAAAGCTGTCGCGGAGAGGCGTGCCGCTGATGGCGCGCGCCACGGAGTAGACCGACTCAATGCGCGAATTGCCCTCATGCACCAGGCAGGGGCCCTGCATATCGTCGCGCAGTGTGTGAATCAGCGCCTCATAAATATCTTGCGCTTCGTCCGTGGCTGGACCAGCATCCGCGTCCTCGATGCGCGCGCCGGCCTCTTCCAGCATGTGGTCCACGCTCGAACGCGTCCATGGGCGCATCCCCAGATATGCGCTATCCACAAATCCAAGCGAGAAAAGACGAAGAACTGCCGGATAAACCCAACTGTCGACAGGAATGTACGGCGAATCGAGAAGAGAGGGTTCGCAGACCGGCGCCGGACGGCTGGAATCGCGGTGGCCCCACTGCCACTTCCCTGTTGCCGACGATCCAGCATCTGCCGATTCAGCCGCAGCCGGTCGGGCATCGGCCTGTCCAGACGGAGCCTGTGCAGCCGCAGCCTGTCCAGATGCGGGTCCAGGTTGTTCGGCCGACACTGCGCTCGCGGTCAACAGCAAAAAGCAGGCCAACCATGCCGCGCTGAAAACCACCGGAGCTTTGGCCCTTCGGCTGTCCACATTCATACGCTCACTCACTCTCTCGACTCTTGTGCGCACGTCTCATGTTCCAAACGTGGAAAAGGAACCTGACGAACAGATTTGCAGCGGGAATTCGGAATTCTCCCAGCATGGCGCAGACTTCGTACCCATTTTTATGGGGTCAGAGCACTCGATCCGCCCACATTAGAAAGATACCACTGATACGCTTCCTTCATGCCCGTTTCAAAGTCGGTGGGGGCACTCCAACCGAGGGCGCGCAAGCGGCCGACATCCATCACCTTCCGCGGTGTGCCGTCGGGCTTCGATGGGTCGAACGTGAAAGTTCCCTTCCAGCCGATGGTGGAAGCAATGCATTGGGCCAGTTCCAAAATCGTCCTATCGACTCCGGTGCCGACATTCAAAAACATCTCGCCGGAGTAGTTCTTTATCACGAAGACGCAAGCGTCTGCCAAATCCTCAGAGAACAGGAATTCGCGTCTCGGCGTTCCGCTTCCCCACAATTCGACCGTTGGGCGGTTCGCGATCCTGGCCGCGTGGATCTTCATAATGAGCGCAGCCACAACATGACCGCCTTCCGCATCGTAACGGTCTCCGGGGCCGTAAAGATTGGTCGGCATCACCGAAACAAAATCGCAGCCATATTGGCGTCGAAAGGCCTGGCACAATTTGATGCCGGCAATCTTGGCGATTGCATACCACTCATTGGTGGGCTCCAACGCGCCTGTCAGGAGCGCCTCTTCACGCATCGGCTGGTCTGCCATGCGCGGATAGATGCAAGACGAGCCAAGGAACAGCAGTTTCTTGACGCCGGTGCGCCACGCCGCATGGATGATATTGGTTTCGATGGCGAGATTCTCATACAAGAACTCCGCAGGCCGGGTCGCGTTGGCCAGAATGCCACCCACGGTTGCAGCGGCAAGGAAGACAACATCGATCTTTGCATCCGCCATCCACGCATCAACATCCGCTTGCCGCAACAGATCGAGTTCGCTGCGCGCCGCCGTGACAATTTCGCAACTCTCTCGCTGCAAGCGCCGCACAATCGCCGAGCCTGCCATGCCGCGATGCCCGGCGACCCAAACGCGCATGCCGGTCAAGTCGAAGCTACTCATGACCAAGCTCTCTCATGTGGGCTTCCTTGGCGATGATCTTCAAATCCGAGCCCAACATATCAGAGACCAGTTCGGGAAATGCGACCGTATGCTTCCACCCCAAAATGCGGTGCGCCTTGGAAGCGTCACCGAGAAGCAGGTCAACCTCGGTGGGGCGGAAATAACGGCTATCGATTCTGACCAGCGGGTGGCCATTGGTGGAATCGATGCCGACCTCATCAATGCCGCTGCCCTTCCATTCGATCTTGCGATCGACCAAGGAGAATGCCAGCTCGATGAACTCGCGAACGCTGTGCGACTCACCCGTTGCGAGAACAAAATCGTCCGGCACTTGTTGCTGCACAATCCGCCACATGCCCTCGACATAATCCCGCGCATGACCCCAGTCGCGCTTGGAATCGAGATTGCCGATATACAGCATCTTCTGCACGCCCAGATGAATGCTTGCGACCGCGCGAGTAATCTTGCGCGTAACAAACGTTTCTCCGCGGATGGGGCTTTCGTGATTGAACAGAATTCCGTTCGAAGCATGCATGCCGTAGGCTTCGCGATAGTTTACGGTAATCCAGTAAGCATAGAGCTTGGCGACGCCGTAGGGACTCCGCGGATAGAATGGCGTGGTTTCTTTCTGCGGAGTCTCCTGAACCTTCCCGTATAACTCAGACGTCGAGGCCTGATAGAACCGCGTCTTTTCGACGAGTCCGAGGATCCGGATCGCCTCCAAAATGCGCAATGCGCCAAGAGCGTCGGCATTCGCGGTGTACTCCGGTGTTTCAAAACTGACCTGGACGTGGCTTTGCGCGGCGAGGTTATAGATCTCGTCCGGCTGCACGGCCTGAATGATGCGGATCAGATTGGTGGAGTCCGTCATGTCTCCATAATGAATCTGGAAGTGGCTGTCCGGCACATGGGGATCCTGGTAGATATGGTCGATGCGCGCAGTATTGAAAGATGAAGAGCGCCGCTTGATGCCATGCACAAGATAGCCCTTGTCCAGCAGAAGATCGGCTAGATAAGCGCCGTCTTGCCCCGTAATACCCGTAATGAGAGCAACCTTCCCCATGAATGTGCCTCGTTGAATGGATTTGTTGAGCGGCAAAGAGATGCCCTCTCATGGGCATATGCCTTCGCACGTGAGGTCGCGGCTACTGCCGCTGCAACGATGTGGAGATCAAACTGAAAAGCGCCACGGCAGGCACTTATAGTCTAGAGCATGGCTCGACGAGCCTTCACAATTGCGTGGCGTATTGGCCCACGCTGAACATGCTCAGGTTACGATCGCCTGGGCTGCTTCAGCCTTGGCATGCACAGAAAGGCCCTGGATGAGGTGAAGTATCTGGACCGAGAGCGCGCCAAAGGCCGTATAGATATTCATTTTGAGAACGCCCTCGGACGTATTCAGCGGAAGGAACATAACGCAGACAAGCTGTACCAGCGTCAGCACAATCACCTGCAGGGAACCGCTCCACCAGAAGATCCACTTTCGTGAAACTGCAATGGCCCACATGGCTCCCGCGAAGTACCCAATCGCCGAAGCGTAAATCACGAGCTGTACCTGGGGAGTGAGATTGCTGTATTTCGCGCCCAGCAGGAGGAGGTATGCGCCCGGGCACAACTTTGCCGACGCAGCCACCATGAGGGCAATTACCGAGATGGCGCACATGGCGTGGATGTATCTTTTGCGAAAGAGGGAACGCGGACTTTTTGCAAAGTAGGGTCCGATAAGGACCCCATTCGATGAATTCAGCAGCAGAAACAGTTGGCCAATCCTGCCTGCCGCCGCGACTTCCGCTATCTGGCCCGCGTGTCCGAAAACCGCGATCAGGAACAGTGAAATCTGGCCCTGCAGCGCTTGATACACGGTACCCGGCAGGAGCGGGACCAGGAACCGTATCATCTCCCTGCCGTGTTCCTTGGAAGCTTTACGGGGCACATCGATCCACGGACGAGCCATGACTCTGTACGACACGCCCGTGACCACGATGCTCAACGTATTTGCGGCGATCACCGTGGTCGCGGAGATCCAATGCATGTAATAGAGGGCGACGGAACTGACGATACGCAAGGCGGCGGCAGCTATCTGCGGGCTGTAATACGAAACCAGCTTGTTGTTCAACAAAAATGGAATTTCGTAGTACGAAGCCCACGCCTGGAACTGGACGGTCAACAATACCGCAAGGGCAAGGAAGACAAGTTCTCTCCTGCCATGCGCCTGGAACTGGACATTACGGAAGGCAACAGCAAGCAGAATGCCCGCGCCACAAATGAACAACAGAAGAACTTGTCTAAGATGGCTGGCGGTTCTTATATAAGAACCCAGGACAGCCTTGTCCTGATATCTCGTGCCCACCAGCCCTGAAATAGCTCCTCCGAAGCCTATATCAGTGAGGATGGTAATCATTCCCTGAATGCCGAGCGCAATGGCATAGACGGCGAAGTCGGGCTTGGTCATGAGACGAAGCAGCAGCAGCCCCGTTGCCGCATTGAGTAATTGGACTGCGCTTTGGCCACCAACAAATGTGGACAGTCTCTTCCCTATTCGGGAGACAGTACTGATATTCATAGGCTCCCTATGGAGTGATTTGGCGGACGACCCGTGCCGGAACCCCGAGCGCCAAGGAATAGGAGGGGATATCTCTGTTTACAACTGCGCCTGCGCCGATGATGCTGCCTCTTCCAATGCGAACGCCGGGGAGAACGATTGCGCCAGCGCCCAGCCAGCAGTCCTCCTCGATCGTGACCGGCAACTCGACCGCGATTAGACGGGTGGCGATCTGTTCAGAATGCGTAACGGATGCGATCGAGCAATTCGAGGAAATCAAGGTCCTTGCCCCGACATGCACGCCTCCTGCGCCAAAGATATGCGTGAAGGCGTTAATAGCAACATCGTCTTCCAGGGTCACTCCGTGCGTTCCCCAGATTCTTGCCTCGTGGCTAAGCCATACCCTCGCTCCGCAGAAATGAAGCTCCTTCATGAGCTTTTCGGTCCGATAATTCTGATGCCACCTGATGAGCTTATCGATCACCCTGAATGTAAATTGCTTCACCATCGCATCTCCCTATCTGTAGGCGCCGAGCTTCTTTGAAGATAGACCGCGGCAAAGAAGCATTCCCGGAGCCAGGCGGTACACAAGGGTTCGCGGAGCTTGTGGAGTCGCTACAGAGATCCCCGACACAATCAACGGAGCAGACCGCACAGGCAAATCGTAACTCCGGTGTCGTCTTGGCTCATCAACGCCAAGCCGAAAGAACAGACTCGTACATCTTGAGATAGCGCGGAATGAGCACGTTCCAACTGTAGCAGTTCTCGGCTCTCGTCTTGCCCAGTACGCTGAAGCGGCGAAGCACTTCCGGTTGACTGGCGACTTCCTGGATCTTCGACACCAGAGCGCCGGGCGCGGCCATGTCGATGTAGAGTGCCGCATCTCCAAGCGCCCATTGGAAATGCGAGGTGTTGTGGGAGATAACCGGTACTCCGGACGAACAGGCTTCAAGGAGGACCATTGGGAGCCCTTCTGCTAGGGATGGGAGTACAAAGAGATCCGCGGCAGCCAGAAGCGTCGGAATCCTGGCTCGCGGCACGGTGACGATTATGTGCCGGCCAGGAAGAAGTTCTGCTGCCAATTCTCTCAGCCCGGGAGTTTCCGGGGTTGGCTGGCCCGCTATACACAGAAAGACGGAATTGTCGCGCAGAGCGGCAACTTCCCGAATCAAGTAATCCAGTCTCTTTGCACTGCGGTTGAGAGCCGCGACAGAAAGAATTACGAAGCTGTCGTGTGGCAGGGAAAACTGCTCCCGCGCAGCCTCCCGGCTCTCTGACGAGCGGAACTGCTCCGGATTGATGCCATATGGGACCAAACGCATGCGTTCCGGGGCGATGCCAAACGCAAGTGCCTCCTTATAACACTCTCCACATATCTGCTGAATAAAGATGTCGGGCCGGAGGTGCTGGGCAGAATAGGGACCACCGTTAGACAGCAAGAGCTTGACCCGCGAGCCGGTGAAGCGCACAAGGCGGCCCAGTATGTTTCCCGCAGTGCCGTCGCTGTAGTGGACAAGATCGACTTTCTTCAGGATCAGATACGGAAACAGGGCGATGGCAAATGTAATCTGTTCCCAGCGATATGCGGTTTGCGGGTTCATAAACCGCGCGAGGAAGTTGCGCCTGAGGCAAGGCACCACCACCTCGTTCGGCTGGCGCTTGCCTGAGCCCTTGCACAGCGTGACATCGACCTGCCCGGAAAGAGCGCCAAACAGTTCCCGTGCGAACGATTCATAGCCGCGCCGTGTGTGTTCCAGGCCGCAGCACGCAATGACCATGCGCATCGCCAGATCCCTCCAGAAATATGTTGATGCAGAATTGATACCGTTCGTTCGAGAGGCCTATTGCGCCAGAAACCGCGATGGCGGAACCCGGTCAAACCGGGCGGACCTTGGAATACTCCGAATGCCATTTCCAGGCGGAACGGATGATGCAATCCAGGTCAGAGTACTGCGGACGCCAGGCCAAAACTCTGGCCGCGGAAGAAGGATCCGCAACCAGAATGGGCGGATCGCCCACGCGCCGGGGAACAATGCGGTGCGGCACTTTGCGACCGGCCACATGTTCCGCAACGCCGATAACTTCCCTGACCGAATGGCCGTTGCCTGTTCCAAGGTTCATTGCAACCGAGGCACCTCCGCTCAGCAGATAATCAAGAGCCCTCACATGGGCATCGGCCAGATCGGCTACGTGGATATAATCGCGCACACACGTCCCATCAGGGGTGGGATAGTCGCCGCCATAGATTTCGAGCGCTCCCCGACCGTCAATGGCATTCAACACCAGGGGAATGAGGTGCGTCTCCGGAGAGTGAACTTCTCCAAGTTTCCCGTCGGGATCGGCACCTGCAGCATTGAAATATCGAAGTGCGGCGAACGTAAGGTCGTGTGCTCCCGCATACCAGTGCAGCGCCCGCTCCATGATGAGCTTGGTTTCGCCATACGGATTGACCGGACGCTGCGGGGTATCTTCGGCGATCGGCATCCGGTCCGGCGTGCCGTATGTGGCGCAGCTCGATGAGAAGACTACGTGACGCACTCCAGAATCCACAAGGGCATCGAGCAGCGTAAGAGACTTGGTCACATTGTTATTGAAGTACCGCTCCGGCCGCTGGATCGATTCTCCGACATATGCAAAGGCCGCGAAATGCATCACCGCTGAGATGTTATAGCGGCTAATCGTCTCCAGCAGCTTCGCTCGATCCCCAATGTCCCCTTCAACGAAAGGGCCGGATTGCACAGCCCAACGGTGGCCATGGATCAAATTGTCATAGGTAACAGGGACAAAGCCGCGTGCAGCCAGCGCCTTGGCTGCATGACTGCCGATATAGCCTGCGCCGCCAGTTACCAAAACGAATCTCCCCGATGAATCGGACATAGGTCCTCGAATCTTGCAGCGAACGATTCACATAACTCTGGATCACTCTTCGCTCATTTCCACTATCGCAGACAGCCCAGCAGCAGTCTTGCCTGGCTCTCCACATCGGCGACTCGCACGTGTTGCTCATCGTCGCGAGGAAACAGCTGGTAATGCACGCCGTCGACTTCCCACAATTCCGCGTGGCTCTTGGGGTCTTGCAGCCTGGTGAGGATGAGAACACAACGCTTCTCGAAAGCGGCGGCAAGATGCATTGCAAAACTGCCATGACAAATTACCAAATCGGCCAATGAAATCAGAGCCATCGATTGTCGGAGCGAAACTTTCCCGCATCGGTTGCTCCAGCCTCCCAATTCGCGAGCAATTTCCTCTCCCAATGGCCAATCCGCTTGCGATCCAATCACACAGCCGCACGTCTGCTCGGACAATCGGCCTGCCAACTCGGCGAAGTTCTCGACTGGCCACTGCTTCTCTGGGGCGCCAGCTCCAGGAGCGACAACGATCCTGGGATTCCCACTGCCCCCTGTCGCTTCTATCTCCAACCACACCCTTTCTGCTTCTTCTATTTCATGGGCGTCGAGAAACAGTTGCGGCTTTGAACCCAAATCGACTTCGACACCGCTCTTAAGCAGGCCGACAAACTCGCTGGCGCTTTTTGCAACAGAAAGTGTCTTGCCGGCGTCCAGATATGCCGTTGAGCCGGTGTGACCGCCCGCATATCCCTTTCGACCTAACCGAATCGGGATCCGCAAATGGATGAAAAGCATTGAGCCGAATGGACTCCCCAGCACATCGATTCCGACGTCGAACTGCTTCGCTCTCAGCCGAGCGACCTCCCGAGACATGAAGATATATCTCAGCGCCTTTAGAAGGCTTTTCCGTCCTGTGCAGTGGTTGTGCCATGGTGCGTTGCAGTCGATAACTTCAGATATATAGGGATTGTTCTTGAGAATGTCTTTCGACCAACTGCCGACTCCTGCGGCGATATGTGAATCGGGAAACGCTCTCCGCAATGCCTGGAAGAGCGGGGTAATGATTACAAGGTCGCCAAGGTCATTGTTGCGCAATACAAGAATCGAGAGAGGTTCTTTTGCTTTACGATACCGGTACACTTTTCGCATCGTTGTTACGCATGCTTCCAGAATAGATCTTCTTATTCCCATGTAACCCTCCTCTCTCGACCTTCGCCTTGCCCGCCGATCCCATATACAATCCCGGATAGGCGCATGCAGGCTTCCCCATCGGTGCATCGTCAGCCATCTCGTCTGTGATGCCTACAACAATGATTCCAAAAGGATAAAGTCAATAACAGGCTCTAGCGCACATTCATGGATTGGACGGGATTCAGCAGACCGGAATACGCTGAATCCACCAACTCTGCCGCCGCCCTCCAGGTGTACTTCCTGGCAGCGTCAGAGGCTCCCTGCCGGCCAAGCCTCTGCCGCAAACTCGAGTCGGTCATGATGAGCTCAACCGAGCTAACAATCTGTGCTGTATTCCCTGGAGAAACAAGCAGACCGTTTTGCCCATCCTGCACAACATCCTTCATTCCACAGGTTGCGGTGGTAATGGCGGGGATGCCCGTGCACATCGCTTCAATTAAAGCGAGCGGCGTACCTTCAGCGAAACTGGGCAGGAGAAAAACATCGTAATCCAGCAGCACTTCAGCACAATCGGAATGCGAAAGAAGCGGGTGCACAACAATTCTCGAATGAAGGGACGCGGGAAAATCCGCGTAGACGCGCTCCGCGGGCATTCCCGCGCCCAGGATGCCGAGTTGCAACGAAGGGTACTTGCCGGCCAAAACTGAAAACGCTTCAATCACCTGCCGGATCCCTTTCCGTTCAATCCATGTGCCGGAAAACACCACCTTATTGCAGGGGCGATCGTAGGACCGTCTGCGGGCAACACCCGGAAACTCCGGGCCTGTCCCCGGAAATACTCGTGTAATCCTCTCCGGATTCAGGTGGAAACGAGTCACAAGGAAGGCCTTGTCTTCTTCATTCAGGCACAACACATGGTCGGCCCGCTTCAGCGTCAGCCGCGACTGCCACAAACTCATCAGGGGGAATAAGATGCGGGTCTTCAAACTCGGAGGCTCGGGGCCAGGAGGATCCTTTCTCAGGCGCAACTCCCAGTAACGCTGTTCGACTCCATGAGACATGGCCACAATGGCCGGGCTGCCCAATCGCGATTGCCCTAACACGATGGCCGCTCCGGCTGGTTCATGAATGTTAATCAGATCGTAGGGCTCACCGCGGAGAAATGCCTCCCGGGCACGGCGGCGGGCATACCACGTGAAAGCATATCGCTGAAACCGCTTGCCACCCACGTCGGGCAAATCGTCAGCGGTAAAGTAATCTGTTTTCCATCCGAAGGATTCCAGTTCAGAGTGGATAGATTCCATCAATCGCGCCATCCCGCCCCAGTTACCCCGCGGCACGTTGTGCGCAACAAGCATACGTTTGGATTTGGAATCGTGGAGCATAGAACTTGATCTACCTCAGAAGTCGGGCCAAGCCGGATGAACACTTCATTGTAAAGGACCGGAACGACAGGCCCGCTGCTCGCGCGAATTAGCAAGAATCAGAGTCTAACCATCAAACCGTTAAGAGCCTGAAGATGTGTCGCCCCGCTCGGGCGCATATCACTTGAAGTTAGAAGAAGCTTCAGATGCTTTTGCGACGTTACGGATGACTAACTCGCATCTTGCGCTCTCCAACCACCTTAGCAGGCGTTCCTACGGCGATGGCGGCCGGCGGTATATCGTGGAATACCGAACTCCGCGCTCCAACAACAGCTCCATGTCCGATTGTTACTCCGGGAGCGACAAACACATCCGTCGCCACCCACGCTTCCGCTCCGATTACTATCTTCTTGGCAAAAATGTCGAAGGTTGGGCTGGTGTAGTCATGGGAGCCCGTGCATAGATAGGACCGCTGGGATACCACGGCGCAGTCCCCGATCTCAATCTCCCCATAGGTGTATAGGTGGACATCGTCGCCGATGTGACAATGGTCCCCTATGGTGAGTTTCCAGGGGTACGGAATCTTAACGGATGGGCGAATAATGGTGCTCTTCCCAATCCTCGCTCCGAACAGTCTCAACAGGTTCGCCCGCCATCCGTACATCATCTGTGGCGACATAGCGAACAAAGTGGACTGCACCAGCCACCACAATTGAACGTAAAGCTTGGATCGTCCCCGAAAACCGGAGGGCACCTTGAACTGCTCCATTTGCTGATACCCGCGCAGAACAGGTTCCTCGGATTGAGACAACTCCTGGGCGAGTTCCAGCGACGCCGGCACGGGTTTGTCAGTGAGCATCTGTTCCTTCCTTCAGTGGAGTCACAGGATGATCGGGACTGGCAATGGCGGCGTGAATCAATTCACAACCGGGACAACATGGCGGATAAAACCTTCTTGCGAGCAGGGCGTGATATCTCCAGAAAAAGAGAATCAGCGATAGTTGAAGGTTAGCCCAGCAATGGAGAACAAGCTGCCCAGGATTCTTCATCTTCAGAGCGCGAAGGTGATGAGCTCCACTGAAAACCAGAGTTCTCATAGCCATGCTAAGAAAGTATGCTGAACTTTTGCCCGAAGCTTTCAGCCCATGTATATGAAGAAAGAGCAGGACGGAAAGCGTGTGGTGCTGGACGACCTTCCAGCCGTGCCGCAGTTCAATTTCGTGCCAGACTCTTGCATCCGGCAGAAAGAGAACCTCAGAATGCCTCTTCACTCGCAGATGGAGATCGACATCTTCCATTGCCGCAAAAGGGTATCGGTCATCGAACCCATTGATCTTCTGGAATAGGTCCCGCCGGATGGCAAAGTTGCAAGACCACAAATAGCCGCCGGTTTCATTTGTGGGAACTTGATCCGCGAAGCCGGACAACTCCCCCTTTGGGCTGATTCGCCCCTCAAAGACACCGATTTCCGGATTTCTCAGGGCGGCATCCTGATAGGCCGCAATCAGGTTTTGGTCCGGGATGCAGTCATCGTCGAGAAAAATGAGAAGCTCCGCGGTCGCGTGTGCGGCTCCACAATTTCGATTGGCGGACGGGCCTCGCCGTGGTCCCTGGACCACTTGCACGCTGGCCAGTTCCCGAGCCAGCACCTCCCTGGTCTGCAACGAGTTTCCGTCATCGCTGACGACGATCGAACAATTCGGGTGAGCAACGACATACGGAACGATCCGGCTGAGGCACCGCATAAGAAACTCATGCCGATTCCGGGTGGGGATGATAATCGCAACGCTGGGCAAGGCCATAAGGACAATCCAATTCAAGATCAAATGATTGTCAAAACCGCTGATCTCGACTTACAAACGCAAGGCCGCGTCCTTTGCAGGCTTGTTTTTCCTTCACCGGATGGGGACCAGCAAGATTGAGATGAGGCGCATCTGCGTGGATCGTGGTGGGCAGGGTTTTGGCGCCGGCGCCAACGCATTCAAGGGTGGATAGATGGGTTACGGCTGCTGTCTTGAACCTTTCGTGGCCAAGCCCGTATCCACTCCACCGTTTAGGGAGGGACTCTTGATGAGTCCTTGCTGCGCCAACCTGGAGGCCAAGCCTGAAGATGGCCGAGTCTCGCCGCTGCCGGCGCCGCCGGCTAGCGAAGCAAGCCCCCGCCGCGATCCGACGGCAGCATGACTTATTCCAGAGGATTTGGGCATAGCACGGCGGCCAAATGCAGTGCCGCCAGAAGACCGGCCCGAGGAAGAACGGGAGAGGTGCGCTGTACCCGCCGCGGCATTCCCTCTGACGCTTGCAGGCTTCGAACTGGAGAATTCCGAAGGAAGGGCGCCGCTGGGCGGAAGAACATCTACTACAGACGTGCGGGGTTGCGTGGTGCTGCGAACGCCGACAGCGCCTATACCGAGAGACGGCCCACTATCATGCCAGACTCCACCAGGCTGGGCAGATAGCCCGAAACTCCCTTTTCCCGCCGCCCAGTTGGAGCCTCCACCGGATCCAGTGCCCCGGACCGGAGCGCTTGCGCCTGTGGTCAAGCCTGAACTCGATGCGCCCTGGCCGAAATGGGCCGCACTTGCGGCCTGCTGGCCTTGAACGGCTGGCAGACAGATCGAGCATGCGAAGACACACGTGAGAATCGAGACAGAATTCGGCTTCTTTTCAGAGTTCATCGAATGGTCCCTTCCTGTGCCAAAGAATGCGTGACGGATGCGGCGACCGATAAAAGACTTCGTTCCAGATGCCCCAAAACGCGGGTGGATGACCACCTTCGGCTCGCGTACTCCTGCGCATTTTGGCGATACTCCCGCAGATCTGCGCCTCGAAACTCATGAATTGCCGCCAGCAGAGCCGCCCCGTCTTCCGGTGCGACAATTGTTCCGGCTCCCGATTCGCGAATGGTTTGCGCGGTTTCGCAGTTGGGATTTACTGAGGCTATAACTGGACGTCCCGCAGCTAGATAGGTCACAATCTTCGACGGGAAGGCGATTTCGGAAACCGATTTCTGCTGCGTCAGCAGACAAATGTCGCTCGCCGCCAGCAACCCTCGAAAGTCCTTCGCTTCCAGCAGCGGCAGAAACCGCACGTTGTGCAATTCAAGTTCAGCGACCCTTCGCTTGATCCTTCCGCAAACGGCGCCATCCCCCACGAACAGGAACTGCATCGAGTCATCCCCGCGATTCAGGACAGCGGCATCCACGATGACGTCCAGTCCCTGTTTGACTCCCATATTGCCGCTGTGCGTGACGAGAAACTTGTTTTCGAGGCCATAGCGCTGCCTGAATTCGCTTCCCTCCGATGCTCCGATGTCGAACAACGAATCGTCAACGCGCGCCTCGAGCAGCTCAACCTTTTCTGGCGGAATACCTTTGCCAACGATCTGGTTTCGCATCCCGTTCGTCAAGGTGGTAACCAGCGCGGCGCGGCGGTACGCTGCCTTCTCCACCTTGTAGAGGAATTTCAGGGCCCAGGACGGAAGCATGTTGAGCTCCGCCGCTGAGTCCGGTTGCAGATCTTCCACATCGAAAACATAAGGAATTCGCCACAGGCGGCTCAACAGAATGGCGTTTACGGCGAGTCCCAGGGGCGGAGAAACAACCAGCAGCAGATCGGGGCGCTTCCGGGCAATTGCTCTGACCATGGATGAAGCGATGAACGTGGCCTCATGCAGGACGCGCTTCAGAGAGGTAGCGGGGTTCGGAACGTAGGCATAGCTGCGAAGAATTCTAACCCCGTTGCGTTCTTCACTTGCCGTAAGTTTGCCGGCATAGTCTTGTGGAACCTTCCATTCCGGGTAATACGGAAAGGTTGTACACACTTCGACGTCGTGACCGACAGCAGCGAGATATTCCGCGCGATATGTAGTAAAAGCACCGATGCCGGTGACTTCGGGCCAATAATTAATGCTTAAGATCAGGACTTTCATCGGCCAGCCTTCCAACTCCAATTTTACACCGTTCAACGAGGCGGCAACAGCGGAGCCGGGTGACGGGTTCGAGGAAAGCCACAATGGGCCGGCCAAATGCCTGACGGAAACGAGGCCTGAGTACGGTCCCAGGCTTGGCGGCCTCATCGATAAGAGCGCTCGAAATGGACGGTCATAACACGCTGCTATGACGAATGAAGACCTATGAACCAGCATCCACCGCAAATCTACAAAGTCAGGTCGCGGCCTGCATCATTCCGCTCAACAATCACCCCGTGCGACAATCACCCCGCCGCGGAGCTCTCGCGAATTCTCCTGCGCAGAGCGATCGCGCAATAGACCGCAACAGTAATCGACGCGACGGCCACAATAGCAAGCGGTATCCGCGAAACTCCTGCATAGGCCGCCGAATTCATCCATACGTTGATCGTATTTGCAGCATAAGAATTGATGGGAGAATACGCATGCAGAGGGGGAATAGGCAACTTCAAAGCTATGTTGCGAAGATTTGACAGCGCACCCTGAATCATATCCAGTGCCTGCCCTCCACTTAGCGACCAAAGCATCGCGTCGTGCCGTCCCTGCGCATCGGCGAGCGCAAGGCGAAAGTGCCAGTTGCCGATAATTGACGAAGCGGAAAGAATCGCGCCCCATGTGAGAGCGCATATGAGTAAAATGCGCCGCCATAAACTTTCCTTCATCCACTCCCAATTGACGCACGCTGGCAGAACGAGAACCGGCGCAATGGTAACAAAGTGTCTTGGGCCCCAACCCCAAGAGCCGTACCAGTTAGTCTGAAGCTTTGCGTGAACAACCAGCCACAACCCGGACAGAACGACCACGAACGCAGCCTCGCATGGGTAGTTAGCCATAAAACGCCGAAAGCAAACAACCGACAACAGTGCAAGAGGGACAAACACGAAGATGCTCTTGCCGGGGCTGAACAGCAACCCAAACATGCCGCGCGCCAGATTGCCTGTGAGGCCGTTGGAAGAAGCATATTGACCGGATACGACTGGCGCAATCAGCCACTCCCCAGTCCGCAAATGATTGTAATAAGTTTGCCAGGCGGCAAATGGAGCCAAGACAGTTGCTCCTATCAATACCAGACGGATCAGCCGCTTGCGATCGTGCCAGAAGGCCATCGTCAGGTATACCGCAAAGGCCGGCAGTGATAGCACCATCGTAAGCCGTGTGATGACCCCCAGACCGCACAAGGCTATTGCGATCAGAAAGAAGCGCATTTTCATGGTCTTTCTGAAATGCAGCATGCAGAACACTGCTCCAGTCAACAAGCACATGCACAAGACACCGTCGTATAGAACGCGCGAATAGGTCCAGACGAAGGTGCAGAATGCAAGGGCCATCGAGCAGCTAAGTGCTGCCGCGATCGGTTTCCTGAAACTTATTCGGAGCATCGCGTAGAACAGCGCAATCGTTAGGGAACAGTAGATGATTGGCATCAAACACGCGATGAAGCCCGTAACGAAGCTTAGCCTTCGCTGGTCAAATCTATTCGACAGTGCCTTCTCCAAAACAATGTTGAAACCTGCGGCGGGAAGAAGAAACAGTGAGTTCCCAAATTCATGCGATCCATAGGTGCGGCCGTTGGGAGCAATCGTAGTAATTCCGGCCCCCATGTAGCTGCCATCGCTAGGCGACTCAAAGCCGATCGCGCCCCGCGTCAATACCTGGTGAGCGACTCTGTAATCATAGAAACCCTCCGATCCATCGAACCCTGCCGAGGTGAGGAAGAAAACCGCAAGAATCAAGGCAAATACGAGAAGACTTTCAGTGCGCACGGTTGCCGGAGCGGAAACTGATTGTCGATCTTGGCGAATCATTGTATCCACGGTTTGGATCTCCTTGAGTACGCCTTGCCGACCGCGCCTGTCTGCAAAGCGGACTTACTTTTACCGCCGCGGCGGTGCATTACACTGACCGCTGTCCGGAATAAGCCGCTAGGTTTCTTCTCCGGCGAAGGCGGGTCACGGCGTTAAGCATTGAGCCAGGCTAGTAAATATTTGAGCCGTTGGAATTGGCACGTACATGGGGTTGATCCCGGAAGAGAGCCAAGCTCATGTGTACCAGCATTTCGGAAGCGTTAGATGCCTTGCCGTCCGCGAGTTATCCGCGTCTAACTCGTGCGGAAACGTAACCTGCGGCCTGACGCTGCTCGCGCGCCTCTTGTTGAGAAAGGTAAACTCCATCATGATGGGAACTTCAATGTCGCCCCTTCTGACGGATTCACCGCGGTTATCCGGATGGATGTGGACAACATGAAATGACTTTAGCAGCTTTTCAAAGCAGGATGACAACAGATTGAACACAAAGGCGTCGAATAGCCTGTCCAGGCAGTGGAACTCTATCACCAGAATTCTGAATTGATCAAGCACGCTGTCTGGCGTGCTGAGGATAACCTCATACTCAGCGCCTTCAATATCCATCTGCAGAATTAGATCTCCGGTGTAATTCCTAAGGTATTTATCCTTCCAGGAGGCAAGCGTAATGAAGTGTTCCCGATCGAATGCGCCGAGGAATTTCTTATCAAAGACAAACTCAGGTCTGAAGATCGGCGGCGCGTCCACGGAGAAGTCGGCAAGAAACGACTTGATCTTCCGGTCTGCCAGTTGGTTCTCAAAATCCGATACGGTATTCACTCCAGGCGAGAAGCAGTACTCGATTCCTCCGAGATCGTCGGGGATCAAATAGCCCCCATCTCCACTTCCTCCAAATCGGATCAATTCAATTCCACAGTTCTGCGGTCTCAACTTCCTCATAAGCCCAAGGATATCTGCAGACTTTGTCTGTTCGACGGCGTGAAAGCCCAGAGCGAAATGTACGGACCTGAATGCCTGGCGGGATGCCGTCTTGATTCCTAGTCCCATGCAGAATCTCTTTCCTCAAACAAAGGGTGCTTAATTAAAATTGTAATCCCAGTTCCGGCGTTAGCCAAAGATCGGGACCCGCTCCACATTGCCGGAACGGCCTGCCACCTATCTTGATCTTTGCATCGAGTTATGAAGAAATGAAAAGAATGGTCCTGTTTCTCCGCGAAGCTAAATCTAACTTCGTTCATGGCAGTTTTGCAATCGAGATCTCCGGGCCGGTCATAGCCGGCAGCTGTGACTCAGCGGTTGCCATCCCTATGGCGCCGGACGCATCAGAGAACTTGTACCGGAAGTTTCTTTTGAGACGGAGAAACCTGCTCTCATAGAAATGGAAAGATAGGGCGGCGAGGGCGATGGAAGCAAGAACCGCCATGGCGAAAGCGAGGAGATGAAGCCCAACACCCGCGTTCGCACCTCCCAACCGTCCAGGCAGGTCAAGACGAGCGGCCAGCGTGATGATGGGCACGTGCAATACATAGATTCCGTAGCTGTACTTTCCCAGCATGCGCAACGTAGGCCGGTTGATTAAGGCGTGGAGCGCAGGCGTCGTCAGCGAAAGTGTTATCAGGGCCGCGCTTGCTAGTGCAATAACGGTATAGCCAAACATCGCCAAGCCGCTAGATTCCCAGTTGAGTTTTTGATAAGGCCACGCGAAAGCAGCCAGCACGACAAGGCTGCCTGGCAACACGAACCACGCAGCGCGTATCAACCTCTTTCGCGTTTCAGGCTGCGAGCGCAGAGCCAATGCGAGCAGCGCCCCAATCATCAACGAATCCGCTCGGGCCGGAGTGAATGTATAAATTGCCCCGAGCGGCATGTTCTTGTAGACCATCAATATCCGAACGCCAATGGAGCAGGCTGTAAGCATGACGGCTAGCAGCATGATCTTGGTCCGGTCCTTGAGGAGAAACACCAGGGCGGGCCACACGAAATAGAACTGCTCCTCTACCGCAAGAGACCATAAATAGTTGAGGTTGAAAAATGGAGAAAGAGGCTGGCTAAAGACGTGTTTCACAATGAGGGCATTATCAAGATAGGTGAGATAGAGGAATTGCCGCCCCCCCCAATCAATCTGCAAAGGTCGGGTAAAGGCCATAACTACAAAGAGGAATCCATAGTACAGCGGGAAGATGCGGAGGAAGCGACGGGCATAGAATGCGCGGAAGTAATTGAGGGACTCCCTTGTGTCGTAGAGGATGCCGGTGATCAGGAATCCCGAGAGTACAAAAAACAGATCGACGCCTATCCAGGCAGATTGTGTAAGCCCCTGAGCAACCCGCCCGGGAAAACTGTCGGGGAGAGTGACTCCCGCTATTGCGAAATGGTGGATAAGCACAAGCAGGATTGCCAAGCCCCGAATCCCATCCAGGACAGGAACGTGCTTTTCCTTCTCTTGTGAGTACCCCTTTTCGCTCATGCTCGCCATTCTCCGGAGCTTCGAGTCCCCCCTGCCGCAAGAACCCTCACCGCGCACCCCAGCTGAACTTCCGTTGCTGCCATGGCTGGTTTATGGGCTGCGCCGGCTCGACCGGGACAGATGCCAGCCGCAACGCCGCCAAGGAAAAGGCTACACTGATCACCATGAATCCTTGTTCCGTTGGCTGCTCGAGTACTCCGAATACCAAGGTCCAAAACATCAGCGGAGCCAGGAGCCATGGAAGCGGTTGGTGATCGCGTACTCGGGCGAGCGCCTTGGAGATGATCATCAATGCCAGAAAACCGCGAAACAGCATAAATGCGATCCCCGCGGGCAAACCGAATTCGTTGATGACGCGGGGAAACTCCTCTTCCCCGACGGTAAAGCCCGGGGTGCCGGTCAGGAGCGCCGAAACCGCATTGGCGCCGTGACCCAAGCCAACGCCGAGCCAGTTACTCCTACTAATGCTTTCTTCAATCGTTCCAGTCACAGGATGAAGAACACGCAAGAAGATCGAATCTTCCACAGTTCCTTCACTTGCCGATGCTTGGGAGAAACGCGTCGAGAGAGTGTCGGAGGCTCCGGAGAAAATCGGCAAACGCGAAACCATCGCGGATACCACCACTAGTACGGCGATTATTTGGAGAGATTTTACAAACTGGGATACTCCAAAGAACGCGGCCACTCCCACGCAGGCGACGATCGCTGTCAAGAGGAACACCAGCGTACGGCTGCCAGTGACCGGAATCGACAGAACCAAAGCGCCAGATGCCGCCCACAGTGCCGATTTCTTCACGAACCTGGGATTGGCCAGGCCGTAGAGAATGAATGCCGCTGCCATGGGAATATAAGACATCGGCCCCACGACATAGCTAAAGGTGGCGGAGGCTCTCACGTGCCCAAGCGCATAGTTGAGTTGCTCGGAACCTCGGTATGCACCAACGTTCAGAAACGAAACGGGCGGCGCCATGTACTGCGCGATCTCCAATGCGGTCAGGGGCAAAAGAAGCCATAAGGTGCACTTGCCGAACTTGCGCAGGTCTTCCTCGTCGAGATTCGATCCCATGATGAAAGCAACGGGGAATGGAAGCAGGTAGGAACGCAAACCATAAAGTGCAATGAACCATCGGGTTTCGCCGACGACCAACTGCACGAAACACAAGACCAGTATCCCGGCAGTTAGAATCCCAACGACAGCTGACCATTCCCTCGGCCACTTGCGAGTGCGATATGCCTCAGCGATGATGAAGAATGCGACCGGGTCGCGCACTACCAGCAGCGGCCCGGCGAGCTGCGGCACAATCCATTTGCGCAGCGCACCTTCAAAAATCAAAAGCAGGAAATATGCCCAGAAGAGCTTCTTCAGCATTGACATATGAGGCTCACGAACGATTGGGCCTCGCGATTCCATCACTGCCATAATGCGGCCCTCACAGCTTGCGCCCAATGTTCGCGATAACTCTTCCAAGACTTTGCTTCCGCGGTAACCTGTGCGTTATGCGACATTTCAGCCAACAACTGCCGATCCTGGCAGAGCAGGCTCAGCCGATCGGCAATCGCTTCAGACGAACGCACCGGAACTACGAAGCCCTCATGCCCATCTCTGATCAAATCGCCTGCGCCCACGTTGGGAGTGACAATGACCGGCAGCCCACAAGCGAGCGCCTCTGTCACTACGAGACCGAATGCTTCACTGATCGAGGGAAGCACGAGCACGTCCGACTGCATCATTTCGTCCAATACCTGACTATGCGGAATCGTCTCAAGCCAGCGCCAGCGCCTGCATGCGGCGTCTACGACGTCGTTGGGGGCGAAGCGCTGCCCAATCAGCGTGAGGTTGACATCCGATCCAAGCGTATCAATGGCGCTCAAGAGATATCCGATGCCTTTTCGCTGGTGGAGCGCGCCGGCAAACAACACTCGCAAGGGACGGTGAAATTCGGTTGGGCGCTCCGGCCTGGTGCGAACAGGAGGAGCGCCATAGGGCACAACCAGTATTTTATCTTCAGGAACAACTCCCACCAAAGTTCTGCGCACATGATCGCTGGCAACGACAATCAGGTCGGCAAGCGCGATTTCTTCGTCCTTCTCACGCATGTGTTCAACGGAGTCGGACAGCTTGGGAAGCACGGACGCCATGTGCGGGCTTCGTGCCTGCTCCTCGCGGAGCAGATCGCGTTCCCAGTACCAATACCCGCTGGTGAGGTCATACAAAGTGCGAATGCCCCGGCGCTTGGCCTGACGGAACGTTTGCAGTGCGCCACCTTCATAGGCATAGACGGCGTTGGCGCCAATTTCCCCTAGCCGCCGCGCCACCATGGCATCGAAGTTGCGGTACATTCCGATGACTGAGAACGCCCGCTCTCCAGAACAAAGGAGCCGTTCCAGGGGCGAGAACCTGGCACCCAATCGGACCATCTCTCTCCAAGGAACACATCTCACGCGGTCACCGGGCACATCCCCAAAAGCGCGCCTCACCAACTGGCCGCGGAGGCTTGACGGCACCACCCGGTTCCACCTGGACTCGGGATTCCACGCAATGGTCGTCCAGAACTCGGCAAGCATTTCGTGCTCGACGAGGCTGCGGAGGGCATTGCGCACGTTCTGATTGCCCGTAGGATGGGAGATCAGGATGGAGGGCTTTGCTTCCCGGTTGGCAGCCGTCGCGAGCGTCTCGTCCTCAACCATACGCATGTCCCGTCTACGCTCCTGCGGCTCTGGAAGCGGGCCGCATATCCGATCCAGCCTGGGTGGCCGACCGATCCATCCATTCCGAGTATTCCGCTGCATGGACATGCAGCCGATGTCCTGAGTACCAATGCCAAGCCGCGGCGGAACATCGCTCCAGTCCGCCAGCCATCGCAGCGGCTGCGGTGCTTGGGCTCACCAACTGAACTCCGTCTTTCAGTCCGTCGACCTCCCCAGAAAAGGATTCCGCAATCACAGGAATGACACCAAGCGCGCAAAGACCAGCGAAGACTCCGGATTTCGCAAGGCAGAAGGACTCATGCTTCACAAACCCGAATTTCGACTGCGACAGCAAGTTGGCGAGATCCGGCATGGGCAGCACTCCCATGCGTCTTACCGGAATTCCGTTCAGCTCCGAAGAGGCACTGAATTCCGGGCCGACATCCACGATTTCCTCGACGCCAAGGGTATGCAGCAGTTCCCCCAGCGAAGACAGCAGGTCATAGGCTTTTCGTCTCGTGTCTGCCAGGCCAAAAACAACCAGTGCCGGCCGTCTGGTGCGCAGCAGCGGAGTCTCCAGGCTCTCTCCAACGTTGGAAAACATCGGCAACAGCCGGACCGCGGGGTTGCCGCCTAGGATCGCTTCCCGTTCAAGCCAGTCCAAATGAAAAGTCGCATTGGTTGCAATCAGATCGGATGCATGCGCAAGCCTGCGAATCACCTGCTTCTGGCGGCGCGTGTACCAGAATGCAGATTTCCAGGGCATTCCGGTTGCATACAATTCATGAAAATAAGTTCCAATGCGGAATTGCTGACTTTTTCTGACACGCTCAAGCGCTTCGGCAAGGATCAGCGGAGCTCCATCCCTCGAGTAACCGTATCCGCTGTAGTGGACGAGGAGCGCCCCAGGTTGGCCCTTGCTCAGGGAAATGCATGCCTCAAGCAACTGACATGGCGCGCAATAGACCCGTGGAAACGGCGAGTTGCACGGCTCGGTTGAATTCAACACGACAAATGCCGTGCCGATTCGAAAAGCAGCCTCCAGCTCCTGCGCCAACAGTATCGCGTGATCGCTCACCCCGCAACGTTCGGGCTTTAGCTGGGCAACAACCTGAATCAGCAGTCGATTCGTGGGGGGCATAGATGAATCCGAAGATTGGACGGCAACCGGCTCAGTCCCGGCAACCACGCATCAAAGACGCAATAAGACGGGCGGCCATTCTCGAGTTCAGGTCAGATATCCATGACAGAAGCTGTTTCAAAGGCGAATCACCTGAGCGCGATGGAAAGACTCGGCACGCCCCGCGGACCGCGTGGTCCTTACTGGTATGCGGTTCGATAGATCGCGACGCTGGTGCCGATGCCAAGAGCGGAATTGATAGCCTGTATCAATATCGACTTGGCGTCGCTGGTGGGAATGAACAGAATATCTCCATCCTTCAATGCCATGTCCGGAGCTTTAGCTTCCTGGATCTTATTGACGTTGAGGATAATATCCTCCTTTCGGCCATCCTCCAGAGTACGGACGAGGTGGGAACGCCACATCGCCGCGGAAGCTCCGCTGCCCCCGGCCAGCGCCATCGCTGTTTCTACCGACAGGGTTCGGCGGCCATCAAGGACAAATCCTCCGGGGCGATTCACTTTGCCAAGCACATAAACAATGCCGGCCCTGGGAACCGTAATCGTATCCCCCGGAAATATCTGGATTCGAGGTACCACGGGGGTGAGAGCCTCGGGGTTGTAATCGACCGTGATCGGGTGGTCCGGATCGGTTTTGCGGGTGATGATCACCTTTGAGGACGCAGCCGGCGTCACCCCGCCGGCAGCGGTCATCACATCGCTGAACATGCGAACGCCCAGAGCCGGGTAGAGACCGGCGCTTTTCACCTGCCCGTTCACCAAAATACCCTGGGTCGCATACTCGGATATGAAAACGGTGGCGTGTGCCTTGCCTGGCCTGAGAATGTCGGCCTCTACGAAACGCTCCTCGATGGTTGCACCAACCTCCTCCGCGGTCTCTCCCGCGACATGGACCAAGCCCAGCAGCGGAACGGTGATGTCGCCCCTCTCATCCACCCGAAAGCGGCCAGACAGGTCAGCGTTGTCGTACATAGCGATTTCAATCAGATCGCCGGAACTGATGATCAGTGGCGGCACAGCCGGTGTGGGATTCCCGGTTTGCTGGGCAACGCCAGCACCCGCCTGCACCAAAAGAAATGCCGCAATGGTCGCTGCGAACGCGAATGTCTTAGCCATGCTACTCACCCTTTTCCTCGTCTTCTTCATGTCCGTAGGCAATATCAGAGCCCTTGGGCGCATATCGATATCCATACCCGTAGTTGTAGCCGTACATGCCGTAGCGATATGTGTAGAAGTTTTCAAGTCGCATGTCGACATCGTTTACGACGACCCCGGCGATGGGTGCATTGATGCGCCAGAGCAGATCGCGGGCGCGGACCAACGCGCGTTTGCGAGTCATTCCGGCGCGAGCAACCAGGATGACCGTATCGGCAAGCGCCGCCATCGCCTGTGTGTCGCTTACGGCAAGCACCGGGGCAGTGTCGAGGACCACACGGTCGAATTCCTGGGTCCACTGATGCAACTGCTCCTCCATTCGATTGGATGAAAGCATCTCGGCTGGATTGGGAGGCCTCGGGCCGGTCGGCAGCACCCGCAGCATTGGCAGTTCAGGCAGCGGACAGGCCAGCTCCCTGTAAACCGCCGGTTGCGTGAGCACGGTGGACAAGCCGAAATTCTTTTCCTCCAATTTGAACACGCGGTCAAGGCTTCCACGGCGAAGATCGGCGTCCACCAGCAGAACCCGCTCTCCGCGCTGAGCGAGAACGATTGCAAGGTTGACGGCGGTCGTCGTTTTGCCCTCGCCCGGGAAGGCGCTGGTTACGACAATCACGCGCGGCGGCCTGTCGATAGAAGACAGCAACAGAGAACTGCGCAGCCCACGGTAGGCTTCAGCGGCATGCGATTTGGAGCTGTGCAGGGCAATGAGCTGCTGAGCGTGGGCGCCTTCGGGAAGGGGATCGTCGGTGGCTTTGCGCTTGCGCTTCCCCGCTTCGCCCAGGATGTGGGGAATGGTCGCGAGCGATGCCAACGTCGACACGTTTTCCACCTCTTCCGACGTCTGCAGCGTGTCATCAATCGATTCGACCATGAAGGCGAGAACAATGCCGCACAGGAGCCCGCCCGTCAGCCCCATCATCATGGCCAGGGTTTTCCTGGGTGCGACCGGTTCCAAAGGAACCTGGGCGCGGTCGACGACCGTGATGTTCGTCGCTGACAGACCCGCCGTAACACTGGCTTCCTTCAGCCTCATCTGTAAGGTGTCGTATAGATCGCGGTTCAATTCGGCTTCGTGGCGGAGTATTGCATATTGAGCCTCGTCCTCGTTCAGGCGGTAGGCGTCTTCCTTCTGCGCATCCAGCCGCTTCTGCAGCATCTCCTCCAGGCGAAGCGAGCCGGTGTATTCATCGCGCACCTGACGCCGGGCAAGCGTAACTTCGCTGTTAATGCTGGTCTGGACTTTGTCAATCTGCGCATTGAGCTCCTGCATTCTCGGATGGTGTTCGCCATACTTTGAAGCGAGATCCGCGCGCTGCGTTTGCAGGCCGGTGAGTTGGCCTCGAAGACTAGACAGTTCGGGATTGTCGCCCATCAGTGCCACGAGATCCGGATCCTGAGATTCAAACTCGCGCATCCGCGCTTCCTTCATAATCCGGTCTGCCTCGGCGGTCTCCAGGTCTCCGCTGATCTGTGCCAGGTTCTGCATTGTAAGATTCGAGGTCTCGGTGGTTCCGACGATATTGTGCTGCTTCTGGTAGTCCGCGAGTTGGCGTTGCGCATCCCCCGCCGACTGTTTGAGACTCTCGAGTTGCTTCTGCAGCCAGACCGACACGCGCATCGTATTGTCGAATTTTGACCGCAGATCTTCATCGACGTAGGTATCCACGAGCTTGTTCACAACATCGGTCGCCAGTTTCGGATCGTTATTGCGGTAGCGAATGTCGACCATCTGCGTCGAGGGGACGATCTGAACTTGCAGTCCGCCCTTGATCAGGCCGATCAGGGCAATACGCTCCGCTGTCGTCATCTCGCCGGAAGGGATGGATTCCCCGGCCTTGCTCTCTTTCTGCTCGGCACTACGAACCAGTTTCAGCAGATCGAGACTCTGGGCTGTCTGAAGCATCACCGAATTGCTCTGAAGAACAAGGATCTCCGTCTGCAAGGCGCTGGCGGATTCCGCGCCGGCGGCCTCTTCATTGATCAAACTCTCCAGCCCGACGTTGGGCGAGTTGTTCGGTTTGACCTCAATGCGCGAAACACTCTCATAGACCGGCTGGGTGCGGAATGTATAGATGGCGGCTCCGGCCAGGGAAATAGCCGTCACGGCCAGGATGATGAAAATCCGCTTCATCAGGACGCGCCAAACGTCCATCAGTGAGAGCCGTTCTTCAGAGGGAATAATGGTCGCCCGGGCACGAGCTATCTGGCCGGCTTGCGACTCGGGCTGCGGTTCAAGGGACATTTACGCTCCTGAGTTTACTTGGAACCAGTTCATATTGCCATCACTTCGCCAACCGCGCGAAATGCTTCATACCGAACGAAATTCATCCTTTGCAACGCGCCGGGACGAACGCGGAACAGTGCAATGTTAAGGAATGGGAAAGGACAGCGGAATTGGAGCAATGGCACGCGAGCTTCGCGCACAAAACCCCGATCGATTCGACCGATCGATGTTCCGGAGCACCTAAGCCGCATGACCGGGAGGATTGCGAAGAACACGACACAAACTGGCGCAGCCTCAACGAACAGTCCCCCATTGATGCAACTTCGCACTGTGGCTGCATGGTCTCATTGCCGGCCCAGGCTGCCAGACTGGCGCCCGACGGCCTATCTGTTGCGCCATCGTGACAGTTGCCGCCGGAAAGGTTCCCGGTTGGCACGAATTCCTTCTTGCAGACTCGCCCTCGCTGCCCACCAGCATTTGGATCAGCCTGATGTCCATGACCAATCGCAGCCTGGTTTCCGCCCATGAGATACCTAACAACGATTCGCCGTCAGCTTCCAGCACCTGCCGGTCAGTCAGGCCAGATCGAGAATGGTCAAACCTTACTCTGTAGCGATGTTAATCAGGGGCAACATCCCCAGTCAAGAGGGCGTCTTGCCGAACGCGCGAACGTCTGGCACTGGGAATTCTTGAAATTCCTCTTTTGGGCAACGTAAGGGCCTAAATGAACGTCTGCCCTGACACTGCGATTGAAAGGGTCAATCAGTGGTCGGAGGGACAAGGATGCTCGAAGAATAACCTGGGCGCCGTTCTTCCATCAGCGCCCCGCTCGAACCAGCGGACGATCATGCTCAATCCAGCACTGCCTGAATCGCTGTGCGGCACTCTGCGGATGGCGTAAAAACTGCAAAATCACTTTGGCGACGGCGATTCAGAGAGACTGGAAGATACCAAACACCACGAAGGGACAACCGTCGCCTTGGCAATTCCGGACAAAGCTTCGCCCTCCTTACTTGGGTAAGGTTTTCCACGACGCAAATTGAGTGTACGCTTCCAGGCATGCAATCGGACAGAAAACACGCACTGGAACTGCATTGCAGATACCCCACTCGAAAGCATGTGCTTTCACACATCGTGTCCGTACTAAGGTTCCGCGCCAACAGGATTGAGCACTGTTTCGACTATATCAGTAATCACTGGGTAGTCAACTTCTAATTCAAAGGGGATAGGTCTGGTTTCCACGGGAAAGATAGTAAGAGTTTGACATATTCAGAAGCGAGCGCAATCCTGCGGTTGGCTTTTGGTTGCTGCTTGCAAACGATTGCGTTCAGAGTCTCTCGGGGGGCCGGCAATCATCGATTCCCGCGCTCTGAATGAAGCTCGAACCGTTGGAAATCCATCGATGCGGGATTGAAGGATCTTGCTCATATAACTGTCCAGACTCAGTCCGCAGGCTAGAGTTTGGCTGGGTCACTCGCCCATCCGCTTACCTTCATGCAAGCGGATCATTGCATTGAGAGGGCAGCAAGGCCAGACCTGCAATTGCAGTCAAATCCCTGGCTGCCGGAGGGAGGCTTGATCGGTTGGAACGGCTCAGGCCGGGCAGGCTGGAATGGCGATCCGGAGCCGGGACGTAGGAAACACAAGAAATGAGTGTCGTCGTCTCTCTATTCTGGCTGAGTCCCAAGCTCGCTGGGAGAGAATTGCCGATTGATGACCACTGCCGCGCGCTTCATGGCATAACGCTTGATAAAACTGGCCCGTGCACGGGTGGCCATGGCGGCGCGTTCTGCCGGGGGCAGGTTAAACCAGCGGCGCAGGAGGCGCTCGGTGCCTTCAAGCGTGTCTTCCTCGACCAGGCCCACCCCGTCGGCCTCGATATCCGGCCAGATGTTCACTTGATTGCTAATGAGCACCGGGCGTCCGACGGCAAGGGATTCGATCACGGCGACGCCGAAGTTCTCCTGGTGAGACGGCAGGACGAAGGCGTCGGAGGCTCGGAGCGCGCCCCATTTGATGTCGCCGCCAATCATGCCGGGCCAGTGCACGCGGCTGGCAATACCAAGCTTTTCGGCCATGCGCTGAAGCCTGAGCTTGAGTCCCGCCTGGTCGGGGCCGGCTATGACGAGGTCCGCTTCCGGATGCGAAGCCGCGGTCCTGGCAAATGCCCGGAGGAGGAGATCGCAGCCCTTCTTCTCGTGGATTCGACCGAGGAACAGGAGATAGGGACGCCCGCGAAGCTCCGGCAGCATGCTGTAGAACGCCGCGATCTGCTCAGCGGGATCTCCCCTGTGCAGCTTTCTGCGCTCCACCCCATCTGCCCTGGACACCTCAGGTTTTTTCCTGCGCTCCTCAGGATCGTTGATCCCAATGGGAACGACCACGCTGTTCCAACGGTTCGGACGGAAGCTGGTTTTCGCCAGATCCCGCTCCGTTCCGCTGGTAAAGAAGACCGCCCGAGCATCGCGGAGGACGGCATATTGGAAAGGCCAGTAAAGAATCTTCTTGAGGTGCTTGAGAGGATAGGTCCGGTTAAACCAGGGATCCAGCGCACCGTGCGCAAATATCCCATAGGGTTTTTGAGCGCGGCGCGCAGCGGAACGAACGGCAAGATCGGGGAATGTCCAAATCCCGTTCATGACGATTCCGTCGAAGCGATGCGCATTGCGGTGAAGCCAGGTCCAGAGCCGCGGCGAGAATCCAAACCTGCCCAAATAAGACGGCCCGAGAGCATGCACCGGGCAAGCAATGGATGTGAGGAAGGTCTCATCTGGATTGTCCCCGCAAACCACCTCGATACCCTCACCGACTTCGATATAGGCTTCGACAAGCTGGCGCACCGCTTCAGGCGGGCCGCCGGCCGCGGGAGAGAGACTACCGATGACGTGAAGTATATGCAGAAGAGACCGCTATGCCTTCGTGGATTTGAGACGAACAGGTTCATGGTAAATCAAGAACCCGGTCGACTGTGGAATTTGAGCCTGTTCCCAACACCTGCCCGCGGGAGGCGGCAACTGCGCCTCATGGGGCTGACTGGAAACGGCCGGCTTGGGTGTTTGGAGCGGCCGACCTAATCTCAGGCAGGCTTTTCAGCCACAGGCTTTGCGGCTGGTTCATCGTCAGGCCTGACGATCGAATCGGCTTGATCGATTGAAATTTCGCAGAGATCCGCATACGCCTTGAACATGGCTTCCGGGCCGGATCCGCCGGTCAGGAAAAGCCGCTGCAAGGGCCCGTAGTTCACAACAATTGCGATGAGGGCCAGAACGACAGCCTTGGTATTTGTGCCGCGGATTTCTCCCCTGCTGGCCCATGGCTCAAGATAGTGGGCCACCACCTCGACGAGCTGACCCAGGTGTTTACGCAGCAACGGATCGATGTCCTCACCGAGTTCGAGGGTGCTGTATTGCATCAGGCGCAAGAGCTCGGGCTTGTGCATGAGAGTCGCGGCAATGAGCTCGAAGGCACGCAGCAGCGCGGTCCGCCCTTCAGTGGCTTCGGCAATGCGAGCCAGCAGGTCGCCGCGCAGCTTTACCTGCTGCAACTCCGCATCGAGCACGGCCAGATAGAGGTCGCGCTTGCGGGGATAATGGCGGTAGATCGTAACCTCGTTCACGCCCGCGCCGGAGGCGATGTCGCGGGTGCTGACGCCGTTATAGCCTAATTTGGCAAAGAGGCCCGCGGCGCTGAGCAGAATGCGCTCGTCGGCGGCGCCGCGCTCGGGATTCGAGATTGTTGTCATGGGTTTTCCTTCTCCTGCGTGAATGCCAAGAGTTCACGGTCTTCATCCATGCTGCGTACTTGTGGGATGGAACGAACTTGCCGTTTAGATTGAATAGGTTAAGTGTGCTTTCACAGTTTCACAGTCAAAAAAGGCGCGATCGTCCTGGAGGGGACAGTCTCCGGGTTTCGGGAAAGCTGCGGCTGCTGGATTGGACGAAGAGATGGCGAACATAAGGGGGGGGGNNGTTTTTACGAGGCTTCGCCATCCTCAGCCCCGTGGGGGTGTCCACAAGACCATAGGTGAGGAAAGACTGACACCCAAAAGAGCGGGTTCATTCCTGGATGAAAGCAAGCACTCTCATTCTGCCGATTGACTTGTTTCGATGCAGTGTTGGAGTGCCGGTAAGGACAAGTTAACAGAAATCCGTTGATAGTCAACCGTTTTCTCTGCGAATTGCTCTGAACTCGTTACTTTTGGATGAGTTTGCACGGGCGCTGGCGGTGTCGTTCGAGCG
>PLFY01000191.1 GCA_003138365.1 Acidobacteriaceae bacterium
ATGTGAGGCCTCATCGGCCACACATAAGCACATGTTACATCCCCATGCTAATTCTCTGGTTCATGTGTGCCGGGAGTATCCGGTAAACCCTGAATGTCTCCATCTATGGCCTCGGATAATGCAATGTGGTGGCGATCGAGGAGAGTTCCCGTCGCCTCTTCATACTGGATCAATGCTTTGGCATAGGCGGCTCGGGCTCTCACAACATGACCTTCGGCGATGGAAAGATTCTGTTGGTCGGTGATGACGTCCTCCGCGGTAGCCAACGCCTGACTGAATTTATTCTGCTGCAGTCCGAGAACCTGGTGCGCGAGCTTGACGAGCGTGAGTGTGGCGTCGAGCGAGTCCCTGGCCTGTGTGACCGCGCTTATCGCCTTGTTGACATCCCATACGGTCTGGTTCTTCGCATCTTGCATCCTGACCTGGAAGCGCCGTTGTTCGAGCAGCGCTCGTGCAGCGTCGGCCTGAGCAGTGCGGTTCCGGATAGGGAGATCTAGCGTGACTCCATAGGAGAGGTTGGGGAAGTTGTTTTCAAAGACGCTTGCGAAGGTCGGGCGCATGGCGCCATCGAGACCGGCGAGGCTATAGGAGGCATAGACATCGAGCGAGGGCAGCAACGCATTGCGAGTGGCCTGGATGGCGATTTGTGCATTGAGCAGGTCAAGACCGGCCCGCTCGATCTCCGGCCGATGGGATTCGGCCTGGCGCAAGGCTTCGGCTACCGGCGGCACATCGCCGGGGTGCGGTTCAGGCAACTGGTCCGAGGGGACTATCTCGACTGTCGCTAACTGCTCATTGAAGCTTCTTGAGATTGTAGCCTTCAAAGATTGTGCGTCCTGCGAGAATGCGCTTTGCGCCTCGATCAGGTCCTGCTGGCGCAAGGCCACTGCTTCCTGGCTGCGCAGCGCATCATACTGGACGCCGGACTCGGATGTGTGCCCGGCCTTCGCCGCCGTCTCGTTGTTATCGAGGAGTTTTTGCGCGTAATCGAGTCCCTGCTGTGCTACGCGAATGCTTTCCTGGTCGGAGAGCAGGCCGTAGTAGGTGGTCATTGCTGCGCCCACCTCCGTCATCATGCTCTGACGGAAGACACTCATTGAGTATTTGGTGTCATTGCGTGCGATGCGGAGGAATCGGGCGTTGGCACGGACACCGAAGCCGTTGAGAAGATGTTGGCTGAAGCCCGCCGAAAGGCTGGAGACAAATTCTGGATTGTAGATTCCGGTTGTAGTGTTGGAGGACAGAATCGTGCTGGCCTCAGAGACGGAGATGCCGGTACCGGTGAGAAAGCCTTGGCTGTAGGCGGCTGAGATAGCGGTCTGGTGAGTTTTTTCAATGCGCACACCGCTGACTACGGTGTAATTCAGGGGAGTAATGGCGTTGCTCCAACCGTAGGAGACAAAGAGGTTTGGATCGCAGCAGCGGGATGGGCCCACGGCATTAATGGCACCCCCGAGGAGACCTCCCGCGCCCACGTCTCCGACCCTTGCGCTACCTCCCACGCCTCCGCCGAGACTGCCGGCGAAAAGGGTGGTGGACTGAGGTGAGCCCGCCACACCGCGTGTGGCGCCACCCGCCTTGGCACGCAGCAAATCAGTCTGCGCGATGGGCAGATCGTAGCGCGCCACGGCGATATGCAAGTTGTTTTCCAGGGTGAGCGCGATGGCGTCATCCAGAGTGAGAGTGAGCTTGCCATCGACAATCAGATCTTCAAGACGGCGCGAATTGTCCAGCTGCGCGGCAGGAACGAAGGGAGCATAGTAAGGTGCAAAAACGCGGGGAAAGGCGCGGGTATTTGAGAAGTCGATCCTGGCCGCCTTGGCCGGAACAGGCGCCGGCTCGGCCTGCTGACAAAGTGCGCAGTAAGGCAGACAAGATGCCAGGAGAGACACAGCGGCCGACAACCGCCCAAATCGCGCTCTTGTCACTATGCTCGTCTCCTCGCGTAGTCCATTTCGCCTATGGAAGAGGCCTGTAGTGATTCACTCAGTGAGTGTGCATTCATTTGAAGTTTCATCGCTCTCCGAACCTGTTTAGGCGCCTGGGTCGCATCAATTGCCGCTCACGGGTTATGCTGTTTCCGAGACCCCAAGTTGCCCGGCCTGGGAGGGCGTAAGCGGAAGTGTATTCTCCGCCAGCGTAGGTGCAGAATCACGTGTGATCTTGCCTTCTGCTTTCCGCTCTTTGATCGCTCGTTCCTGGCCAAGTCCCATGGTCAATGCCGTCAACCCGGCGAGGCCGCCTAAGGGTGATGTCAAGTTTCGCGCCAGTTGTGGCAGGAGGCAGAGTGGGATAGAGACCCCAGCAGGCGCCGGCCAGCATGAAGAACAAGTAAAGGTATGAAGAGAGGAAGGCCTTGATCGGCTGGAACTTGAAGTTGAAGAACCAGATGCCGGCAAGCGAGCCAATTACGCCTAAGTGAACCGCAAAGGTAACCCACAAACGCCCCCTCGATTAACTGAGAGCATATACAACCACATGTCAGGCCTTCGGAAGGTTCGATTTCTGTTCAATACAGGACAGTTTGCTGGGATACCTCAAAACTAGAATATTGTGGGGTTCAGTCATTAGCACCCGAAAACAGCGAAAATTCTACGAGGAGATCTCAAGAAGGTCGATGCAGCAAGCAATGGTTGCTGTTTCGCACACATGCCGAAGCGGACGAGGCGGTGAAGGAAAGGAATGCCATTCAGTTCGGCGGACAAGCCGAGGGCGCCGGTGCGTCAGGACGACCGCATCATGGCATTCGCTGAATTGACAAGGAAGCAGATCGAAGGACAGCAAAATCAGATTTGCCGGGTTCTGCAGGACAGAACTCGCCTTGGCTTTCAATTGCGAGGGTTCTGCTTGTTGCCGTCTTGGCAGTACTACTCTATTTGCTACTCCAGAGCATGGTCAGTCACCGGTTTTTTAGAGGCGGTCGAATCGGCCAGCACGACAGGCTCGTGCCATAGTAAACGTGAAGAATGTCTTGGTCGCCAGTCCATGCGATGCCGAGCTGCGAAGTTTTCAAATCAGGAGAGGCTGACGAACTATTGAGAGTAGAATTTTCTGTTGCTGACTCAAACCATCCTGGCTTAGAGCAGCCGGTGATCCTAGTTCTTCGACTCATAGGAGGAGCATGCTACACAACCTGAATGACTTAATCGGATCTTCAGTTATTGCGGCGGGCAGCGAAATTGGGAGTGTCCGCAATTTTCTCTTTGACGACCGTTCCTGGACAATTTCTTATGCGGTGGTCGACGTGGGAACCTGGCATAAGCACCGAGATGTCGTTCTTCCAATTGCGGCGGTCGAACAACCCGATTGGACGAAGAGGATTTTCAATGTTTGCCTAACGAAAGAGGAAATTCGCGATAGTCCCGATGTCGATACCGAAAAGCCGGTTTCCCGACAGCAAGAGATTGCGATGGAGGAATACTGGGGGAAGATGGCCTATTGGGTATCCGCCCATATGGGAGGGGGGGCTTTATTTCCGACCGGAAGGAAATACCCCGTTCGGACCAAGGAAGATCCGGATCTCCGCAGCGCCTGGGGCTTGACTGATTACGAAGTTTGGGCCACGGATGGTGAGATTGGGCGCCTGGAAGGTCTCATCATGGACGAATCCTCCTGGCATCTCGGCTATTTGGACGTCAGGGCTGGAAATTGGCTCCTCAACCGCTCAGTGCTGATTCCTACTCGCTGGATAAAATCCGTTTCCTGGGCCAATTGTCGGGTGAATCTGCATCACAGCAGAGATGGGATCTAAGGTCGATTCGTAGGGCGAGTATTCGTCCAGACCGCCGCAGGCGGTTTTATGCGCAACCATAGGGATGCGATGGCACTCGTTCCTCAGAGTTGCAAGACTGAAGCCAAGTTGCACTCAGGGAGCAGTTCTGTGTAGCGGTGGCGTGCCCGAGATTTTGGACAGACAGTATTCTCAGCAAGGTTCTTGTCGAGCGTCTCTTTGACTTTCTGCGAAAGTGTGCATCAGACACTGAGGACTGGGCACGGGGACTCCCGGATGATCGTGTACAAATGTGACCATGCTCGCGAAAATGTTCCTTCATATGTCCACGGCCCACAACAGGGGGCTTTCTGGATCGCGCCGGTTTGCTGGAATGAATAGCGGTAACATCCCCAGATTCCGCAAATTGCACCGAATTGGCGCCGGCGCTCGCCTGTCCGGGATGAGGGCACACGAAAGAAAGTTCGTGGCCATAGCAACTAAATGATTAGTTGAACGTCTTATAAATCTAGGGATGATCAACGAACGGGTTCCTGGGACCGTAAATCTCCATGCCTCCAAAGAGATCCATCACGCTGACCCAAGCCGAGCTCCGGCTGATGAAAGTCCTCTGGGACCGGGGGGATTCGACCGTTGCCGACATGGTGACCGCAACCTCAGCCGAATCGGAAC
>PLFY01000086.1:0-10994 GCA_003138365.1 Acidobacteriaceae bacterium
CGTGGAATTTTGCAAGTGGCTCTCTGGACAGATTCTTAGCCAGAACGGCCTCCGCATCCATGATCAGTTGTGCAAAAGTGCATTCAAGAGGGAGAGATTGTCCAGTTTCAGGACAGTTGGTTACCTTCGTCTCACTCGACGGTAATCTGGCGCGCAGGATTAGTCTTCTCTAATATCGGCACAAGCGGAAAGAACTTGAGGCCTTGAATGAGAAATTTTCAACCTCAAGGATTCCCGCCCTCAGGAGCCTGCCATGATCACCAACTGTGCCGCCAATGAAGGGTTTGAAATCAGTCCGCGGTTTCGGCGTACCGTCGAAGAGCGGATCGCCCGGCTGGAGAGGGATGCCGCGCAAGACGAGGCTCAGGTTTTACAGCTTGAGAACGGCGACCATATCCGTCGGCAGATGTGGCTGGTGGCCATGCAGCGGGCAGAGGCCCTGCGCATGAGGCTGTTTCTGGACCGCTCGAAGACGCGGCTTCCGCGGCCGCTGATTGCGCTCTGAGCGTTCCGCATCCTGGTGATCGAATCGACGCCAGGACAGATTGGCATCAAGACAGATCGACATAAGGCCAAAGGGCCGCTGCCTCCCATGTTGAGGCGCGGCCCTCTGATTTTATTGCTGGAGAATTGGAGCACCGGGCGGGGATTGAACCCGCGTATACAGGTTTTGCAGACCTGCGCGTTAGCCACTTCGCCACCGGTGCTTGAAAAGCAGTGGTCAGTGAACAGTGGTCAGTGGTCAGTAAAAACCTGGACTACCGACAACCGATCTCCCACTGCCGAAAACAAAAAACGGACCGCTGAAAAGCAGTGGTCAGTGAACAGTGGTCAGTGGTCAGTAAAAACCTGGACTACCGACAACCGATCTCCTACTGCCGAAAACAAAAAACGGACCACTGAAAAGCAGTGATCAGTGAACAGTGGTCGGTAAGTACGGAGCTGATCACTGAAAACTGACCACTGACCACTGCAACTAAAAAACCCACCGCGCCTTCTGGCGGGTGGGTCGAGGGAGATTCTTTTGTTGAGAATCTAGCCCAGCGAACACGCCCGCGCACGGCAGCCCTGACAGCAATAGGTCAGACACGGGACGCACATCGCGGGAGTGGAGAAACTTGTCATCGAATTCCTTGCCGGCTGAGCAAATTCCACAAGTTGCGGCTCACCCGATATCCGTAGACTAGAGGCAGGGCCGAGGACTGTCAAGCGATCCCTGAGCAGGCGCCAATGGAATTGGACTATTTTGTAGTGGATGTTTTTACCGGCACAGGGCTGGCCGGGAACCCGCTGGCGGTGGTGATGAATGCCGGAGGCCTAAGCGCCGGGAGGATGCAGGCGATTGCGCGGGAGTTCAATCTCTCTGAAACGACCTTTGTCGAGCGGAGGGCGGTCGCGTTGGAGCAGGCCGAGGGCGTGCGGGTGCGCATCTTCACCCCAAAGGAAGAATTGGCCTTTGCCGGACATCCCACGCTGGGGACGGCGAGCGTGCTCAAGCTGTTTGCGCCGGAGACTGTGGCACGGGAGACGGTGACTCTTTCGCTGAACGTGGGTCCGATAGCGGTGCGGTTTGCCGGGGAAGGCCTGTTTGGCGAGATGAGGCAGCGGGACCCGGAGTTTGGGGCGGAACTGAACCCGGCGGAGGTGGCCCGGCTGACGGGGCTTGGCGAAGATGACCTGGACTCGAGGCTGCCGCCTCAGGTGGTTTCTACTGGAACGGCGTTCGCCATTGTGCCGTTGCGCACGCCGGAGGCATTGGCGCGCCTCAAGGTGAGCCAGGAGGAGGCGTCCCAGTGGCTGCGAGAGCGTGGCGCACGCTGGTTCTATGCATTGGGGCCGACCGGCGCGCAAGAGCCGGCGTGGCGGGCACGCATGCAGTTCTATGGCGGCGAGGATCCGGCGACGGGATCGGCGGCTGGCTGCGCCATCAGCTACCTGGTGGGGCGGGGCGCGGCGGCGCCGGGTGAACGCATCCATCTGCGCCAGGGTGTGGAGATTGGGCGGCCCAGCGATCTGTACCTGTCCGCACAAATTCAAAACGGCAGTGCTGAGATGCAATCGGCAAGAGTGACCGATGTGCGCGTTGCGGGCAGCACTGTTCTTGTAGCAAAGGGACGGCTTTTCCTGCCGTGATACACATGCTTTCAACAGGCATGGATGGTTGCAAGTGACGGTCAGCGTTAATCCTTAGCGAGTTTTAATTTGTTTCACAGGAATTTTCATAGTGGATTTCGCTTCCCTTTCTCTCTTCCCAGGAAGTTCAAAGCCCCGTACTGTTACCTTTCATTGATGGAATTTAACCGGCACCTATGCTGGTCTTGGCCCCAGGCATTTCATACAAAATGATCGTGAGCGAAGGTTAGCCTCCTGGGCTATCGAATGACGGATACCGGCCTGCGTAAGCGCCGCGCCCCCCTCTGGGCTGCTGGCACACCGCGCAAGGCCAATCTGGACAGCAAGATCAACCAGGACGCGGCAGCCTCGTCTCCGGTCACCGTACCCGGCAACCCATCAGGCCAGCCAGCCACAAGAGCGGGCACAGGCGGAGTGTTGCCAGGCGGACCAAAAAATTGAAGCAAGGAGTGTTTTCCCATATCATGCGGCCAAAGAAGGTAATTCTCTGCGTAGACGACAATGAACAAGAGCTTTCCGTACTCAAGTTCATGCTGGCAACTAACGGATACCGGGTAGTTTCAGCCTGCACCGGGCAGGAGGCGATCGGCATTTTTGCCGGAACGCAAGTTGACCTGGTGCTGGCCGACTATGCGATGCCGCAGATGAACGGGAATCAACTGGTGGGCCGGTTGAAGCAGATTGCACCGCATATCCCCATGATTCTACTTGGGGATCCGCAGAGAATGGGCGGCGAGATCTACGCTTCTGACGCGTTGCTGGCCAAGAAGAACTGCTCGGCGCAGGAACTGCTGGAACGGATCAAAGTGATGAGCGCTCGCAAGCGCGGACCGCGGAAGGGCTCACTGCGGCTGGCGCCGGTGGAGGAGTTTGCGGCGGCGTCGTGAGAAAAGCAAGGAACAGGGATCAGGGATCAGGGAACAGGAAAACCGCCAGTAATTTTTAGGAATCAATCCCCTTTTCCTGGCCAATAAATCGGAGAACTGCGACCGCATCGATAGTCGCAGCCACACTGTTCCCTGTTCCCTGATCCCTGTTCCCTGCTCTCCTCCCCTTGACGACTGCACACAAAGGTGAGCATACTCGCCACTTGTACCGAGGCTGTGGGTTTTTTCCTCCAGCCAGCGGGAGTTCGCCTTTTATGGATCTAATTCTGCTTCGTCTTCTTTTTGTGGCCCTTCTTGGCGGGGTCTGCTATTTTCTTCATCCATTCGGCCTGACAGGGTGGGTGAGTGCGAGTGTGGGCGCGGGAGCAGCCGGCGCGGTCATCGTCTTTGAGCTTCGGGTGCGGGCGCTCAGCCTGCGGCGGCTGATCGGCGCGGTAGCCGGAAGCGTGTTGGGGATCTTTGGCGCGGCGCTGTTCTGCCTGGTGCTGCGGAGCGCGCCGTTATCCGGCGCGACTTCGGCGGTGTTGCAGATTTTTGTGCTGCTGCTGATGACGTATGTGGGTCTGCTGGTGGGAGCCAACAAGGGCGACCTGCTGAATCCGGCGGCGCTGGGGACGGTCTTCAGCGGCGAACGGCCGACGCGGCGGAGCGCCAAGGTGCTGGACACCAGCGTGATCATCGACGGGCGCATTGCGGACATTGCCGAAGCGGGCTTCATCGACGGAATGATGGTGGTTCCGGAGTTCGTGTTGCGCGAGCTGCAGACTGTGGCCGACTCGACCGACGGGTCAAAGCGCCAGAGGGGTCGCCGCGGCCTGGACATGCTGCAGAAGATGCAGTCGAACACCAACATCCAGGTGCAGATTGTTCCCGACGACTTTCCGTCGATCCGCGAGGTGGACTTGAAGCTGCTGGAGCTGGCCAAGAAGTGGGAGGCCAAGGTGGTGACCAACGACTTCAACCTGAACAAAGTGGCCCACCTGCACCACGTGGACGTGCTGAACATCAACGACCTTGCCAACGCTCTGAAGCCGGTGGTGCTTCCCGGCGAAAAGATGAATGTGCTCATCCTGAAGGAAGGCAAGGAGTTCAACCAGGGTGTGGGCTACCTGGACGACGGGACCATGGTGGTGGTGGATCATGCGCGGCGGCTGATCGGCAAGGCCGTGGAGATTACCGTGACCAGCGTGCTGCAAACCGCGAGCGGGAAGATGATCTTCGGCAAGGTGGAGGAGAACGGGAAGCCGGGGGAAACGCCGCGGGCGACAGCGGCGGAGATGACGCACTGAGGTCTTTGTTGACCGGAATCAAAGACAACACCCTTCGACGATTTGAGGGCAGAGACTTAGACGGTTGCCTTGGTGGCTCCGGTGGAGATGCCTCCGTCTACCAGAAGTGTTTGACCGGTGATGTAGCGGCTTGACTCCGAGGCTAGAAAGACGATGGCTCCGTCAAGATCGTCGGGCAGGCCGGGGCGCTTGACTGGAATGCGATCGGAGATATATTCGACCCATGCGGCATTGTCATAGAGAACGCGATTCTGCTGCGTTTTGAACCAGCCCGGTGCGAGGCAATTCACGGTAACTCCATGGCTGCCCCAGTCATCGGCAAGACTCATGGTGAGCTGCTTTATGCCGCCCCGGCTGGCGCCGTAGGGCGCGAGGCCTGCGAATCCGGAGACGCTGGTTACTGACCCGATATTGATGATGCGGCCGTAGCCGCGCTGGATCATGCCACGCGCCACAGCCTGGGCGACAAAGAATGAGCCGCGCAGGTTGGTGTCGAGGATGGTGTTCCAGTCGTCCCAGGTGACGTCAAGGGCGGGTTTGCGAATGTTGCAGCCGGCATTGTTGACGAGGATGTCGATTTTGCCGAAGTGATCTTCAATGGCGGCGATAGCCCTCTGGATGCTGGAATGGTCGCGCACATCGAGTTCCGCGGAGAAGGTGCGCCGGCCGAGAGCGTGAATCTCACCGGCAAACTTGGAGAGTGAGTTCTTGTCCCGGCTGGTGATGGCCAGGTCAGCGCCCGCCTTGGCAAGTGCGCGGGCAAAATACTGGCCGAGGCCGCGGCTGGTGCCGGTTACGAGTGCTACTTTTCCGGATAAGTCGAATAACGAGTCTTTCATCTGAAGCGTGTCCTTTGGATTCGTTGAAAAGTCCTTCTTGGGGAGCAGACGTTCCCTCAGGGGCTAAAGCCCACTCTCATTTTCGGGCACTTGCGGCACGGCTGAAGCCGTGCCCTTTCAAAGCCCGTCGGTCTCAGTGATTCATTGAAAGTCCTCTTGGGTCTATCTTCAGGGCTCGAGAACAACTTTGAGTAGGCCGGGCTCGCGTTCATATAAGCGATGGAACCATGAAGGCCCATCCTCAAGAGGGGCAACGGCTGAAATCAGCGGTTCCACATGAATGACGCCGCGCGCGATCATCGAGATACATGCGGGATACTCACCCGAAGACGCGCAGGAGCCTTGCAGGCGAATCTGGCGGGTGACTGTCGATTGCAGACCGAGCTCGATGGTCGGTGCGATGTTACCGACCAGAGTTACAGTGCCGCCTTTTCTTACACTATCGAGGGCCAGCTTGACGGGAATGGTGGAGCCGACACACTCGAGGGCCGCGTCGGCGCCGCGTCCCATGGTCTGCTCGATGATCCGCGGGGTAACATCGGCGCTGCGGGAGTTGAGTGTGTGGGTTGCACCGAGGCTGCGCGCGAGTTCGAGGCGGGTGTCATCCACATCGACGACGAAGATTCTGCCGGCGCCTGCCAGCCGCACTGCCTGCAACGTGAGCAAGCCAATCATGCCGGCGCCTACGACTACGACCGTATCGTCGAGCGCAATTGGAGTTAAGGAAACGGCATGAACGGCGACGGAGACAGCTTCAATCATCGCCGCGTGCGGGAAGGGCATGTTATCCGGCAACGGGTAAGCGATTCGGGCGGGTACGGTAACAAACTCCGCAAATGCGCCCATGCGCCGAAAGGCCGGCGTTGAAACTCCAATCACTTCGCGGTCATCGCAGAGATTGACCTGGCCGCGCAGACAGAAGAAGCACTTGCCGCAGTAGACGGTTGAATCGAAGGTGACGCGGTCGCCTGGATGGAACGTCGACACCGCGGCGCCCACGGATGCAACGATTCCAGCGGCCTCGTGGCCCATCACGATAGGAGGAAGGCGGCGGCCCGTACTGCCATCGTATCCATGGACGTCGCTTCCGCAGATGCCGCAGGCCTTGATGCGGATGAGCAACTCATCTTCGGCGGGTTTTGGCACGGGCATATCCACTATGTCGAGTTGCTTATACGCGGAGAGTAATAGCGCCTTCATTCGATCTCCATGTTATCCGGCCGGGACGAAAGAGTTCACCGATCAGAGTACAGCATCAAGAAGGTCTGGAGCCGGGCTGAACGGCTCAATCCTGCCCAGCAGAAACACATATGCGGCGACACCGATTACCAGATAGATTGCGGGCACTGAAAACGCCCACACGAAGGACTCGTGCGCCGACACCAGGTACCCGGTGAGGATGGGGGCCGCGATTCCGGAGATCTGACTTGAGAAATTCATGATGCCGCCGACTTTTCCGACGTCGTTTCTGTGCGCAATGAGCGAGGGAATCGACCATCCGACCGGCGCCGCGGCGGAAAGTCCGCCGATGGAGATGCTGATCCAGATGAGAGCCTGCTGTGCGCTGTGCGTGTTGGCCGCTCCAAAGATGCCGAGGCCGCAAACCGTGCCGGCGACCAGCACGACCTGGCGGACCCGGCTCGCATCCCAGCCTCGCTCAATCAACCAATCCACCAGCAATCCCCCCACCAGAAGGTCAGCCGCAGATGCAACGAGCCATGGGACGCTGGTGTAAAGAAACGAATGGAGAAGGTCGATGTGGAGCGCAAAAGACAGATAGCTCGGCAGCCAGGTGAGCAACAGGTAAAAGACGTAGTTATAAGAGCCAAAGCCAATGGCCAGGCCAATCACCTTGCGTTGGCTCAAGAGATAGCCAAGCGACGCTGGTTTCGCGGGCAGGCGGTCCCCTGCTCCGGAGCCGATAACTTCCTCTTCAATGTATTCGCGCTCCAGGCGACCAAGCCTGGGGTCATCGTCGGGATCGCGATAGACTCGCCAGAAGATCACGAAGTAAGCGAAGCTTACGAGGCCGGTGAGGGCGAAGCTCCAGCGCCAACCGAGACCAATCAACACGATTCCGATGAAGGGAACGCCGATGGCCGAGGCGAATTTGGCGGCCGCGTCGAAGATGGAGGTAGCGAAGCTGCGTTCCTTTCCCGGAAACCAGAGGCCAATTGCCTTTGCATTGGCCGGGAAGGTAGGTGCTTCTCCCACACCGAGCGCCAATCTGGCAGCGAACAATCCGCCAATTCCCGGCGAGATTGCCGCGCCGAAGGAAGCGAGGCTCCAAATGAATGTGCTGATCCGCCCAATGCGCCGGACGCCCAGCTTATCGAGCAGGACGCCTATGGGCAATTGGCAGAGCGCGTATGTCCAGTTATAGGCCCCGGAAAGATAGCCGAAGGTAATATTGGAAATTCCGAATGCGGCATAGAGAGCTGTGTGCGAAACGGAAAGGTTGACGCGATCGAAGTAATTGACGAGGACACCGAGGCCGAGCAGCCAGGCGATTCGCCAGCGGCGGCGTGGCAGTGTTGCCGAAGTGTGGAGTTCCGAATCTGTCAACCTTAGCCTCATTTTTGGACTGATCCGGAACCACGAATGTCTCTCTTCGTCAGTATTTTTGCACCTTGGGATCGATTTCGTCGGCCCAGGCTAGGATGCCGCCGGCGAGGTTGACGACTCTTGGGTAGCCGGCCTGCTTGAGGAACTCGGCAATGCGCTGGCTGCGAGCGCCCGAGCGGCACTGGACAATGACTTCGCGGTCGCGGTCGATCTCGGCCAGGCGATTGGGCACATCGTTTTGCGGGATGAGCTTTCCGCCGATCTGGGCAATCTGGTACTCGTAGGGCTCGCGGACGTCGAGGATGAAGACGTCTTCGCCAGCGTCGATGCGCCGCTTGAGCTCTTTGACGGTGAGTTGGGGAATGCCGTTCTTCACTGGTGGCTCCTGACTGGACGCTGGAGTTGGCTCGGGGAGTATGCCGCAGAACTGCTGGTAGTCGATAAGTTGAGTGACGGTGGGGTGTTCGCCGCAGACCGGGCACTCGGGATTCTTGCGCAGCTTGAGTTCACGGAAGCGCATGTTGAGGGCGTCGACCAGGAGCAGGCGGCCGATGAGGGAGTCACCCTTGCCGAGGATCAGCTTGATGACCTCAGTGGCCTGGATGACGCCGACTAGACCGGGGAGAATGCCGAGGACTCCGCCTTCGGCGCAACTGGGCACGAGGCCGGGCGGCGGCGGCTCGGGGTAGAGGCAGCGATAGCAGGGTCCCGACTCGGTGGCAAAGACGCTGGCCTGGCCTTCAAAGCGGAAGATGGAGCCGTAGGCGTTGGGTTTGCCGAGCAGAACGCAGGCGTCGTTGACCAGATAGCGGGTGGGGAAGTTGTCTGTGCCGTCGGCGACGATGTCGTAGTCCTTGATGATGTCAAGGGCATTGGCGCTGGAGAGCATGGTGTCGTGCTTGACGATGTTGATGGAGGGGTTGAGGGCGATAAGCTTTTCGGCGGCGGAGTCGAGCTTTTTGCGGCCAATGTCTTTGGTGGAGTGAATGATCTGGCGCTGCAAGTTGCTGGCGTCGACGACGTCGAAGTCGACCAGGCCAAGGGTGCCGATGCCGGCGGCGGTGAGGTACAAGGCCAAAGGCGAGCCGAGACCGCCGGTTCCGACGCATAGCACGCGCGCGGCTTTCAGCTTCTGCTGGCCCTCCATGCCTACTTCGGGCAGGATGAGGTGACGCGAATAGCGTGAAAGGTCGTCGGTGGTGAGTTCGGGGAGCGAGGCGGGTTCAGCGATGGAGGTCATGATTTCTTCTCAGTGGACAGTGAACAGTGGACAGTGAACAGTGGACAGTGAACAGGTTCGATCCTATCTGTCGCAGGCGATCGCCTGGACGGCGAGCCCCCCAGCTATGGAGGGGATGATGGAGAGCGTATCGGCGGCGGCGACGGCGGTGCCCTCCTTGGCGGGGAGGTAGCGCACGTCTTCGTCATTCAAGTACAGGTTAACAAAAGCGCGCAGCTTGCCCTCGGGGGTGAAGAGGTGCTTACGCAGATCGGGATGGGATTGGGTGAGCGCCTTGAGAGCTTCGGCGACAGTGGCCGCATGGATTTCAACGGCATCCTGGCCGCCTGCGTAGAGGCGCAATGGTGTGGGGATAAAGATGGTCATGCGTCCGGTTCCTCGCTTGCAATCTATAGATGATGATCGGTGTCGAATGGATTTAGGAAATGCATTGGTTGGCAAGAGGAACGGCTCCGGGGATGCCGGAGCCGTTGTTGAACTGCCAGAGTTGAACAGTTAACCCTGGGGGAGGGAGAAGACTACGGAGTCTTCTTTTCCGGGGCAGCGGGAACTGCGGCGGGCTTTGCGGCGGGCTTCGGCTTCCAGAACTCGGGGTCGGCCTTGATCATGTCGGGGCTCACATAGCTTTGTTTTGGGTTGATGGAGAACAACTGAGAGTTTGCGCTCTCGACCGTCTCGCCATAGAGCTTATCGAGCTGCTTCATGCCGTCTTCGCCCAGGGCAGCCATGAACTTCTTGCTGTCATCACCGTAGCCCGTATCGATATCTGCCATCGACTTTTCCGCGCTGATTGAAAGGTAGGTACCGTCGTTGGCCCCATAGGCTGCCTGATAGGAGGCCCAGTGCGCACTGGTTCCGGCCTTCTCCTGCGCATCTCTGTACATCTTCGTCAGTTTATGCCAATCGCCATCGTGGCCCAGGCGGATGTGGAATTCCGTGACCTCCATGTATCGCGCGTGCGATATGTCTGCATGCGGCCGGTAACTCAGGTCTTCGCTGTAAACGAAGACCCCAGAGTCGACTTCATCCAGCAGCTCGCCATCCGCAATACTTGCGCGCTCCAACTCGGCCGCGAGCGCCGGGTTCTTGTCGACGAGCGTGTTGTCCTTTTCCCAATCCGCAAACGAGTCATACCCGGTGAGGAACAAGGCGCGGGACTTGCCGGAGAGCGAATCCAGGCCGAGGTAATAGGCGGGGAACTTGGCCTTGGTCATGGCCGTGATAAAGGCGCTTTCGGTCTTGTCGTGCGCCGCGCCGGACTTGTAAGGCTTGATGAATTCGCGGGTGATCTGCAAAACCTTGGGCATCGAAGCAGTTTGCTGCGCCGCGGCGATCGAACTGCCTGCCACCGCGAGGGACAATCCCAACAAAATGGGGGTGAACTTATTCATGTACACGTTCCTCCTTGATTTAGTCAAAGGACGCGCGCAATGGGAGAGGCAGGGGAAACTGGGGGAAGAGCGGCGTTCTGAGACTTGGCGATTATGCCGTGTGGATAGCTTGGGTGTAAAGAGTTTTCTGCAGTGCTTGCGGAAACGCATCCTGGAGGTGTAACTCGAATGATCAGCGGCGAGCGAATATGGCCTCAGTTGGCAGGGGGCGGTGAGCACTTCTACGGCGTCCTGACCGGCCCTTTAGAGGCGCAGCGGTGTGGGGATAACGACGGCGATGCGAGTGAATAGGTTTTGAGGTGTTTGATTCACGCATTGTGACTGACGATTCGGAGGCTCAATTCAGCCCTTTGGTACCTGCTGGATGCGCAAAATCAACACATCGGCCAGATCAATGAGCACAGTCTCGCCTGGAGTCACCGGCCCGTAATCAGTGGAATCATCTGAGCGGTACCTTGTGTTTCGCAGCAACACCAGCTTGTGTGGATCCTCGTCTTTGGAAAGCGAATAGTCGGAGACTTGCCCCGTATAGAATCCTTTGGAGCCGCGCAGTTCTGCTTCGACAAAGACATACTTTTGTCGGTCGTACTCATCAAGTTCGGGCTTTAAAGCTGTATAAATGGCCGGTTGAGCTACTTGCAAAATTCGAC